>VEXC01000014.1 GCA_009391225.1 SAR202 cluster bacterium AC-647-N09_OGT_505m
TCAATCGGCGTTGCTTTAGTAATTGTGGCACAACTATTGGAAACAACTCTCTCTTTAGAGATTAACAACTAGTTGACCAATCTCTAAGCAAATACCATATGGCTACCAGCCAACATACTAATAGTGATCACGAATAGGAGGACAGAACAAATTACCAGTGCGATTCTTACCCCGACGTTGAGTATATCTCGAATATCTACACTCATGCCAATAGCCAATATCGCAACGAGAAATGAATACCTCGAGAACTCACGAATATTGTTGCCCTCTACTTCACCAATAATCTCTACCGATCTCAGTATTGCAAGGACTATGAATCCAACAACAAACCATGGTACATATTGATGGATGCCAATGCGCCCAATTGTCTTCCTGCTATCTGTTCCTTCTAGATTCCCCAGAGAGCCAATAACATTCAAAGTGATAAGTAGCTGGACTACCACAACTAGGGGTGCTAATAGGATAACTCTCACTAATTTCACGAATGTGGCGACCGATGCTGAGGTGGCACTAACCGTAGCGGAAGCCGCATATACTTGAGCAACCGCGTAGACCGCCATTCCAGCAACAATTCCGTAGTGATACTCGCTCAACCCAAAAGCAGGGACAAGTAATGGCAAAAGAATGATTTGGATTGCGCCCAAGAGGCCACTTATGGCAATCACCGAGGATAGTTCAACAGAACTTGCTCCAATTATGGGGGCCATCACCACAGCAGCAGAATTGCCACATATGGAATTGCTCACACCAATTAGAATTGCGAGTCTTGGACTCAGTTTGAGGATTATGTGCCCTACGACAAACGCGACCAACATACTGCCAGCTACTCCGCACAGTATCAAAACAAAAAGTCCTAACCCAGCACTAGCAACCCTAGGGAGAAAGATGCTGGCGCCCAATATCATCACAGAAAATTCCAGAATAAACTTCCCTGAAAACTTGGTTCCCGCACTTTGCCACTGTGCTTTAGGGAAAATGTTCTTGAAGGCCACGCCTAATAAAAGCGCTATAAGTATAGGATCAAGAACGAGCCCGGGAATCCTATTTGTTGTCCCGATGATTAGAGCAGCAATAGCGCAACACAATACCAGCCCCGGTACAATCCTGAACAGACTGTCACCCATGATTATTACCGAGCACCATCTACTGACTCCCTGAGAGCTTGCTTCGAAGGCCCACCATGGAACTCCGCAGAAAAGAAGATTGCAGCCCTATGGGTCACATAGGCTCTTCTCTCATTATAACCCGTACGCAGTATGCCACAGAGCAAGGGCAGTTCTTTGTGAATCGTGGTCCGTTGCATCTGATAGGATGGTGTTGGGGATTATATGGCTACTGTGAAGTAGGCGGAGATATATCTCTATGCCTCTATATTGTACCTAATCTCCAATAATCTTTTCGAGCAATCGGTCCAACATATGCTTTGGTCTCTCACTCATCCCCTAGAACCCAGAATGGCCAGGGCGATGCCCATGAGTGTCACGTAGGGAATGAAGCCTAACAAGACTACGCCAACCGCCCGCAATGTTGATGTGTAGTCCAGCGCCTGTCGCACCGCTGTGACCATTGCCACGAGCATCCAGACAGACACTACCACGAAGACAATACCACCTACTGCAGGTACGACGCCCAACACTCTCAGTATACCTGGGGATTGAGCGAAGCCCAGAGTACGTGCTATCTGCCCCCAGTTTGCATGAGTTTCGCGTTCTGGAAGTAACTTCGTGCCGATGAGATACACTATCCAAGCCCAAATCACCCACCCAGCGATAGCGACCACAACGCCTATCAATAATCCACTGAGTCCAACCTCGCCTAAGGATGCTATTCCAGTTGCCAAGGCTACAAGGAATACCACAGACAGAGCCTGCCTTGTGGCAGATGAATCTGCCTCCACTTCTTCGAATATGCCTACATCAAGTCGAGAGGCTCCAATCATCCGGTCTACCATGCTATGAGGACCTTGAGAAACCATTCCCTGAGAAGTTGAATCGCCTGTTGTATACGCACCCAAAGTAATTCCACACACTCCACAGAACCGAGCATCTCCTGTATTATCGTTACCGCATCGTGGACATTTCATGTCAATTGCGCTCCTCTCCAGGCGTGGGGTGGGTGGAAGCATAGAGATATGCACCCCAATCGCAGCCAATCCACCATGGTACTTCTAGCCTTAGCCTTATAGAATCCTCCCATCATTGTTTTAGACTCTCCTTACTTATAGGCCTGTTGTTGCAGCGAATATATAGTGGGCTATAACGAACTCCAAACCTTGACCAACTGCTTGCCCCCCCTCTTCAACGCTCCACACATCATAACCCATCAGAGGGTGTGCCACACGCCAGTGGCGGTTCTCTAACACACGGACGTCTCAGATACATGGCAGTGGGTGGTTGTGGTGAGGCCACAGTGCAGCACCAACATAAGTGCTGGCAGTAGCAGGAGTAGAGAGATGGGTTTTAGGTTCATTTCTATGCCCTCAGTTGAACCTACACAGAGGCAGACTAACACTAAATGAGAGGAGTCATGATGGTCCCACTAACTCCTTGACTTGCTCTATAAATGCAGGAAGGATTTTGTTCCAGTCCCCAATGACCCCATACCGGGCCGCCTTGAAGATGTCGGCCTCCTTATCCTTGTTGATTCCTACAATTACCTTGGATCTGTCGCAACCTGCCATATGTTGGGTCGCGCCCGAGATAGCCACTGTAATGTAAAGATTAGGAGTGATTGTCTTTCCAGTTAATCCAACTTGATAGCTGGAAGGTAACCAACCCGCGTCACAGACGGCTCTAGAGGCACCCACAGCACCGCCTAGCAACTTGGCCAACACTCTTAGCTGTTCAAATGGCTCAGGACCGCCCAAGCCACGGCCTCCACTCACCACTACTGAGGCCTCCTCTAGTTTGATGCCTTCAGTCTCCTCTTTGACTCTCTGCACCAAGTGCGTCCTGGCTACGGACGCATCTATATCTGCTGTATACTCGACTATTTCACCTTGTCTTGAAGCTTGGGGCTCTAACTCCTCGATAGCCTTGCTACGGATTGCTGCTACCTGCAGAATCCCCTCCCCAACCACAGTGGCGATGAAGCTACCGCCGAACACAGGGCGGTTTGCCGCCAATCTCCCTGAATCTTTGTCAATCCACAGTTCTATACAATCCTGAATCAGCCCCGTCCCCAATCTGAATGCCAATCGAGGCGCCAAATCCCGTCCAATACTAGTCTTGGACGAAAGGACTATCTGGGGATTGTAATCCCGAACAATCCTTTCCAAGACGAACAGATATACGTCTACCTGGAAATCATCTAGCAAATAATCATCCACCAAGTAGACCTTATCTGCTCCAAAGGAAATTGCCTCATATCCTGCTGACTCCATGCCGCTGCCAAGTATGGCTATGGCGACCTCGGAACCGAGTTCGTCGGCCAACCTGCGAGCACATGCCAGTGCTTCCTTAGAAATCGACGCCAGTTTGCCCTCACTTGTTTCGCCTACTACGAGGACTCCATTCTTATTCGCCATTGCTACTCCCAGAATCTAATTATCAATCTTAGTGGGATTCCCTTTGGCTTTTCAACCCACTTTGCTTCTTGTTTCCAATCCCACCTACATAGATACCAGAGCGACATATATTAGACTAGATTAGCTTTGCCTCTCGCAAAGTTAGTGCCAGCTTACGACCCACATCTTCCTCATTCTCACCCTCTATGAATTCGCAGTCCTTATCGATGACGGGAACAAAGAGGTCCATTATCCTGACCTGTTGCCCAGAAATGCTGATCTCTAGGTCTTCCGCTGTCCACACTTTAGGAATCTTGCGGACCGCAGCCATGGTATTTGTAATTGTCGGAAACCGTGGTTGTCCCAGTTCATTACTCACTATGACGAGTGATGGTAGACTGGCTTCTATCACCTCATGCCCATCTGGAATCACTCTCTCTACAATCACTTTTGAGTCCGTGACATCAACTTTTTTAGCCATGGTTATGCAAGGGATACCTAGAAACTCTGCCAGGCCCAGAGGAGTTTGTGCATTGTCCCAATCAGAAGCCTGGCGTCCACCAAGAATCAAATCAAAGTCCCCAATCTTCTTTATCGCAGCAGCCAATACCTGCGCAGTGCCGAAGCTATCCATGTTCTCGAACATCGGGTCCTGGAGCAATACCATTTCGTCACAGCCCATAGATATGGGTTTCTTTATGACAGCCATAGTGAAAGCACTACCGGCAGAGATTACAGTGACGTGAGCGCCCTGCCCGTCCTTTAGGCGCAAGGCAGCCTCTACGGCCTGGTCATCAAAACCATTGACTACTGGGGGTGCATTGCTAGGTGACGAGACCGTGTGATTCTCTAGATCAAGTCTTAGTGCTGAGACCTTAGTCTCAGGATCAATTACCTGCTTGACAATGACAACAACGTTGAGGGGCATTACAATCCTCTCCCTGAAATCGAGTGGTAGCTAGTCGAAGGCATCTCGGTTTTGTTTTGGCTACGGTGTATTTCACTCATTTTATGCTAAAGCAAAATCCATAACTTATCGCTAGTTAATTGTTCTCAGTTTCGTTGCACCCAAACTCTTGAGTTAATGTCAATCGCAGTAGCATACATAGACTCTAAATACCGAAATCTAGCGCTCTGTCAGCCGACCCATTTATCTCTGGAGGCACTTAGGCTTGTGGAGACTCCACTGGCCTGATGGAGAGACGTTCGCGTGTTGCCAAATTGGCCACGTCCCCTTTCTGAGTCCGAAAATATACACCTAGACACACCCTAAAGACGCGATTCCAGTTCTGCCAGGAGTTTACGATCATCTGAATCCAACTCATTGACCAGCCAATCAATAATCCATCTAGGGTTTTCGGATTTGTCGTCGATAAGTAGGTGCCTGGCCACTTCCATCTGCTGGTCAACGGTCATTCGCTCACGCACTTCGGTGACGACGAAGGCCTCTTCGTTCTCAAAATGGTCAAATTCGAGTATGCGCAACGTCATCACCAGCCCATGCAGATGTCGCCTTGTGCGTGCTACTACTCTGTCTTCTCCAATTGCCTGCCTGAGATAATCCTCAACCTCCTGCATCTTCCATGTCAATTCTTCATGTTGTTCTTCGTCCATAACACGCATCACTTCACTCACGTACTTGGACAATCCAGCCGAATCACCCTTATCCAGAATGTCACGCACGTCAGTCGTGCTTCGCCTCAACTCTTCGTGCTCATCCTCGTTCTTTCGAGCCGCCTGGCTTTCCAGCAGTGGAGCTGTCATATATTTATCTTCCGTGTCAACGTGGTATAGAAACAACTGTCGCCAGGACTCGAAAGCCTCTCGGAAAACCGTCAAGTCACTGCCATTCACGCTCTGAGCCGCAAGATTTTCTGTTCGCATAGAAAGGGCCATGAAAGCCTTGTGAAATAGATACATGACGTCTATTGGGTTATCTAGCTTAGCTACATCATCATCAACCATGTCTTTGCCTTCGAACAAAACTAAACATTTGCAAACTTGCTTTCTAGTTCAGCCAAAGCTATCTTCCCACTTGAATCCGACTGCTGAGACACCCAATCAATAATCCATCTAGGGTCATCGGATTCATTGTCAATCAGAAGATTCTTGATAAACTCCAACTGTTGACACTCATCCATCCCCTCACGAAGAAGGGGTAGGACTACAGCCTCTTGGATTTCGAAGTGATTATCCTGTGTTGTTCCCATTTGTACTATTCGCCTATGCAGGTGCTGAATTGTGCGAGTGATTAAACTTGTATTGCCTATCTCGCTATAAAGCACGCTGAATACATCTTCGATTATCTCCATCTGTTGGCTGCGACCAACGCTACCAAGAGTGAGCAGCATCTTTGTCACTTCTTCATTGGTATGGTTACTCTCACCTCCATCGGATGCCAGGGCATTTGTCAGGGAAGATTCGACATATATCTCTTCTTGGCTTAAGTGGAATACTAGAGCCGTGGCCCAAGAATCAAAAGCTAACTTGAAGCCTTGTAGGCTATTGCCTGTCTTTAGTTGACCTGATATTTCTTTCACTTGACCTGCTGCATTACGCAAGGCCTCATGTATAAGTTGAGCAGCATCCAGAGGAGTTTTTACCCTAGCAATGTCATCCGTCATTGAGAATCTCCGAATTGCTAAATTCTGCTTGAAGTTGATTCAACGAGACTAGTCGCCTGGGGTTTTCCAAGCCTTAGTCATGTGCTGGGGATTCTTAGCACCGGATTCTAATCCAAGCGCTTCGGATGGGGAACGTTCCTTTACCGACTAATTTTATCCGTCTCTGCCTTAATTCATTCTGCAATCTGGCCTGGACACTATTCCAAGAATCCCCAAACTGGAGGTCACACTGGTATGTAACGACCACAGTTTGTATCAAATGCCCACCCCTGTCAAACTATTGTATCTGGGCGGATAGGAACAGCAAAACCCGTCTTCACATGTGGGAGCCATGTCGAACTGGGATATCAGCAAGTAGAGAAATATCCATGAGACAACCCTGCAATGAAATAGGAACCATGGTATGGGACACGAAGAAACTTTCAATCAAACCGCAGGAGAACTCTTTTGCAGCAGGCCAGACATTCGTGGTGAAAGCAAACCACAAAAGACGAAACGAAAGGCCCCCAGTGGAACCTTTGGAGGGCCTTTCGTATCTATGTTTTGGTAGCGGGGGTTGGATTTGAACCAACGACCTTCGGGTTATGAGCCCGACGAGCTGCCACTGCTCCACCCCGCGTCAAACAAGGTGCACCTCTGTACCACTAAGCTAACCACTCACGGTGCAGAGTGTCACCCTGAAGTAGGGACCGGAGCAGTGCTCCAATCCCGTGAATAGAGGTCTACGCGCCTGAATGTGGGTCAAGTCCTCGGCCGATTAGTACCGCTAGGCTCAATCCCTTACGGGACTTACACCTGCGGCCTATCAAACAGGTAGTCTACCTGTGGCCTTACTCCTTCCAATGGAAGGATGGGAGATCTAGTCTTGGGCAGGGCTTCGCGCTTATATGCTTTCAGCGCTTATCCACTCCAGACGTGGCTACCCGGCGGTGCCCCTGGCGGGACAACCGGCACACCAGAGGTCTGTCCCTCCCGGTCCTCTCGTACTAGGGAGAGCCTCCCTCAAATCTCCTGCGCCCACGACGGATAGAGACCGAACTGTCTCACGACGTTCTGAACCCAGCTCGCGTGCCGCTTTAACCGGCGAACAGCCGGACCCTTGGGACCTTCTTCAGCCCCAGGATGCGACGAGCCGACATCGAGGTGCCAAACCTCGCCGTCGATATGAACTCTTGGGCGAGATTAGTCTGTTATCCCCGGGGTAGCTTTTATCCGATAAGCCACGGCCCTTCCACACGGAACCGTGGGATCACTTTGCCCGACTTTCGTCCCTGCTCGACTTGTAGGTCTCGCAGTCAAGCCCCCTTATGCCAATACACTCTGCAGGTGATTTCCAATCCACCTTGAGGGGACCTTTGGGCGCCTCAGTTACCTTTTATGAGGCGACCGCCCCAGTCAAACTGCCCACCAGACACGGTCCCCTGGCCTATCCAGGGTTAGAGCCAAAGACAGAGAAGAGTGGTATTTCAACGTTGGCTCCATCCCGACTGGCGTCGGGACTTCCTAGCCTCCCACCTATCCTACACAACTCTGACCCCAGTCCAATGTCAGGATGCAGTAAAGCTCCACGGGGTCTTTTTGTCCTGTCGCGGGTTACCCGCATCTTCACGGGCCTTGCAATTTCGCCGAGTCCCTCGTTGAGACAGCGACCAAGTCGTTACGCCTTTCCTGCGGGTCGGAATTTACCCGACAAGGGATTTCGGTACCTTAGGACCGTTATAGTTACGGCCGCCGTTCACCGGGGCTTCAGTTCAGAGCTGCCCCCTCGACTTGCGCCGAGGCTTCACCCCTCCCCTTAACCTTCCGGCACTGGGCAGGCGTCAGCCCCTATACGTAGGGTTTCCCCTTAGCAGAGACCTGTGTTTTTGTTAAACAGTCGCTTGGCCCTATTAGCTGCGGCCCCGAAAGGCTCCAGGAGCAAGTCCCTTCACCTCCAGGGCACCCCTTCTTCCTAAGTTACGGGGTTAGATTGCCGAGTTCCTTAACGAGGGTTCTCTCGAACACCTTGGGGCTTTTACCCCTGCCTACCTGTGTCGGTTTGCGGTACGGTCACCCCTATCCCATAACAACGAGGCTTTTCTTGGCGGTATAGGTTCAACGGAATTCTCCGAGGAGACCTCGAAGTTTCTACCCCCCTCAGCTCGTAACGCCAGAACGGATTTTCCTATCCTGGCATGGCCTTCAGGGGCGGACGCACCATGTCCAATGGGCGCGCTCCGCCTACCTTTCCGCGTCCCCCCTTTGCTTTAAAGCGAGATAAAGGTGGTACGGGAATGTTGACCCGTTGTCCATCGCCTTCGCCTTTCGGCTACGGCTTAGGCCCGACTAACCCTACGCCGAACAACGTTGCGTAGGAAACCTTAGGCTTTCGGTGCCAGGGATTCTCACCCTGGTTTGCGCTACTCATGCCGACATTCTCACTTCCCCACGCTCCAGCAAACCTCACGATTCACCTTCAGCGCCTGGGGAACGCTCCCCTACCCCCCATCTCGACTTCTCGAGATGGAGCCACGGCTTCGGTGGCGGACTTAAGCCCCGTTGGATTTTCGGCGCAGAATCCCTCGACCAGTGAGCTATTACGCACTCTTTAAAGGGTGGCTGCTTCTGAGCCAACCTCCTGGCTGTCTGGGCGATCCCACTTCCTTTACCACTTAGTCCGCACTTAGGGACCTTAGCCGGTGGTCTGGGCTGTTTCCCTCTCGACAATGAAGCTTATCCCCCACTGTCTCACTCCCGAGGTAAGATATATTGGCATTGGTGGTTTGGTTGGGTTTAGTAAGCTCACGCCCCCTAGCCCATCCAGAGCCCTACCTCCAACATTCATCCTCGAGGCTGCACCTCAATGCATTTCGGGGAGAACCAGCTATCTCCGGGTTCGTTTGGCATTTCACCTCTACCCACAGCTCATCCCAGGTCTTTGCAACGACCACGAGTTCGGGCCTTCACTCCGATATTATCGGAGCTTCACCCTGGCCATGGGTAGCTCACCCGGTTTCGGGTCTAATCCCTGCGACTCATTCGCCCTATTAAGACTCGCTTTCGCTTCGGCTCCCTTCGTCCACGAAGTTAACCTTGCCGCAAAAATTAACTCGTCGGCTCATTCTTCAATAGGCACGCCGTCACCCCGATAAATCGGGGCTCCGACCGTATGTAGGTCCACGGTTTCAGGTCTATTTCACTCCCCTTCCGGGGTTCTTTTCACCTTTCCCTCACGGTACTGGTACACTATCGGTCGCCAAGGGTATTTAGCCTTGGAGGGTGGTCCCCCCTGCTTCCCACGGGATTTCCCGTGTCCCGTGGTACTCAAGGTCGCATCGGGAGCCCCTTCCTTTTCGCCTACGGGACTATCACCCGCTATGGTGGCCCTTTCCAGGGACCTTCGGCTAAAGAAGAGGTTTATCACTCCCGTGGGGTTACTGAGGCTTCCCCACATGCGCCTTACAACCCCACTGAAGCATAAGACCTCAGCCCACTAAGCTCCAGTGGTTTGGGCTATTCCCCGTTCGTTCGCCACTACTAAGGGAATCTCGGTTGATTTATTTTCCTCGAGGTACTGAGATGTTTCAGTTCTCTCGCTTACCCACCCTAACCTAAGGGTTCAGTTAGGGCTATCCCGAGTTCATCGGGATGGGTTTCCCCATTCGGGAATCCCCGGCTACGCTTGCTAGACAGCTCGCCGAGGCTTTTCGCAGTCTTGCCACGCCCTTCTTCGGCCCTTGGCGCCAAGGCATCCACCGTGGACCCGTAGTAACTTAACCCACACTCAGGCCCGTAAACCTCTATTCAGTTTTTAATGTACAAAAAAGAGCGCCTGGATGCTTCCAGACGCCGCGGAATTAGCACCTGTTAACGCTGTCTGTATGTAGTCAGATATTCAGCTTATAATCCCTCTACTTATAGACACGGGCCCAACTATACCATTCGCCATCTAAGGGAGTCAAGGGTTTTTACAGCGCTTCGGCACTTATTTAGTTTAGACGGTACCTTGCAGAACTGCTGCCAATTATATCGTCTGTGGCAGCGACTCTTGGATGATAATGCCAATTCTCTAAACCTGCCTGTCAGATTAATGCTGACCTCTAGACCACCAGTGTCACCCTCTCACAGCACTACACTCCAGAGAATTGTGCCATAAGGACTTCCCCTACCTAAGTTCTGAGCCCATATTCCCTTTAGAAATACGCTCAGCCGCCTGTATTCGATGGCTCACTATCTGCCAATACGCCTCTAAAGTTGACGCTTCTGCCACGATACCAAGGCGGGTCGGAAAGGTGGTACGCCCCTAATCTTGAATCGGCCGTCCACCTCCTCAAGCATGTCTGTCAAGGCCTCCTCTAACCGCCACTCTCCATGGCTGCCTGGGGCCACCAACAGACGAGGCCTCATCTGTTGCAAAGCCCGCTCTCGGCTCTCAAATCCCCGAGGCTCCTGGGGTGTCAGCATCTCCAAATCAGGGTATATGTCCATCTCCCAGAGAACCTGCATGAAATCTCTGAGGCACGGCAGCTTGAGGCGCTTCTGCCCATGGACTCTCGGCCATAGGGGATGAGCCTGGAATTGGGGTGGGTTCTCGTACAACACCACCAGAACCTTCTCCCTAGCATGAGCCTCTAGTTTGCGCACAAAGGGAACAATGTCCTTGACTGTGTAGAGCACCTGGACGCATAGGACAATGTCCGCGGCTCCAATCTCTGCCTCTTCCCAACTGGATGGCACCAGGACTATATTGCCAATCTGTGCCCGTTGGGCCTCCTCGTCCAGAATCGAGCCCATACTGGCCGAAGGTTCCACGGCCACAACTTGCTGGCATTGCAGCGAGAAGGGCAATGCAAGTCTTCCTCCACCGGCACCAACGTCAATAACGGTATGACGTAGCTCCACCTCCTGCAGGAGTCGTTGCACCACGGGGTCGTCGGTACGCGAAGGCTCTGGCCTGAAGCGCTCTGCGAAAGACTCCCAAAAGTCTTCAGGTTCCTGGGTCTTCCCTCGGGCCCACTCAGACTGGGCGTGCTCAGCCTCCACCATCATGCGCCAGCGCTGACATTCCAAAAGGTTTCCTTGATTCATTGCACCTCCAGGCTAGTGCCCTATCACCTAAATGATGGATACTAAGTTCATGCTCTCCGAGGGCGGACGCCCTCCAGACCTGTTATAGGCCGCGATTGCAGAATGTAAAACTGCTTACCATCGAACCCCCACTCAATGTCCTGGGGAGCAAGGTAGTAATTCTCAATAATCAGAGCCAGGCCGTACAAATCAGATAACTGACCATCACTTAAAGAGGATTGGCCCCGCTGGTCCACCGGAACAGAGACCTCCCTGGTTCCTGAACCCTCTAAGGATTCGACCAGGACAGCTTTATGGGATATGGTTCGAGACTTGATATCCCCGGACACCTTATCTATCACATAAGTGTCCGGGACCACGGAGCCCATTACCACACTCTCGCCCAATCCCCAGCTGGAGTTGACAAGGGTCTCCGAAAGGTCACCTGAAATCGGGTTGGCGGAAAATAGAACCCCTGCGGAGATGGAGGGCACCATCTGCTGCACCACAACAGCCATGAAGCTCTGGAGAATGTCAATCCCATTGGTGTTTCGGTAATGAACCGAGTGTACGTTCCACAAGGAGGCCCAACAACGTTTCACATACTCAATCAGGTCCCTCTCACCTTTTATATTCAAGTAGGAGTCGTGCTGACCGGCAAAGCTGGCCCACGGCATGTCCTCTGCAGTAGCAGAAGACCGCACAGCCACCGAAAGCTCCTGGCAACCAGTCACGCCACGCAGGTCTCTGTATGCAACCTCTATCTCACTTTTTATGTCCTGTGGCATATCGGCTAGTAGAAACAGTCTTTGTAGCTCAGCCGATTGTGCTGCTGTCTCCTGCACGTCTCCTTTGCCTAATTCGTCGAGGAACCGCTCCACGACCTCACCAACATCGTTACTGGCCATGAACTTTTTGTACGCCTGAAGGCTTACACAGAATCCGGGAGCAACAAGCACCCCCAACCGAGCAAGCCTAGACAGATTGGCACCCTTTCCACCCACTATCTCTTCCTGGTCGCCGCCGATTTCACCCAACCAGTGAATATACACGTTGGAACTACTCCCCTAAGGTCCCTGGATAACCAGTTTGCCATAGAAGTCTCGGCTCTCCATCACCTGGTGCGCCTTGGCTACATCCTGAAGAGAAAAGACCGAGCCCACCACTCCACAGAGCTCGCCCCGGTTGATGACGCTCATCATCTCGCCAAAAGAACGCCGAGAGCGACCCCCACTACCCATCAATGTAAGTGGCCTGCCTGTTAGAATAGACAGGTCCATGCTGGTCTGGGCACCCGAGGTGGTGCCGGTTATGACCAGCCTTCCACCCTCTCTCAGGCTGAGCAGATTCTGCTCCCAAACCGCCGCACCCACCACATCCAATATCATATCCGCTCCATGTCCATCGGAAAGCTCCTTCACCTTCTGGCTGAACTCTGGGACGTTGCGATAGTTGATACCCTCATCTGCGCCCAGATCCTGGGCCTTGGACACCTTATCATCTGACCCAGCCGTTGTGATTACCCTGGCCCCGATACGCTTTGCTATCTGGATACCCGCGCTGCCAACCCCGCTGCCACCAGCCTGAATCAGGATAGTCTCCCACGGCTGAAGCTGGCCCCGCACCATAAGGCAATGCCACGCAGTGTGAAAAGCCAGAGGAATTGCAGCCGCTTCCTCAAAGGACATCGACTGGCGAAACTTGTACACGTTTATGGCCGGCACATTGCAGTACTCCGCGTGACCACCGTCCACGTCTACCCCAACGCGAAGTTGGTTACGGCAATACTGATCCTGTCCAAGAAGACAAGGGCCACAAGAATCACACTTCAGCCGGTTGTCCACCAGTACCCGATCCCCTTTCTCAAATCCTGTGACTCCGGGGCCCACCAGGGCTATTTCCCCAGCCATGTCACAGCCCAGAATTCTAGGAAGATCCCTGGGAACCCTTCCTCTACCAGAGCGAAGGCCCAAGTCCAGATGGTTTAGGGCGCTGGCCCTCACCCGCAGGACAACCTCACCTTGACCAGGCGAAGGATCTGGTCGGTCGCCATAAATCAGCTTATCGACATCGCCAAACTCAGAGATATAAACTGCCTTCAATGGATTCCTCCTTACAGCCAAAGACTTACCCCAAGAATATAATGAGGCGCAGTGATGGCAGTCGATGGGAGTAGAGTATACTACCCAATTTCCGCAAGAGGCAACGAATGAAGCAACCCTCGCAATCAGTGTACTCATCTATTATGATCTATGAAGGGCGACACTGGTAGAGTCTCATCATGCGAAACACAGGAGCAGGTGTGTCGGAAGCCACATGCCTGGCTCTTGTCCCTGAAATCCCACTGACAGCCAAGTAGCGGCTGAAGTGATTGGATTTGGAAGTAGTACACGGGATTGACATCTGCTACACTAAGGGGTACACTGCGTTGCTGCCAGTTTATGTCCCAGAGTATTTTCTCTATTTTCCCCGGTGCGACTTCTCAGTTGCAGATTCCGCGCGTCTAATAGATTCTATTCTAATTCCGTCCAGGAGCGTGATTCACGATGGCATCTTTGGCTGTAAACCCTACTCAGAATATCGGCACATACATTCCTCAGAAATCCTATGCGAAAATACCAGAGGTGTTGGATGTCCCAAATCTAATACAGCTACAGATTGCTTCCTTTAAGTGGTTCATGGGCGATTGTCTGAGCTCCTTATTCCAGGAGGTATCGCCCATTAAGGATTTCACCGGTGGTAGGTTTGAGTTGTCATTCCTTGACCACGAGTTTCAAGAGCCCAAGTATTCCGAGGAAGAGTGCCGTGCAAGGGAGATAACCTATGCAGCCCCCCTGTACATTACGGCACGCCTTGATATCATGGAAACCGGAGAGCGGGCGCAGCAGAGGGTGTTCATAGGTGATATACCAATGATGTCATCCCAAGGCACCTTCATCATCAACGGCGCCGAAAGGGTGGTGGTCAGCCAATTGGTGAGGTCTCCCGGAGTCTACTTGACACTGGAAAGGGACGTTGCCAGTGACAGGAACCTGTGCTCTGGCAAGTTGATTCCATATAGGGGTGCATGGCTGGAGTTTGAGACAAGCAACAAAGATGTTCTTTCAGTAAAAGTGGACCGTAAGCGAAAGGCACCCATCACCACTCTTCTTCGGGCCCTAGGTCTAGTAAGCGAGGAGGAGTTGCTAACCCTGTTCCAAGACGTTGACAACGACCCTCAGCACCAGTACATGAAATCTACCCTGGAGCGGGATACCCAAGTCCGGGACCAAGATGAGGCTCTTCTGGAGTTCTATCGTCGTCTCAGGCCAGGTGAGCCCCCCAATGTGGAGAACGCTAGAAACCTTATGGAGAACCTGTTCTTCAACCCTCGCCGATACGATTTGGGCAGGGTGGGACGGCATAAACTGAATCGCAGGCTGGGTCTTGACCTCGGCACTGATAGGCAAAACCTAACCAAGGAAGACCTGATAGCCGTAGTCAGACTGATGATTCAGATAAACAACGGCCAAGCCAACTCCGATGATATAGACCACCTGGGAAACAGAAGAATAAGAGCGGTCGGAGAGCTCCTTCAGAATCAGTTACGTGTGGGATTCCTGCGCATGGAGCGCGTTATCCGTGAGAGGATGACCACCCAGCCAGACCCCTCGGCGGTTACTGCTGCGTCCCTGATAAATGTTCGCCCTGTTGTAGCAGCGGTGAGAGAGTTCTTTGGCGGCTCCCAGCTATCCCAGTTCATGGACCAGACCAACCCACTGGCCGAGCTTACCCATAAACGGCGTCTCTCTGCACTGGGACCTGGCGGTCTCTCTCGAGAGAGAGCGGGGTTCGACGTCAGAGACGTCCATCACTCTCACTACGGCCGCATCTGCCCCATCGAGACCCCAGAGGGCCCAAACATCGGTCTTTTGGGTTCCCTAGCCACCTACGCCAGAACCAATGACTTTGGCTTCATAGAGACTCCTTACCGCAGGATACTGTGGGAAGTACCGAATACATACCCGGGTTTACAAGGTCACATAATTACCGAGGCTGTGGTAGATGATCAGGGCAAGGTGGTAGCCAGAAAAGGCCAATTGGTATCAGCAGCTGGGGCGAAGCGCCTTGCTGTCCTTCCACCATGCACCATTAAGGTAAAGCCCTTTGCGTCGGCAGACCCCAATGACATTGTTTACCTAGCTGCCGACGAGGAAGAACTGTACCCCATCGCCCAGGCCAACTCTCCCCTGGACAAAAAGAACCAGTTTGTCACCGATAGGGTAGAAGTACGACGGGGTGAAGTTTTCTCCCTTGAGCCGCCAGAAAACGTATCCTACATGGACATTTCACCCATACAGATTGTGAGTGTGTCCGCGGCTTTAATCCCCTTCCTGGAGCACGATGACGCTAACAGAGCACTTATGGGTTCTAATATGCAACGCCAGGCGGTACCACTCGTTCGTACCGAGGCTCCATTGGTGGGCACTGGAATGGAGTGGAGAGTGGCGATGGACAGCGGCCAAGTGGTCATATCCCGCACCTCCGGTGTGGTCACCAGTGTCTCTGGAAATGCCATAGAGATTACGGATGTGGATGGGAATAAACATAGGTATCCTCTACGCAAGTTCCTACGAAGCAATCAGGGGACCTGCATCACCCAGCGCTCCATAGTCACCAAAGGGGACGTGGTAAAGGCCGGGCAGCCCCTGGCAGATAGTTCCTCGACGGACAACGGGGAACTGGCCCTGGGCCAGAACGTCCTAGTGGCCTTCATGAGCTGGGAAGGATTCAACTTCGAGGACGCCATCATAGTAAATGAAGACCTACTACGAAAGGACAAGTTCACCTCTATCCATATAGAAAAATACGAGGTGGAGGCCAGAGACACTAAACTGGGTGCCGAAGAGATTACCCGCGACATCTCCAACGTGGGGGAAGATGGTCTACGAAACCTAGACGAGTATGGGGTTATCTACCCAGGTGCCGAGGTGGGCCCAGGGGACATCCTGGTTGGCAAGATTACTCCTAAGGGTGAGACAGAGCTCACCGCGGAGGAAAAACTACTTCGGGCCATATTTGGAGAGAAGGCCAGGGATGTGAAAGACACATCCCTAAAGGTTCCCCACGGGGAAAGAGGCAAGGTGATAGATGTGAAGGTCCTCTCTCGAGCAAATAAAGAGGAGCTACCACCTGGGGTAAACACCCTGGTACGAGTGTGGATAGCCCAGACCCGTAAGATAGCAGAGGGGGATAAGATGGCGGGGCGTCACGGTAACAAGGGTGTCATCTCCCGGGTACTGCCCTCGGCAGATATGCCCTACCTCGCCGACGGGACCCCAATGGACATCATCCTAAATCCAATAGGAGTGCCCTCCAGAATGAACCTGGGCCAATTGCTGGAAACCCATCTTGGTATGGCTGCCCATGGCCTGGGTATTAGGGTAGTGAGCCCCGTCTTTGACGGAGCGGAAGATATCTCTATTGAAGACGCTCTGGCCAGAGCGTGGATGATTGACCAATCTGGTGCCAAGGAAACCAACTCGGAAAATGACAACACACATATTGACATGAAGATTGTGGAGGGGTGGCTGACCCAACAGGGGTACGACCCAGAAAAAGTCCTGAGCGATGCCCATCCCGGCGAGGCCCGAAATGCCTGCCTCAAGATTTGGCTCACGGGAGAAGCTGGAGTCGACATCAAGGAAATGTCCGATGAGGACATGTTCCGTGTGGCCATTCGGCTGAGCAAGGAGACTGGTAAATCGGCGCCCATCCTGGGCAAGAGCATACTGTACGATGGACTTTCAGGTGAGCCCTTCTACCAGCCCATAACTGTGGGTTACATATACATGATGAAGCTCATCCACTTGGTAGAGGACAAAATCCACGCCAGATCCACAGGCCCATACTCACTTATAACCCAACAACCCCTAGGAGGCAAGGCACAGTTCGGAGGACAGCGATTCGGAGAGATGGAGGTGTGGGCTCTGGAGGCCTATAGCGCCGCCTACAACCTACAGGAAATGCTTACCGTTAAGTCCGATGATGTAATCGGACGAGTCAAGACCTACGAGGCCATCGTTAAGGGGGAGGACGTGGTACAGCCAGGAGTACCTGAGTCTTTCCATGTGCTGGTAAAGGAGCTCCAGAGCCTAGGTCTCTCTGTGGATCTGCTGCATGACGAAGATGGCCAGCCCATGCTACAGGATATTACGGAGCCAATTACCGTTGAGGGTGAAATCATAGCCGACCTAGACCTAGAGCTAGGTCTAGACCTAGACCTAGACCTAGACCTAGGCCTAGGCCTGGGCATAGACGAAGTAGAAGTAACAGACGAAACAGATGGATTGGAGGATGCCCCAAACCATGGAATTTAACGCTATTCGCATCTCCATTGCTGCCCCGGAGCAGGTCAAAAACTGGTCCTACGGAGAGGTAACCAAGCCTGAGACCATTAACTACCGTACCCTCCGGCCTGAAAAGGACGGGCTTTTCTGCGAGCGTATCTTTGGTCCCACCAAGGACTGGGAGTGCTTCTGTGGGAAATATAAGAAAATCCGATATAAGGGAGTTATTTGTGATAGGTGTGGGGTCGAAGTGGCTCGATCCAAGGTCAGACGAGAACGAATGGCTCATATCCAACTCGCCGCTCCTGTAGCCCACGTCTGGTTCTCCAAGGGAATACCCAGCCGATTGGGGCTCCTATTGGATCTCTCTCCTAGAAACCTGGAGAGAGTTCTGTACTTCGCCAAGTACATCATCACTCAGATAGACGAGGACAAGCGCTCCAACCTTATCCAGTCCCTCAATGAATCCCTAAACCGTGGAGTCGTGAGAAATGGCCATCCTGAGTCTCAGCTTTTGGAGGAGACCGACGGGACTACCCAGGAGAGCCAGAATCTGTCGGATGGGGATGAAGGAAACACCAATGGTGTGCAGCCCGACTTGGAAGTGGATAACGGTCCAAGCCAAAAAGAAATCCAGGCCCAGATAGATGCATTGGAAGACTTACGGCCTATGCAACTCCTGACAGAAGCAAACTACCGGGAGTTGAGAGACAAGTACAGCGACATTTTCAAGGCAGGCATGGGAGCGGAGGGTATACTAGCTATTCTGCAGAAGATGGACCTTGAAACCCTTAAACTCCATCTTCAGGAGGACATAGTCTCAACATCCGGGCAGCGCCGCAAGAAAGCAATCAAACGCCTGCGCGTGGTAGAGTCCCTCATCAAGAGTGGCAACGAACCACAGTGGATGATTCTTTCTATGTTGCCTGTGCTGCCACCAGACCTTAGGCCAATGGTGCAACTGGATGGAGGACGATTCGCTACCAGTGACCTCAACGACCTCTACAGAAGAGTCATCAACCGCAACAACAGACTGAAGCGTCTACTGGACCTAGGGGCCCCCGAAATCATAGTGCGCAACGAGAAGCGGATGCTTCAGGAAGCTGTGGACGCCCTAATAGATAACGGGCGGGTGGGTAAGGCAATCTCTGGAAGCCATAACCACAAGCTCAAGTCTCTTGCAGACCTCCTCCGAGGCAAGCAGGGAAGGTTCCGTCAGAACCTGCTGGGCAAGAGGGTGGACTACAGTGGACGCTCCGTGATTGTAGTGGGGCCGAATCTAGCACTCAACCAGTGTGGCCTTCCCAAGAGAATGGCGCTAGAGCTATTCAAGCCCTTTGTGATGAACCGCCTGATTTTGGACGGCCATGTCCACAACATCAAAGGGGCCAAACGCATGGTGGAGCGAGTAAGGCCAGAGGTGTGGGATATTCTGGAGGAGGTGATAGCCAAGAGGCCTGTGCTCCTGAATCGCGCGCCCACTCTGCATCGCCTGGGAATTCAAGCATTTGAGCCAGTTCTGGTGGAAGGCAGTGCCATCAAGATTCACCCACTGGTTTGCACAGCCTTTAATGCAGACTTCGATGGCGACCAGATGGCGGTCCACGTGCCCCTGTCCAAGGAGGCGGTGCAAGAGGCCAGGCAGCTCATGCTGAGTACTCAGAACATGCTCTCACCTAGTTCTGGAGAACCAATTGTAGCTCCCACCCTGGACATGGTGTTCGGCTGCTACTATCTAACTACTGAAGTGCCCAATGACGATATGGAAGACTATCTAAAGGCATTGGCTGACGCACTCTCTAACGAAGTCTCACTGACTACTGAAGTCCACAATGACGATGTGGAAGACTATCTAACTAACGGAGTCTCAAGTGGAAACGTAGAGGCTCTCAAATTCAACGATCCTGACGAGGCGAAAACGGCTTATGAGCATGGATTGGTCGACCTGAGAGCGTCTGTCTTGATAAAACAGTCAAACAATGGTTCGGGAACGTCCTGGTTCAAGACCACCGTAGGTCGCATCATAAGTGCCAAGGTACAGTCTCTCAAGTTCAATGACCTTAACGAGGCAAGAATGGCCTATGAGAATCGCGAGGTGGACCTGAGGGCAGGGGTCTTGATAAAGCAGTCCGACAACGACACGGGAACAAGCTGGTTACAGACCACTGTGGGTCGCATCATCTTCAACGAGGTCTTGCCGGAGAGCCTGAGCTTCCGCAACGAGATAATGGATAAGAATCTCCTCAAGGATATAGCCGCTGAGTGCTACCGTACCCAGGGAAACAAGACGACCGCAGAAGTGCTAGATAAGATTAAGAGCTTGGGCTTCTACTACGCCGGCCAATCTGGTACGACTATTGCTATTAATGACATCGAAGTTCCTGCTCAGAAGACCGCGTTGATAGAAAGCGCCACCGGCAAAATCGATGGTCTTGAAGAGCAGTTCCAACGGGGACTCATTACCGAAGAGGAGCGATACAACACGGCTGTACGCATCTGGACAGATACCAGCGACCAGATGACCAAGGTTATTGAGGAACACCTACCCACCTACGGCGGTGTATATCTCATGGCCATTTCTGGAGCCAAGGGGAATATAGCCCAGATAAAGCAGATGGCAGGTATGCGCGGCCTGATGAGCAATCCACGGGGCCGCATCATAGAGCTACCAATCAAGTCCAGCTTCCGAGAAGGGCTTAGCGTTCTAGAGTACTTCATCTCAACCCACGGAGCACGCAAGGGGTTGGCAGATACAGCGCTGCGAACAGCGGATAGCGGCTATCTCACTCGACGGCTGATTGACGTCTCCCAGGAAGTTATTATCCTAGAGCACGATTGCGGCACCACCATGGGCATAACCATTGAAGCCCACCACAATAATCCTCTGGTGTCCCCTTTCGCCTCCCGTATCCTGGGACGCACCGCCGCCAGTGCTGTAGCAGACCCCTCTACTGGCGAAATCATCCTGGAGCGCGATGAAGAGATAACTGAGGATATGGCCAGCAAGTTAGTCGCCATTGGAATCGAAGAGATACATGTACGGTCTCCACTGAACTGCGAGGCCCGCAGTGGAATGTGCAGTCTGTGTTACGGTCGCAACCCCGCCACTGGCCAGGCAGCCATACTGGGAGAGGCAGTGGGTGTCATGGCCGCCCAGAGCATTGGAGAGCCCGGTACTCAACTGACTATGAGAACCTTCCACACCGGAGGTATCGCTGGCGTGGACATCACCAGCGGTCTACCACGGGTAGAGGAGCTTTTCGAGGCCCGGGCTCCTAAAGGACAGGCTTCCCTGGTAGAGATAGACGGCGTTGTGGAGAGAATAGAGGACGGAGAAGAACGATGGGTTAAGGTGACCAGTACTCAGGAGTCTAGAGAAGAGTATCCACTACCTACCGGTTACCTGCACCAGGTAGCGGATGGCGGATGGGCAGAGGTTGGTACTATCCTAGCCAACCCAGAGGAGTCGGCTCAGGAAGCGGAAGAGAATGTCCCCCAGTCTCTTCCAGTGATAGCCCGCATTGCCGGGCGAATCACAATAAACGGAAACGTGATTACGCTTGCCTGGGAAGAGAAAGAGGTACGGGAGTATCTGGTATCCCCGGCTTCCCAACCAGTGCTGGATGACGGAGCCACCGTGAACGCGGGGGACCCACTTACCCTCGGCCCACTCAATCCCCAAGATATACTACGCATTTTGGGTCGGGAGGCGGTGCAGAAATACCTGCTGGATGAAGTGCAGAAAGTGTATCGCTCCCAGGGTGTCAGTATCAACGACAAGCACATAGAAGTTATCGTCCGGCAGATGCTGAAGAAGGTCAGGGTTGACGTGCCAGGCGATACCGATATGCTGCCCGGCGAGCTAGTAGACAGGGTAACCTATGAGGACGCCAACGCTAAGGTCCTGGCAGAAGGCGGTGAGCCCGCAATGGCCTCACCCGCTCTCCTGGGAGTAACCCGGGCGTCCCTGAGCACGGATAGCTTCCTGGCCGCCGCTTCATTCCAAGAGACCGCTCGGGTCCTCACAGAAAGCAGTATGAACGGGGCCGTGGATTACCTGGAAGGCCTTAAAGAGAACGTCATAATTGGCCGCCTTATACCAGCCAACCTTAACACCTCTCCTGAGGGGCGACAGCGGCTGGGTCTAGCTGCAGATGCTGAGGGCAGCGATCCCCAAGCCGCCGCTAAGCTTACGCTGGAGTCAGAGGCCATACACCACGTTCTGGAGGCTGCGCCTGGGGAGGTAGAGTTCTAAGGGGAAGAGCTAGCAGAGAGTGGAGCAGTACCCCTCTCTGATTCTCTGTGAGAGCCACTGATAGAATTCCCCTGTAGGGGCGGTTAGCTCAGCTGGTTAGAGTGCTGCCGTGACATGGCAGAGGTCAGTGGTTCGAGTCCACTACCGCCCACCACTGTGTCTGTATTGGGCACTATTTCGGTGTGCTCCAGTGGCATGGTGTTCACAAGTTCCTCGTATCTGTACCTAAGAGCATCAGGCCATTTTCTCTTTCCATTGACCAGCATGGTTAGGTAAGAAGGTGCTAGTCCTAGGATTATAGCTTGCTTTCTCAAGGACATTGGATTCTTCTCTCTTGTTTCTCTGCTCTGTTTCAGAGGTGTTCACAACTTTCAGCACTCCACAACATCATACCTCCTATGGATTTACAGTTGATACCCAAGTGTGGCGCTCCCGAGATAGAAACCACCTCCAAGAACCAGTTGAGCATGCCATTGGTGCTGATTGGCATTCAGCCTCCCCTGAGCTTCGTAATGGACCATTACGTGAACTCCGCGGGCAAGACACGAGCCCGTTTCAAAAGCACCGCATTCCCGTACGATTTCATCAAACCCTAGTACAGTCAGGCAAGCTCTCGACCCTGCGGACAGCACCCCAAGGGGGATGCACTCTTGAGTGACTTAAAAGCCGCCGCCGGGCGGCAACGTAGCTCAGCGGCAGAGCGAGCGCTTCATAAGCGCTAGGTCGCAGGTTCGAATCCCGCCGTTGCCACATCCAGACCTGTAGAGTAAGGGGCGGTTAGCCATGTCCTGTAGTGTGATTGGACGACTTGATTTGACCTCGTGTTTCACTGACTACCCGGCCAACGGAATCAACGGATTCTTTAATTCCGCATTCCCAGAAACGGAGGACGTGCCACCCAGCATCCTCCATGACCTTGGTTCCTCTGAAGTCCCTCTCCCGATTACCACCGAGTTTCGTTCTCCAGGTTTCACCGTTCGGACCATTGAACTCTCTCATACCGTGCTCAGGGCAACCATGCCAAAAACATCCGTCAACCATGATTACCAACTTCTCAGCGGGGAAGGTAAGGTCAGCACTGAATCTCTCGGCTATGGTCCGGTTAAGTTGGTATCTCATACCCAGACCATGGAGGTGACGTCGTAGTAGTAGTTCGGGAGCGGTATCCTTGGTAGACCTTCCCTTGAGATGTCTACTCTTACTGGTGACTACCCATTTCGGCTTGGTCAACGGCCTACGACCTTGGGGTCACTTCGGTTACTGGGTCAGACAGACTCCTCCCGGGAACCACAGAACCTGGGTGCACCCTCTTTAACAACGCGGCTCCGATTCTCTCCACCACACCCACTACTAATGCGTTCCCCATCAAGAACCCTCTTCTACCATCTGTCACCCCTTGATACTCTGTCCAGCCATCCGGGAATCCGTTAAGCCTCTCCAGTTCAACGGGTATGAGGCGGCGGTAACCCCTGGTGCCCACCGAGATTATGTGCCTCATCCTCGATGGAGCAGCTCCTATCTCGGATGTGACCACTGTCCGAGATGGTCTGTCGACCGGGTCGGGGAATGGCAACGGCCCTTCTGTGTAGCGGTATGTGAATTCACTACCCCTGTGGTTCCGCTCCGGACTCTTCGCCCCTTTCAGGTATCTCCAGCTGTCCAACTTGTTTGTAGGGACGAAGTAATTCTCGGGCACCTCGGAATGGGCTTCCAACACATCAGCGAGAGTCTGTTTCTGGCCATCGTACGCAGGTGACGTTCTGATGGTAGTCACCAATCTTTCCCGCATGCATCCACTGTTCGCAAAAGGTGAGACCTTGTTGCCAAAACCAAACTGTTGAGTGACTTCCAGTAAGCTCCCATCTATGGAGAATGAGCGGATTCCCACTTTATTGTCAAACGTCACTGCGACAGGGAGCGCTTCTGCTAAAACCCCTGACCGCAGTATCGTTTCTTCTGGTCGCTCATGGTAATCATTACCGGACACCATCTGCGCGACGATGAAGACCCGCCTGCGCTTCTGTGGGAATCCATAATCAGCCGTGTTGACCACTCGCCATTCAACCGTATACCCTAGGTCGGACAAGCAGGCCAGCATGACGGCAAAATCCCGCCCTCTTTGGGAGGAAGGAGAGGTCAATAGCCTGTTCACGTTCTCTAGCAGCAAGAACCTAGGCCGGGCGAGGTTGACGAGCCTGTATATCTGCCACCAGAGTACACCTTTCTTCCCCACCAGACCGGTAGCCTGATTCAATGGCCTCGCCACTGAGTAATCCTGACAGGGAAAACCGCCAACGACCAGCGAATGCGCCGGAATCTGGAACTCCCCTGCCTCGAGGCGGTCCAGAGCAATCTCTATGTCCTCATTCGAGTGGTTCTCAGGCCCGAATCGGCTCACATAGACATTCGAAGCGTCTTGTCTGCTAGTTGAGGGTTCCCACTGATTGCTCCATACAGCTTTCCATCCCACCCTCTCTAAACCCAGCCGGAACCCGCCAACACCGGCGAACAATTCAACGAAATCAAGGCGCGATTTATCCTGCATCTCGCTATTTGACATTCTAGCCCTTAGCGTACGATAACTTGCTGAAGACGATTGCGATTCATCTCACTCTGAAGTGAAGATTCAATTTGTGACATGACGGCACCACAGATAATAAGGCACTGGCGAAAGACCGGAGCGGAGTGCCGGCTCAAATGATACCGCTACCCGAAGAAAGTCCTTGGCATAGCGGTGGCATCCAATCCGCGTAATGTGGAACACATTGGGCTGGGAATTGACGACTCTTGGTTCCGGCTTCTTAGTCTGCCACTCGACTCGCTCGCTTTCCATCGTACCTCCATCAGATCAGATGAGATGGACGGCACGATTGTACAGTAAGTATCCAGCGTAGTCGACCGAAGTTAAAGGTGAAATACCTTGCTCTGGTTCTGAGCATGAGGTGAACAGAACGCTGTAGGAACGTTTCGGCACTCTGGAAAGATACTCCCTTGAAGGCCCTGAGGTATTCGCCTATGTACTCCTCTATCTTCTCAGTGTATTGTTCACTAAGTCCCCTTGATTCGAGGTATGATAGATAGGAAAATAGTAAATCAGGACTGGAATTTAGGCACATGGCCGAGGTCAGTAGTCCGAGTCCACTACCGCCCACCACTGTATCTGTATCAGTCGCTCTTGGTTCTCGCACCGATGTGGTGGTGTTTACAAGTTCCAGGTAGTGTCCTCTCAAATGCCCCCGCCACTGCCTCTTACAATTCAGTAGCAAACTAAGGTATATAGGGGGATATCCTTCATCAAGATTCGTAGCCAGAAATCGGCATTATGGTGCTTCCCAGCAGCCTTCATGGCATCTTGAATTACAGGAGTTGTCGATGATAAGTCTCAAGAGAAACAACAAGGGCGTCCTTGTTAGTGCTACGGGACTCCGTAGCAGGGATTCTTCTATTTATGTGCCGGGACAAACTAGGCTTTTCAGGATAAGCCGAAGCAAGTTCAACGATTTTCTCACATGCAAGAGATGCTTTTACCTAGACCGTGTAAGAGGGTTAGTCTCACCCTCAACTCCCGGATGGACACTGAATGAAACGACAGACCTACTGCTGAAGAAAGAATTTGATTTATGTAGGGAGAAACAGATTCCACATAGGCTATTTGAGGAACATGGTCTTAATGGTGTTGTCCCATTTATGCACGAAGACTTAGATATGTGGAGGGACTCCTTACACCATGGACTCCAGCATCATCTAGAGCATTCAAATATTGTTCTGCATGGTGGTATCGACGATGTCTGGTTTGACAGATTGCAAGAAAAGCTGATTGTGGTTGATTACAAGTCCCAGGCAAGCAGCAGGTCTGTTGACACCAACGATTATTTGGCTGGAGTGTACCATCAGAGCTACAAAGTTCAGCTAGATTTCTATGCATACCTTCTAATCAAGATGGGCTTCGATGTTTCACCAGTGGGCTATTTCTACGTTTGTAATGCGGACCGTAGTGCACCCGCTTTTAACGGACAAATGAGGTTTCAGGAGACTCTAGTTCCATACGAATGGAATATTGATTGGATTCACTCCATGGTCTGGAAAATGATTGACGTACTAAACTCATATGATATACCAGAACACAATTCATCTTGTGAGAACTGTGCGTATGCCCACCAGAGGGCCTTAATAGAGGTTTGAGGAATACCTTACTCTGGTTCTCGGCATGAGTGGAACCGAATGCCGTAGGAACGTTTTCGCACTTTGGGAAGATATCACCTCGTATTTAGCTGTTAGAATCCCCCTATGAACTATAGGATGTGGTTTCAAGCCTACTTACGACACCCACTCCAACTTGGCGCGCTATTCCCAAGCGGGATGGCACTGAGTTCGCTTATGGTACGGCATATTAGACTAGATACGCATGGCCGCATTCTTGAACTTGGCCCAGGTACAGGTTCTTTCACTAGAGAACTAATAAGAAGGGGAATTCCAGAAGAGAAGCTGGTTCTCTTAGAGCGTTCACCAGATTTCACTACTCTTTTGCAAAACTCCTTTCCAGAGGCGACTGTCATTTGCGGAGACGCGAAAGACTCAAGCGCTATATTCCGGTCCTTAGGGATTGAAGCCTTTGATGAAATAGTCTCTGGAATACCTTTGAACGCGATGGGTGGAGAACTACGCCGAATCATATGTGGTGAAGGGTTCAAGTTACTTAGGCCTGGCGGTTCATTTGTACAGGTATCTTATCTTCCTCGATGCTCAATCCCGAGAGATGTCATTACCGAGCACTCAGCTGAGAAAATATATTGCGGTCTAGCTCTGCGTAATATTCCCCCGGCATTCGTATGGCGGGCACAGAAGCGCCTATGAATATCATTCAGACCATGGGTGTCGGATGCACTGATGCCATTAGCTTTATCAATATCGTTTAACCTTACATATACGACCTCATGCAGCAAATAGTATTGATACCCTGCACACATCTCACAATCGAATGCAGGTTGGGAAGTCCTTCCGGCTCGACAGGAGATATATCTCTGACCAAATCCGCCTCTGATACGCTAATTTGATTTGGCTCCGTTTATCAATGATTACCCTGGTAACGGAGTCAAACTATTCTCTGAAATTGTAGCTCCAGAGACAGAGGTCAGTGCCTCGAGCCCACTCCAGCCCATCACTGTATCTGTAGCAGTCTCTTTATTCTTTATGCGCTCCCACATGGTGTTCACAACTTCCGTTTAGAGCATAGGTACACCTAAATCATCTCTAGGTAAAATCTTTGCTCATAGTCTACTTCCTATGATGTCGCCTTTACAGCGATGATCATGTTACAGGTGTAGGATTCGCCTTCCTGTGAACATCTCCAATAGAAGCCCCTAGAAGGCCCTTGAGGGCCTGTAGTGCTATGTGATCAACGTGACGTATAATGAATCCTAGGCGGCTTGGAGTTCCATAGTGGATTATGCACAACTGGTGGATATGAGATGAAGCTAAAGTTCTTACTGCTACTCCTGTTACCCGCGGCATTCATATTGGTGCTAGCGGCTTGCGGTGGTACTCAAACGGCCGATACCCAGACAGCGCCTAAAGCCACATTGGTGTCTGAGGTAGAAGTTTTGCCATCCCCTACGGCGGAAGCTCCGCAGCCAGAACCAACAAAACCCCCAGTTCCTACCGAGACGGCATATTCAGAAACTCCCACCCCATCTCCCACAACAACCTCTATACCAACGCCGACTTCAACCCCGATGCCAACTTCAACACCACTGCCGATACCTACCAACACGCCCACTCAAGTGCCACCTACCCCAACACCCATCCTGTACACCAAGGTCGATTCTTTCGGCTTTACACTAACGATTGATGGTGAAGTTGATGTTGAGAGTTCAGGGTTGCTCGGAGACGACGCAAGCACCAGTGAAGGCATAATATTCTTTGACTATAGCGGGGCAAATTCTATCCTCTTGTGGTTTGAAGATAGCGACTCCGATATAGATGCAGTGTTGTCTGATAATTACACCTCTCTTGTTGAGTCACAACCTGATCTGACTGTTTCGTTAATTAATGAGGGGGATGTGACAGTAGGATCATATGTAGGACAATATCTTACTTTTATTACAAATAGTGCATCTGGCGACAGTGGTGGGGGTATTATCGGATCTTGGCGATGCCCGCCTGGAACAACTTTCGCTTTAACGGTGACAGGGTCTGATGCTGCGGTAGTGCAGATAAGATTCAAGAGACTGCTGGATGGATTCGCTTGTGTTTCATGACTTCAGAAGGTATGTGACTCAGAGGGGTAAGGTAATGAAAATAGTCAACTATGTTGTGGTATTCATACTTTTGCTCGCTTTGACGCTACCTGGCCCTGTCCTTGCACAGCACGAGGAAGG
>VEXC01000015.1 GCA_009391225.1 SAR202 cluster bacterium AC-647-N09_OGT_505m
CTGGACGTCGGTTAATGACCCTAGTGGACTTGTCCAAAGTTTCTCATGAGAAACAACTGGCCTCCGGTGTTGCCTTGTAACTCAGGAAGCGAGTATTGAAGATAGCACTTGTCTGCTGGATTACGTGACCACTACGACTATCCTGACGTGGAACTACCTCCCAACTTATCTGCCAAACCAATAGTGTACACCACCTACCCCATTACCTCCCACTCTTCTAACATATTGTCGCCTGCCGTATACTCTGGATAACTCGCTGGGGCACAACCCATATTGCATGAGGAGCGTCAAAACCCGCTATGCCCAACCTATTCCAGGTTCGCGCCAACGATGGGCAAGCACGTGTGGGGATACTTACCACGGCCCATGGACAGGTAGATACTCCCGCCTTTCTGCCCGTGGCGACGCAGGGATCCGTAAAAGCAGTTGCTCCCGATGACCTGAAGTCCTTGGGGGCCACTATCCTTCTCTCCAACACTTACCATCTCATGCTCCGGCCCGGCATACAGGTCGTTCGCAAACTTGGAGGACTGCAGGCCTTTATGAGCTGGCCCGGACCAATCCTCACCGATAGCGGCGGCTTCCAGACCTTGAGTTTGGACCGCCTGAGCAGGGTCTCCGAAGAAGGCGTTATGTTTCGCTCGCACATTGATGGCAGTCAGCACTTCCTCTCCCCTGAAACGTCCTTGGAATACCAGGCTCTCCTGGGAGCCGACATCGCCATGGTTTTGGACCAGTGTCCTCCCTATAGGCTTGAGGAAGTCCAGGTGCAGCTAGCCATGAACAGGACTCACCGATGGGCGATGCGGAGCAAGGATGCTCATCGCCAGGAGGGCCAGGCTTTATTCGCCATTGTCCAGGGAGGGGTGAGTCCAGACCTACGCCTGGAGTCCGCTGCCACCTTGGTATCCATGGACTTCGATGGTTACGCGGTAGGGGGACTTAGCGTGGGGGAGCCCAAAGCCAGCATGTATCAGATGGTGTCTCTGATGGGGGAGACTCTACCTGACTACAAGCCACGATACCTCATGGGAGTGGGTTCGCCAGAGGACCTGATTGAGTGTGTGGCTCGAGGGATGGATATCTTTGATTGTGCCTTACCCACCCGTGTGGCCCGCAACGGTGGGCTTTTCACCTACCATGGGCGCGTAAATGTGGACAGCGCCCCCTTTCGTGAGCAAAACAATCCAATCGATGAGAGTTGCGACTGCTATACCTGTCAGACCTTCTCAGCAGCCTACCTGCACCATCTCTTCAAGGCGAGAGAGCTTCTAGCCTACCGGCTGGCCAGCATCCACAACCTGAGATTTGTGATACGCCTGATGGAGGACACGCGCCGCTCAATCTCCCATGGGGCCTTTGCTGCTTTTAGAGAACGTTTTCTCAGCGAGTACCATACCACCGATGAAGCGGTGAGACGTTTGCAAAAAGAGAAGTGGCTCCGACGGAGGTAAGACCACCATCAGAGCCATTTACTACGGTTCCTTCAAGTTTTGCCGCTACCGTGTTCCTCCAGCCACTGCCGGGACTATACTTATCTCGTCCCCAGACTTGGTATCGGTCTCCATGCCCTGGAGAAACCGGACATCCTCTCCATTGATGTATATATTGACGAAATGACGCAAGTCCCCTGCCTCATCACATAGGCGCTCCTTGATACCGGGATATTGCGTCTCCAAGGAATCAATAATCTTGACCAGGGTATCTCCCTCCACCGTGGCTTTCTCCTGTCCATTGGTCACTCGGCGCAAGGGGGTGGGAATCCGAACCACGACACTCATTTCGTGAACCTCCTGAGTCCTCTGGCATTCTTATCCAATATTACCATTATTGCACCCTGATATATGTGAATATGGTCTTACTAAAGACGATCAGCTTTCCACCACGTCTCCACTCACCGAATCAACCCTAACCCCTATAGAGGTTACCCAGGCCAATCCTCTCTCAATTTCTTCTTCTTCACCCTCGAGCTCCAGCACTACCCAGCCCACATCCTCTCTCACATCTGCCCGGCGAATGTTGGTAATCAACTGGAAGTTACGCCCCAGGTCAAAAATCACAGGCTGAGTGATAAGGCCTGTGGGGAAAGTGAATTTAGCTCGCCGCTTCGTCATTATCAGCCCTTTCCTAATAGTTAAGGTCGAAACCTATAGTCCCACTTATGGCCTCACGCTTACAGCCTCTTCAAAGGCAACAAATGTGGGCTTGATAAGCACTGGCCTGGCCACGTCTTCCACCACCTCCTGAGTCTTGTAGCCATTGCCAGTTATGAACGCGACCGTCGTCTCCCAGGGTTTTATCTGCCCTGTATTAACCAAGTGCTTAAGGGTTGCGATAACCACTCCCCCTGCGGGCTCGGTGAATATCCCTTCCATCTCCGCTAGTTCCTTAATGCCCTGAGCCACATCTTCCTCAGGAACCGCATAGGCAGAACCGCCAGATTCTTCCAGAACTTTGAGAGCAAAGTACCCATCGGCGGGATTGCCGATGGCCAGGGACTTGGCAATCGTGTTGGGTTTCACTGGTCTAATCGCAAAGTCATTAGCTTCAAAGGCATTCACTATGGGAGAGCATCCCTCTGCCTGGCTGACGAACATTCGGGTATTTACTGCACCTATCAGTCCCAAAGATGAGAACTCGTTCAGGCCTTTCCAGATTTTGGTCAGAAGAGATCCCGAGGCCACGGGAACCACGCAATTATCCGGAGCCCTCCATCCCAACTGCTCCGCCACCTCAAAGCCCAGTGTCTTGCTACCCTCAGCGTAGTATGGCCTCATATTGATGTTGACGAAGGCCCAGTTATAGTTATCAGAAAGCTCACTGCACAGACGGTTTACATCGTCATAGCTCCCGTCCACGGCTATGAGAGTAGGGCCGTACACGGCTGCTCCCACAACCTTGCCTTTCTCCAGATCCGCTGGGATGAAGACGAATGCCCGCATACCAGCCCTGGCGGCATGAGCAGCCACACTTCCAGCCAGGTTCCCAGTGGAAGCACAAGCCAGGGTGTCGAATCCAAATTCCACTGCCTTGGTACTTGCTACCGCGACCACCCGGTCCTTAAATGAGAAGGAAGGATTGACAGTGTCATTCTTGAGGTACAACTCCTCCAGTCCAAGATAACGGGCTAGGTTCCTGGACTTCACAAGAGGAGTAAAGCCAGCGTTGATGTCTATCGCATTGTGAGCATCCACAGGAAGCAGTTGATGATACCTCCACATTGACTGGGGCCCTTGGGAAATCTTATCGCGGCTGATTTCTTTGGCAATTGCCTCATAGTCGTAAGTGACCTCCAGGGGGCCAAAACAGAAGTCACATACGTTGAGAGGCTCCGCGGGATACTCGCGGCCACATTCCTTGCAAAACAGGCATCTCAGGTAACTCACTGATTGAGGGCCTTCCTCCCGACCACAATTATACAGCAAGGGAGAGAGGCCAGCCCACTAAGGACAGGCCTCTCTTATCTACTCTCGAGTATACTCCCAGTTGCGGCTGATGGTACTTCAGGCACGCTGTATTGTCAAGCTGACGAACTGACTCATATCTACCTCGGCGGGAGATTATACCAGTACAATCGCGCCCTTATGATGCCAATCAACTGTTCCGCGACCATAATAAGCTCAAATTGAGTTGGAGAATAAACTCCCTCCGCCAGATTGTACAGCACCGACTTGTTGTGGGTACCGAGCGTAGCCTGCTTTGACATGACTTTGGGCAGGTCCAATGCAAAGGTGGTTAGATTGTTCGGCTTGGTTCCCAGGGAGAGAGATAATGGCCAAATTTCTCATCGGGGCGGTAGCCATCACGGCCCTGCTGGTGCTGGGTTTGGTTGGCTCAGAGCCAGGTTACCTTGGACCGTCCCGGCCATTCAATCCCACCCGTCGTCTGGCACCAATACTGTATCGATTGCTGGCTTAGGCTAGCGAGTTGGGGTCAGGTTACTGGGAAACCTACACCAGCTACGGCCTGGAGAATTTGATGGCCCATCTTTAGCCCGCTTACCGAGTTGAGCAGAAAGGTCAATTGCGTGACAAGATACGATTGCTCAAGCTCTTTCCGGTCAAGTTGGGCATATCCGTAGACTCAAAGCAGGAATGTGCAGGACTCCAAGAAGCCCAAATGTACATGACACTCAGAGAAACGTTAGAAATCCTCAGACCTTGATACAGTCCCAAAAGGGTACCAGATGGATGATTCACTACGCCCATGAAGTGCGAGAGGTTCAAAAGGGGCAATAACATCCCTGGGTTATTATCGCACTGAACACAGCATGCCAATTGTTGCAACGCTCGAGAGCCTAACCTATAATCCCATTGAATCCGATGGAAGCGAAAGAAGAAGGGGAAAACCTTGCTCAAATCCGTTAGCTGCGGAGCCCTACGCAAAGAGGACTTTGACCGAGTTGTGACCCTGGCGGGCTGGGTGCATCGCCGCCGTGACCACGGTGGCCTCATCTTCATAGACCTGCGGGATTGGGATGGCTTGGTCCAGGTAGTGTTCAATCCTGAGATTTCGCCCCAGGCCCATAGCATGGCCCAGAATCTTCGCAGCGAATGGGTTCTCAGCATCACAGGCAAGGTAGGCCAACGCCCCTCGGGCACGGTCAACCTGAATATCCCCACAGGAGAGGTGGAAGTGGTGGCCCAGGACCTAGAAGTCCTCAATCAGTCCAAGACACCACCCTTTAGCATAGAAGAGGAAGCAGCAGAAGCCGATGAGTTCCTACGCCTCAAATACCGCTACCTGAACCTGCGAAGGAGCACACTTAAGGACAATCTGATCCTCCGGCATAGAGTAGTTAAGTTCATGCGTGACTTTCTCTCCCAACAGGGATTTATTGAGGTGGAGACTCCCATTCTCACCAAGAGCACTCCAGAGGGTGCCAGAGACTATCTGGTACCCAGTAGAATCTATCCGGGACATTTCTACGCTCTTCCCCAATCGCCGCAGCAGATGAAGCAGCTCCTAGTGATGGGTGGAATTGAGCGATATTTCCAAATAGCCAGGTGCTTCCGAGACGAGGACCTCCGTGCGGATCGCCAACCGGAGTTCACCCAGCTAGACCTGGAGATGGGATTCGTGGATGAGAATGACATTCTCGTCTTGATGGAGGAGATGTTCACAAACTTGATGGAGAGCGTCGTGCCTAAGAAGAGGCTAATGAAACCCTTCCCTCGGCTCTCTTATGGCGATGTTATGACACGTTTCGGTACAGACAAGCCAGACCTGCGCTTCGGCATGGAGTTGGGGGACGTCTCGGACATCGCCGCGGAATCCCAGTTCCAGGTCATCAGGAGAGTAATCGAATCTGGAGGCGTGGTGAAGGGCTTGGCAGCCACGGGATGCGCCAACTACACTCGCCGTCAGCTAGACGAGCTAACGAGCTTCGCCCAGGAACGAGGGGCAGATGGCCTCATCACGGTGGCCTTGGAAGGAGACCCAAGCAAATCTCTAGAGGACCTTAATGAGGAAGACATCAGGTCGGCGGTAGCCCGCCACCTGTCCCTAGAAGAGATACTCCAGATGGCCCTTCGCCTGGGAGCAAAACGCGGAGACTTGCTGCTGATTGTGGCAGGAACCCCTAGGGTAGTCGACCTAGTGTTGAGCCAGTTGCGCCACGAGATGGGTCGCCGCCTAGGGATGGCGGACCCGGACCTGCTGGCGTTCGCCTTCGTCATAGACTTCCCTCTCCTGGAGTGGAAACCAGAGGAGAACAGATGGGACTCTCCGCATAACCCATTTTCCTCTCCAAAGGACGAGCATATTGGCCTGATGGACACAGATCCAGCTGGCGCTTTGGCTAAGCAATACGACCTGGTCTGCAATGGAATGGAAATCGCCGGAGGCAGCGTGCGGAATCATCGGAGGGATGTCCAAGAGAAGATTTTCGGACTCCTTGGTCACACTAAGAACTTAATGCAGGACCAGTTCGGGCAACTTCTGGATGCCTTGGAGTATGGAGCTCCTCCACACGGGGGATTCGCCAGCGGCGTAGACCGTGTGGTGATGCTGGTGGCCGACGAGGAGAACATCCGTGAAGTGATAGCGTTCCCCAAAACCCAGAGCGCCTCAGACCCCCTCTTCGGCGCACCCTCTCTCGTAGACTACGCCCAACTTCGTGACCTCCACATACGCACAGTTGAGTAAGGCCCGTGACGAGAAATGCTTCACAATAGGGGCTTATATGTTTATAATTAAGGATAGCGCCGCGTCAGGAGCGATTTGTGAAAGTATCCCAGATTGAGCAATCCCAGGGTCAGGTAGTCTTGAATATAGAGGTTGAGCCTCCGGAATTGGAGGAGCACCTGGACAGAGTCTATAGACGGGCCGTCCAGCAGGTCAACATACGCGGTTTTCGCAAAGGGAAGGCCCCTAGGTCAGTGGTGGAACGGGAGCTTGGGCGGGATGCTATGGTTGAAGACGCCCTAGAGACCTTGTTGCCTCAGGTGACCTCCGCGGCCATAGAAGAGCAGAACCTGGACGTGGTGGCTACTCCTAGGGTCAAGGTAACTCAGAATGAACCCTTGACCATAGAGGCCACGGTAGCGATAAGACCTCTGGTGGTGCTTGGAGACTATTACCAGATACGCCTGGAGCCAGACATGGTAGAGGTTACCACAGAGGCTGTAGAAGGGGTTGTGGATTCCCTCCGACGGGATGCCGGTACCTGGGAGCCGGTGGAGCGGCCAGTTGAACTAGAGGATATGACCACAATAAACGTGCAGGGCCAGGTGGACGAGAATTCAATAATCGACGACAAGGGAATTGACTACATCCTTTCGTCGGAGTCCACCAATCCCATACCAGGGTTTGCTAGCCAATTGGTGGGAATCAACAGGGGCGAACAACGCGAGTTCACCCTTCCTTTCCCTGAGGACTATCCCCAAGCCAACTTCGTTGGCAAAGAATGCCATTTCACCGTCACTGTTGAGGAGGTGAAGGAGCGAAAGCTGCCAGACATTGGCGATGAGTTCGCCAAGAGCCTGAGCATAGAAGGTGTGGAAACGGTGGCTGAGCTAATGGATAAGCTACGGGAGGACATGCTCAAACACAATCAGCAAATCGCAGACCAGCACTATCAAGAGCAAGCAATCGAGACACTGATTGAGGGAGCTAAGATGGAAATCCCCCCGCTGATGGTGGATGAAGAGGTGAATCGCATCCTGTCCGAGCAGGCCGAGGCCATGCGGAGACAGCAGGTCAATATGGATGACTACCTGAGCACCGTGGGTAAGAGCGTAGAGCAACTTCAAGAGGAGGTACGACCCTCTGCTGTGGAGCGTATCACCAGAGGTCTGACTCTACGCGCGCTGAGAGAACAGGAGGGAATTGAGGTGAGCCCCGAGGAAGTAGACGAGGAATTGAACTCCATGCTATCGGTCCCTCACGCTGAATCCGAGTCCCTACGACAGCTACTGAACTCCGAGAGCGCCAGAACCTCCATCACGAACGTATTGCTAAACCGAAAGACCATAGAACGACTCACCAACATATCCAGAGGAGAGGTTATTATAGTAGCCTCCTCAACAGAGAGCACACCTAATGAGGAAGGCCTGACCGAATCAACCGAATCAGAAAGAGGAGCATAAGATGCTTGAACGTCCTGAAAACATAATTCCCATGGTCATCGAGACAGGAGCCCGGGGTGAGAGGGCCTTCGACATATACTCCCTGTTGCTTCGAGAGAGGATCGTCTTCCTGGGCACGCCCATTGGTGACCAAGTGGCCAATCTCATAGTAGCCCAATTGCTTTACCTTGAACGTGAGGATCCGGAGAAGGACATTAGCCTGTATATAAACTCTCCCGGGGGAGTAATCAGTTCTGGGCTAGCCATATACGACACAATACAACTTATTAAGCCAGACGTATCCACCATATGTGTGGGATTGGCAGCCAGCATGGGCACGGTCCTCCTTTGCGCCGGTACCAAGGGGAAGAGGTACGCCTTGCCCAACTCCACCGTCCACATGCATCAGCCCATGGGAGGAGCCCAGGGCCAGGCAACGGACATCGAGATCGCAGCCAGAGAAATCCTGCGAATGCAGGACATGATACGCCAAATCATCTCCGACCATACGGGGCAGGCCTATGATCGGGTGGCCAGGGATACCGATAGGGACTACTACCTTAGTGCTGACCAGGCTCTGGAGTACGGCATCGTAGACGAGATTCTCGCCAAAGCGCCCATGGAGGAGGCCGTTAAGACGGCTTAGTAGGTCTCAAAGGGAAGTACATGCCGAACCATATTGAGCATCCCGCTCAAGTCGCCTGCTCCTTCTGTGGAAAGGAACAGAGCCAGGTAAAGCGCCTCATAGGCGGCCCTCCTGGTCGAGCTTTCATATGTGACCAGTGTGTCGCACTCTGCCGACAAATCTTAGACGAGGAAGCCGCTACTTCATCCGCAGCACCGCTCTCTCAGCCTCTCAACCTGAATCCCAAGACCATCTATGAGAAGCTGGACGAATACGTTATAGGTCAGGAGAAGGCGAAGAAAGTCCTGGCCGTGGCGGTATACAACCATTATAAACGTATCTGGTCCAATGATTCCTACGCCGACGAGATAGAGCTTCAGAAGACCAACATCCTGTTGGCAGGGCCTACGGGCTGCGGTAAGACCCTCCTTGCTCAGACTCTGGCCAGAATTCTGGATGTCCCCTTCTGCATTGCAGATGCCACCTCCATCACCGAGGCCGGATACGTAGGAGAGGACGTAGAGAACATCCTCCTACGGCTGATTCAGGCCGCCGAATACGACATTCCCAAAGCGGAGCAGGGTATCATATACATAGACGAGGTGGATAAAATAGGGCGCAAGAGCGCCAATCCATCCATCACCAGGGATGTTTCCGGTGAGGGGGTGCAACAAGCTCTCTTGAAAATCATAGAGGGGTGCGTAGCCAGCGTGCCACCCCAAGGAGGGAGGAAGCACCCACATCAGGAGTTGCTTCAAATCAAGACGGACAACATACTGTTCATCTGCGGCGGAGCCTTCGAAGGCCTTGACAGCATCGTTGCCGCCCGCAGGTCAAAGGAGCACCAGAGCATCGGGTTCCGGTCCATAAATGCCGCCGGCAAAGATGCAACTCAGGAGAACGTGCTCCAGCATCTTATCCCCGAGGACCTACTCGCCTACGGCTTCATCCCGGAATTTGTAGGACGACTTCCACAGGTGGTAAGCCTGGACTCCCTGGATAAGGACTCGTTAATCCGCATCCTCACGGAGCCTAAGAATGCCGTGGTGAAGCAATACCAGCGCCTTTTCAGCATGGACAACGTAGATCTTAGCTTCAGCGACAACGCCCTAGAGGAAGTCGCGGAGGATGCACTGCAAAAGAAGACCGGCGCCCGGGGACTGCGCTCTATAATCGAGCAGACCCTACTGGACGTCATGTACGAACTGCCTTCAATGACCGAAGTGCGCCAGTGCACCATAGACGCCGACATCATACGGGGCCGAAAGCCCCCCCTGCTCTTTTCCGAATCGGGAGCCCCCATAGATATGAATACCGCCGCGAAACAGACAGCTTAGCTTTGACTATACCTTAATACTCCCTATTCACTGGGCCACAAAGATGTCGGCCGTTCACATATCATTGGCATCTGGAATAAGCCTATACAACCGTGAGTCCTGACCTCTGGTAGAACTCGCATGAGTGGTCACTAAGGTTCTTTCTCCTGGAAACGTACCCCATACCGTTCGGGTAAGTGTTGATGTCGGAGATTGTTGTCTGATTATCCTCGTCATCGGTGCCAGCGAGAGAGTGGAATCCACACTATTTCCAGCCTGCTCTTCCAGGTCTGCCCTAGTGGCACGCCCAACCCATTTCCCTTCAGAGAAGTACCCCAGAGCTTGCCATCACTATGGATGGACTTTATAGTAGCGGTGAAGGATTTTTGTGCTGTGGAGCCCTGGTGGTCTTCCTCTTGCGATGTACCCAATCAAGACAGAATCTCTCAACCAATCGCTAACTTCTGTCTTGCAAGGCCCGCTCGATGGCCTCGTTGAGGCAGAGGCCTTCGAGCAGATCACCCTGGCGATCCAGGGGTCGCCGCCCCTCTAGCCGTATGTCACCTTTCGCAAATGCCTTGAGGGTCTCCAGAAGCAGTGGACGTTCCCGTCTAAGGCTTTCCTCACGAATGTGGCGGAAAAGCGGGAGTTCCTCACCTTCTTTGGACTCCAAATCCTCCACTGATCGGCCCTCAACCTGCTCCCAAAGATCATCGAAGGCGCTGCCTCGCGTGGGGAAGGAGTAGTAGGTCAGCACGGGGCCTCTATCCAAATCCTCCGTGGCCAGATGGATGTGGGCACCGGTTTCCGAAACTCTCTCCTCAATGACCTCCCAGATTACGGCCTGCCATGTTCCCACGGGCCCACCAGGCAGAGCAGGATGCAGGTTTAGCATTGTGTAGCGATTGCACATCTCGACATCAGTTATGAGTCCATACCCGGCCAGGACACAGAGGTCTGGCTCATACCCATCTAGTCGCTTCATCACCTGGCGGTCGAATGCCAGGCGATGTCGGGAAAAGGAGCCTCCTCCACGCTCTCGTCGAAAACGCTGTGACGAGAGCGTGACCAGGGGAATTTTGTAGTCGTGGACTTTTTGGAAGAATCGGTCGCTGCCTTCTGATTCCTCTGGCTCGCGGTTGCTGAAAACGAACTGGATTTGAGCCGAAAGCTCTCCACGTTCGATAGCATCTTGCACCCACTTAAGAAGACCCAGGGATCCTTCGCCACCACCAGTGGAAAACCAGCCTAGCGTGAACACTTCGTGCCCTCTCAGTCGCCGTGCCGCAGATGCGCTAGGCGCTTTCTACATTTGGTGAAGGTGGTAAGAAAGTGTATCAGTGGTGTTATCTGACGACGTACCAGGGTGCCTTGGATCAGGGCCTGCCGCAAGCCCGAAGGTGTGCCATCGAAGTCCGGAATCTCAACGTAGGGACGCCCCACCTCCATAGGGGTATGTGAATCGCTCACGGCAGACATGAGAATGTCATACTCAAGGGCCAAATCCAAGGCCTTTCGATTGTCCCTCTGAAGGGTGTTTCGAGCATTGAAGACCTCCACAATATCCACGTATGGCAGAATCTCCTGGAGAGCCTCTCGCCTGATGACGGAACGGCGGAAGTGATCGAAGGGATGTGGTATGGAAACCAGACCTCCCTGTTCCTTTATGCGTTTCACGGTCTCCAGGGGGGAAAGTCCTTTGGGAACCGGATCCCTCAAAAAGAGGCCGATAATCTCCCCGCCGAGGCTCTTTATCTCCTCCCCAATTATAACTGGAAAAGAGGCCAGGGCCCGCACCTGACGGGCCCCTTCTATGGTGTTGTGATCAGTGACGGCAATGTAGTTGAGACCAGTCTCAAGGCAACGGTCCACCAGTTCCTCTGGCTTCATCACTGAGTCCGGAGAGAAACAGGTATGCATATGTAGGTCAATTCTCAGCAATTTCCTCCTTATCTTCGGTGCGGAGGCGCATCTGCTCCCCAAAGGCGGTCTGCAGCTGGGTTATTCTCAACTCCGCGGAGCCGAGGATCTCGTTGCAAATGCGAGCCAGACGCATACCTTCCTCGAAGAGACTGGTAGTCTCGGCAAGTGAAAGCCCTCCTTCCTCAAGGGAATGGGCTGTCTCCTCCAAACGCCCGAAGGCTTCCTCAAACGAGAGGTCGTCGTTATCCGTGTGGCCACCCTGGGCATTACTCATGGCTGAGTTCAAAACCTGTCACAGGTTACGGGAACTTGCCCGCGCCGGGAAGCTGCCATCTTTGACACTAACCTGAAGATTATCCCCCACATTAACTTGTCCAACGGAGGACACCAGGCTTGCATTATCCTGTCGATGCACCATCGCGTATCCCCTGTCCAACACACCGCTGGGGCTAAGGGAAGCGAGACGAGATTCCAGCGCTTTGATGCGCTCCGCCCTGACAACCAGATAGGATTCCAGCAAGCGTCCATAGGAATTGGAAAGGTCATCTACCTTCTGTCGCCATGATGAGACGTCCGGGGAACACCGATCTATCCGCCACACAGCCTGACCCAACTCTTGGCTTCGAGCGACCAAGCCGCTGGAAACCTGCCGAAACAGGCTCCTACGATGGAGAAAGATGCGCTCCTCCAAATCCTCCTTGCGAGGGACGACAAGCTCCGCAGCCGCAGATGGAGTTGGGGCACGGAGGTCAGAAACCATGTCCACGAGCGTGAAATCCGTCTCATGACCCACGGCACTAACTACGGGTGCCATGCTTGAGTAAACAGCCCTGGCAACAGGCTCTTCATTGAAGGGAGAGAGCTCCTCCAGGGAGCCTCCCCCTCGGGCCAGGATGACCACGTCCAGGTCATGTTCCAGGTTCATGGCCTCAAAGGCCTCTACTATTCCCAAGGCCGCTCCATCTCCTTGCACTGGTGTGGGAGCCAGGGACAACTCCACCAGAGGAAATCTTCGTTGGATGATGTTCCGGATGTCATGCCACACGGAGCCGAATGGAGATGTGACCACTCCTATTCGTCTCGGAAACACAGGTAGGTGTCTCTTGCGTGAAACTTCAAATAGCCCTTCTGTTTCCAGCTTGACCTTGAGGCGTTCCATCTCTAGATGACGCTCCCCTACGCCTTCAGGTTGCACCAAGTTCACGTAAAGCTGTATATCTCCCCTGACCTCGTAGAGAGATACCCGGCCGTGGGCGGCGATGGCCACGCCGTTCGCCAGATTCTCACCTCCGTGAGCGGGACGGAACATGACGCAACGCATCTGGTTGGTGGCGTCTTTGAGAGTGAAGTAGAAGTGACCGGCCGCCGAGTGAGACAGATTGGAGACCTCACCTCGAACCCATAAGTCCCTAAGCAACGCGTCGGCTTCCAGGCTGTCTTTGAGATAGCGAGTGACCTGGCTAACGGAGTATACGGGCAACCTAGCCCACCCTTTCCAGGTACTCTCCGTTGCGGGTATCCACCCTTACCACCTCGCCTATATTCACAAAGAAGGGCACGTTCACCGTGAGACCGGTCTCTAAAGTAGCAGGCTTGGTACTTCCCTGGGCGGTATTCCCTTTGATTGACGGAGGAGTATCAATCACCTGAAGCTCCGCGTAGTTGGGCATCTCCAGGGCTATTGGTTCCTCTCGATAGAATACCATGTGCACTTTGTCTTGCTCCTTGAGGTACTGAATGGCATCGCCAATTCGGTCCGCAGTAAGGGGTAATTGGTCAAAAGTCTCCATGTCCATGAAGTGGTAATGGTCACCGTCGCTATACAGGTACTGCGCCTCCCTGGTATCCACTTCCGCCAGGGTGAGCTTCTGGTTCCCGGGAACGTTCCGCTCCATTGCTCGGCCCGTGCGGAGGTTACGCAGCTTGAGGGTGAGCACCGGGGCTCTCTGTTGCATCTTGGTATGCTTCCAATCCACCACCTGCCACGGTTCCTGTTCCAGCTCTATGACCGTGCCTCGTCTCAGTTCACTATAGCTTATCGTCATGCTATCCTCCCATCATTTCCAGCTTGGGTGCCTTGCTTATCACTCGTGCCCTGCCATCTTCCAGCACCACCACGTCCTCGATACGAACTCCTCCCCATCCGGAGATGTATATGCCTGGCTCTATGGTAAAGGGCATCCCATCCTCCAGCACATTGTGGGAATTTGGCCCCACACCTGGCTGCTCATGAACCTCTAAGCCGACGCCATGACCGAGGCTATGGCCGAAGTTTTCGCCGTAGCCGGCCGCATCTATCACCGTGCGAGCCAGGCCATCGGCGTCCCCGCCTGTCATGCCTCGTTCCACCGTTGCTATGGCAGTGAGTTGTGCTCCCAAAACGGTATCATACACCCTCCGAAAAGTGTCGTCGGGCTGACCCAGGCAGAGAGTTCGGCTCAAATCGCTGCAGTACCCTTGGTACCGCGCTCCCATGTCTATAATGAGGGGTTGGCCTTCGAGGATAGGCACGTCGGCAGGGCGATGATGAGGCAGGGCCGCATTGGGTCCCGCGGCCACAATGGTCTCAAAGGAAACGGCCTCCGCACCCATCTCCCGCATCGCCTTCTCCAGTCTCCAGGCCACTTCTATCTCCTTCAGGCCTGCCTGGATTGTCTTGGAGACTTCCCGGAAGGCCCGGTCGGAGATTTCTACCGCCCGTGTGAGGATTGCCATCTCCTGGGAATCCTTTACGGCGCGTAGCTCCTCGACAAGCCCCGAGGTGGCAACTAGGGCGGTGGAAGAGTTGCCATCACCATCTTCAAGAACCTTATGAATACCTCCGTGGATTGCCACCGTCATGTGCTGGTCTTCAAAACCAAGACATTGCACATTCAGCTCCTTGAGCAGGTTGGACAGCCAATCTAGGCCGCCCCTCGTCCGCAACACTCGAAAATCCGGTGCTTGCTGACTGGCCTGTTCCACGTAGCGGAAGTCTGTGGCCAGCACCGCATCTTTTAGTGTTATTATGAGAGAACCCGCGGACCCTGTGAACCCAGATAGGTATCGCCGATTGTCCGCAGATGATACTAACAATGCATCAACACCTGCCTGCTCCAATCGTGCTCTTATCCCGTCTAGTCGTGTTTTCATGCGGTCTCTCTTTCATTAAATTCGGCCGTCAGGAACTCCAGGGCAGCCAGATATCCCCGCCATCCCAGTCCACTAATCTGGCCCACCGACACTGGGGCCACCACAGAGCGGTGTCGCCACGTTTCCCGCGCGTAGATATTGGAGAGGTGTACTTCCACCACCGAGAGCCCTGTGTCTACCAAGGCCTCTCTTAGCGCTAGACCGTAGTGAGTGAGTGCACCGGGATTGATGATAACCCCGCTTGCCGCGGGTGCACGTGCCTGAAGAAAGTCGATTATAGAGCCCTCGCTATTCGATTGGAAGAACTCCACATCCGTTCCCAACTCCTGAGCACGGTGGCGTACCAGCACTTCTATATCTGCCAAGGACGTCAACCCGTACAAGGCCGGATCCCGTTGGCCCAGCATGTTCAAGTTTGGCCCATTGATAACTAGTACTCTCATGTTACAGGCACCTTCATCAAGCCGTCTCAAAACGTGGTTTTGAGACGGTAGCCCTCCCGCCTTGGAGTGAACTCTAGGTTAGAAGGTTAGAGTTGAGTCTCCATACGTAACCGACCTTCTCTCAAACCACTTCAGCCCCATTCTATACCACTAACAATAAACAAGAGGTTACTCTTGGGGTAGTGTGACTGTCAACTGAAATTCCTATTCCATTCAATATTATGCTAATATGTTCATGCGTCACGACACCAGAGTATTCACTAGGAGATTCCTTCTGAATTCCACAAGCTATAGTCGGGCGAATTAAGGAGATGAATGGTCAATTCACTTGGGAAAGCCGAAACATTGGTTAAGATGCAGCGTGGATTCTACCCGAGGAATATAGCTGTCATAGGTGCGGCAAGACATAACCAGCACCGTTGGCTGAAGTCCCATCTTCCTTTCCACCAGAACCACGGCACGGTGTTCCATGTGAATATCGATGAGAACGAATGGCCTGGCGCAGATGAGTTGGGTATAAAGAACTTCCACAGCCTTTTGGATATCCAGGATCCCATTGATTACGTTGCTATCTCCGTCCCACGTAAGTTTGTACCAACTCTGATCGCAGACTGCATCAAAAAGGAAGTGGCTGTAGTTCACATCTACACAGCTGGCTTTGAAGAATCTGGCGAGGATGAAGGAATAAGACTGGATCATGAAATCAGCGATATGGCCAGTAAAGCCGGCCTTCTCATTATTGGACCGAACTGCATGGGGCTTTTTAATCCCGCGGTTGGGATAAGACAGGGTGAGAATGAGTATTACGGCGAAAGCGGAGGCTTCGCCTATATCTCCCAGAGTGGTTCCATGGCCTCTGGTATGGCTGTTGAGTCCAATGCCTATAACCTCAAGATGAGCAAATGCATCAGCATGGGTAACGGCATGGTCCTAGACGTGCCAGACTACCTCGACTACCTTTTGCAAGATGAAGAGACCAAGGTCATAGGAATGTACCTCGAGGGCGTACGCAGTCCCAATAAATTTTTCCAAAGCCTTCGGGAGACCGCTAGCAAAAAACCTGTCCTGGTGTGGAAGGTTGGCCTGACTGAGGACGCGGCTAGGGCCACCCAGGCCCACTCCGGCTCTTCATTTATGGAAGAGGATCTATGGAACGCCCTTGTAAATCGCTGCGGTGCTATACCCATAGAGGGCCAGATGGAAATGATAGACACAGCCAAGGCGCTTTCCATTCTGGATTCGGCTTATGGCAATAGGGTGGGGCTCTACGCTTCCACAGGAGGACACTCCACGGACATGGCTAACGTCTTCGCAAAGAACGGCTTCAAAATCCCTCCCCTGACTGAGCGCTCTTACGAGGAATTGCGCTCTTTCTTCAATATGATCGGCGGGAACTACGTCAACCCCATCCAGCAGGCACCTCCAGAGCATTTCGAGAGGATTGTCAACATTCTGAGCAAGGACGATAACGTCGACATTGTGGTAGCTGAGGTTCCGAGCAACCGATTCGCAAACGACAAAGAGTTCTTCGAAGACAGGATTAGGATATTCAAGGAAGCACAAGCAAACTCTCCGAAACCCATCGTTGCTATGGCGACCACAGGCTATCCGCGGATGGATCCCAAGGTCGAAGAAGCCATGAACCAAAGGTTCACCAGTGAGGGAATACTTTCATTCACCAGCTTTTTGAGCGGAGCCAGGGCTTTGAAAAAGGTGGTGGCTTACCACACAGCCAATGGATACTTGGAGGGCTAAAAGCATAGGCTCAGACCCTATGAATCCCAGGCAGGGTCATGAACTCGCACCGCGAAACGAACTGTATGCTTCTTTGTCGTCAGAATCGCCGGTGTGTAGACCTCTATGCTGCTGCTCTCCCACATTATCTCTGATTCAGCGGCCGCCAAAAAGTATGCTTAGCAGCACCAACCCCGGTAAAGGAGTCACGAAGTGCCCACGTGGGAGTACAAGGTAATTCGCCTAAGGTCTCTATCCGACCAGGAAGAGGCGCTGAATGCCCTGGGACAGTACAGATGGGAGTTGATTTCAGTTGCCACCGAGGTCGGTGAGCTCAGAGCGTACCTCAAAAGAGAGCGCGTGGATTCCACAACCACCAGCGAAGGGGCTGCAGGCCTGTCCTCTACCGCTCCCCAAGACCAAGGCATCACAACCACCATAGGAGACCACATCACACTACGGGTATCCGGGGCCGATGACCCGGGAGTTGACGGTTGGGTGGACACGGGATTGGACCTGTGGGAAGACTGTGCCGGCATATCCATCTCCACGGATGGAACAATACAGGCATCTACAGGCGAGGTCGTAACCACGGAGGGTTCTGCTGAGCACATGGCCTTTAACCCTGCCGTAGGCCTTGAATTGCCAGCAGGATGCTTGGTCGCCAAGGTAGGAGAGCAGGGCACCGTTGAACCTGTCTACTTCTCAGGCTTCCTAGCCCTGGAACACAAGGGACGGCTCTATCTAGCAGTGAGCGACGAGTCCTACCAGAACAACGACGGGGAGTTCACGGTAAGTGTCACGGTGCTCTAATCATCTTAGAAGTGGGATGTGCTTCGAATAGCAAGAATCCGATAGGCGTATCACAATTTCTGGCCCCGTGATACAAGAAGGCTCTTCTGGCAGATGAACGGCCCTCAGGATATGGGCAGGAATAGAGGGGAAGAAAACAGGTCGACAGTGAAAAAGAGAAGGGAAATCGAGATTAGCTAGGATTCTGCGTGAGTGTGATCCACGCCAGATGAATATTCTGCTCCCAGCACCTTCTCAATAGCATTCTTAACTTTACGCAGTACATGGGCTATGGTAGAATTAGCGGGCCGTTGACCAATGGAAATTGGCATGCTGAAGGTGGAGCCCATGCGAGTAATCGCCGGTGAATCCAAAGGGCAGCACATCGGAAGTCTTAAGAGATTGGGAGCTCGTCCCACCACTCAAAGAGTTCGGTCTTCTCTGTTCGCAATCCTTGAGGCAGTTGGTCTTGATGGGAAGCGTGTGGTAGACCTGTACGCTGGAACCGGCACCTTAGGCATCGAGGCCCTCAGCCGTGGGGCAATCTGGGCTGACTTTGTGGAGGCTAGTCCCAAGCGATGCGCTCTTCTGCGTCAAAGCCTGAATACCTTGGGTTATTCCGCTAGGTCAAAAGTATACTGCATGAAGGTTGAGAGAGCACTCAAGTCCCTGGACAAATCTTACGATTTCGTTTTAATGGATCCGCCATATACCCTAGGACCAATTCACCACGTTTTGGAGAAGGTGGGGGACTTAGCAAAGAAAGGTGCTCTGGTGGCAGCGGGTCACTCGAAACACCATCCTCTGGAGGCCAGATACGAAGGAATAGAGCTTGTCAGAGAGCACAAATACGGGGACACAGTGTGTTCCATATATCGGGAAGGAAGAGATATATAGTGATTGCCATATACCCTGGAAGCTTCGACCCAATAACGTACGGACATGTAGACATTGCCGCTAGGGCGGCAAACGTCTTTGACAAGGTATATGTTGCCATGGTTTATACCAAGCCGTCCAAGTCCCTTGTGTTCACCACAGAAGAGCGCGTTCAACTCTGTAAAGGCGCCCTACAGGAAATTCCAAACGTAGAGGTGATATCATATACTGGCCTTACCGTGGACCTAGCTCACAGATTGGGTGCCAAGGTCATGGTGAGAGGATTACGCATGGGCTCTGACTTCGATTACGAGTTCGAGATGGCCCTGAACAACCAGAAACTAGCCCCGGACGTGGACACGGTTTATCTGATGGCCAGTCTGGATCACATGTACATCAAATCCAGCCTGATCAAGGAGATAGTGGCCAGCGAAGGCAAAATAAGCCATCTGGTACCAAATAATGTGGCGGTAGTCTTAAGGGAAAAGTACCGCTCCCTAGTGTAAGTGCCGCCCGAATGGGGGGTGTGACATGGAATTATCCAATCTGATAGAGAAGCTAGAAGAGGTAATTAGCTCTGGTACTGGAGTTCCAGCAACCGGCAGGGTCCTTATAGAGAGGGAGAGGCTAACGGAACTGGTTAAGGAGATACGCCTTGCTATTCCCGCGGACATCCAGGAGGCCCATGACCTCCTTCAGATGAGGGAGAATGTGATAAGTCAGGCCCTGCTGGAAACCAGGCGCATTAGAAACGCCGCGGAAGAAGAGGCCAGGGCTCGCATTGCGGAGAGCGAAATCACAAAAGACGCCCACAAGCAATCAGAGGAAATCGTAGAAGAGGCACAGCGTAAGGCACAGCGTATTCTGGACGAGACTGACACCCAAGCCAATGCTCGCAAGGCTGGAGCCGACCAGTACGCTCAAGCTACTCTGCAAAAGCTACAGCTAGAGCTCACCCAAGTAATCAACACCATCAGTAACGGCATAGATCTCATGGATGCAGAGACAGAGCCGTCTGCCTAAACTACCAAATGAGATGGGATGTGTGTGCACTGCATCCACATTGGGCTGCTGTTGTATTGGTGTAATCACACTTTAAGGTTCTACAGTGTGGGCTTGGGCTTAGCCCAGCCTCGGGTTCTGCGCACAAATCTAACTGTTGTTGCCTTCTCCTAATCACCGTTCCCCTACGGAAAGAACCGACAAAGGGCATCGTCCATCTGCATACCAATTTCTCTATTACTCTACCAGATAATTCCGTTGCCACAGAATTGCAAAGCAAACTGAGATGCTCCTGGCCTGTTTACTGCATTCAGCTTAATCCCTGATCGATATGTAGTGGTGATAATGTACATTACATGCCCCCATTTCTCTCCGCTTCCCCTAGTCAGCAGCATACGACAAGAATCCCTCAAAGAGACGAGTGGGAATCAACCACAGTGATGATGTCGCGAGCACTGCGGTGCTTTAGCACCATAATCAATGTAATCTATCCAAAGCTCTTGGTATGGTGTGAGCAGGGCCAGCAAGACCATAATCCGTCTGGCATTGTGCTAGCATTGTGAAGAATATGTCGATTATTGGCTCTAAGTGTACGAGCGTGGGACAACCACGTTCTCTGCCGGCCTTGCCACCTTGGAGTCTCCCGTGAAGAAATTCCTTTGATAATGGGAATCAGGAAAACGTAGGAGGTTACGTATTTCCCAAGTGAGCAACCAGTTCGATACACGGGACATGGACGCCATAGTCCTCGCTGGAGGTGAGAGTAAGCGCATGGGTTTCCCAAAGGCATTCTTAACCCTGGGCAACATAACCCCTATTGAAACCATCATTACACGCCTACAGTCGATTTTCCGAACGGTGTTGGTGGCAGCACGAGATTCCAATGGCCTAACTGACCTTGATGCGGTGATATTGACAGACCAGCGCATGGAACGAGGCCCACTAGTAGGAGTCGCCCAGGGGCTAGCTGTCAGTGATGCCCCCTGGTGCTTTGTTGTAGGGTGTGACATGCCTTTCTTGCGTAAGGACGTCATACAACGTATGGCCCTAAACCTGGAGGACTGCGATGTATTGGCCCCAAACGTAGACAGCCACCTTCAACCCCTCCACGCGTTTTATTCTCCCAGGTGCCTCCCAATCGCTAATAGGCTACTGGACAGCGGCGTAACCTCTCTGCAGGCAATCTTCCCAAGCTGCAATGTCAAGGCCTTACAGTCCGACCTGCTCCTGGATATCGACCCAGATCTCATCTCTTTCAGAGACCTGGATACTGTAGATGATTATCAGGCAGCCCTTAAACTGACCCAGTGACTTGAGCCACTCTGGGTATCACCAAGACGATGCCTACCATCGTCTTGATTGGTTACTTCAATAGCATATAGGATCCAGAAAAGCCCTTCCGCCAGCGGAATGACCAACGGAAGAGGCCCTTTTGACCTAAGCCTATACAATCACATTCCAAGAAATGGATACATATTGCAAATAGCCAGGCTGCTATTCGGCAACCTGAGCACCAGGATGATGATACCCCACACCAAAAACACGGCCATCATGCCTGGGAATCTGTCACTCTTTAGCTAGAACAAGAAGCCAATGGTGGTGTGCACAACACGGACAGTGGCTTCAGCGTCTCCTGAATCCACTGTCATACCAAGCCCAAGGACCAAGACTATCCCATCAACCTGCCACACCAAGATAGGTTGACACTCATTGAGAAGCTGGCAAACTTCGGCACACTGGCATTTTCTGCTCTCACGAGGAAAGCCTCTGTACCAGTCTGACATTCTGCATTTGGTCAGCTATGCAGTGAGCAATGGCATCGGGGGGTAGTCCTGTCCACCAGAGGCTGCCTAATCACCACGTAGCTAGCAGAGGAAATCAAGGCGGCTGGAGTCTCCTACTTTGGAATGAGCCTCTACGGCGTTGAGGAGGTACACGACCAGTTCTGAGGCGTGAACTGGATCTTCCGATTAATCCTATATGGCATCTACCACTGACTCGAAGCCTGGTGGAAGACTAACCCTCGCTTCACCATATCGCACCACAATGCCCATCATATTGTGGAAATATTCCGGCTAGTGGGCTAGTGAAGGTAGTTAGCCCAGTGGATACGCCGGCTTGCCTTTTGACATCCTGGGTTGACAGACAAGTCCCTATCTGTTTATCTGATTGGCGATGCGGTGGGAGGATACAGGAATGATGACTCTCCAAAGGACGGGTGTAAGGTGTCAATAGGGAAAATCAGATCTGGCAAAACTGTGTTCCTGGCTCTCGTCATTACGACAGCCCTAACCCTCATATTAGCTGGATGCGCTCGTAGCTCAGGGCTAGTAGCCTCTGAAGAACTGGAGACAGTGGCTCAGGGGATAGATAAGAGCCTCATGTGCCCCGTTTGCCCCAGCGAGACCCTAGACCAGTCCCAGGTGGAGATAGCCCACCAGATGCGAGTCATGGTCCGCGACCAGCTGGCCCAAGGGTATAGCCGCGATGAAATCCTTCAGTTCTTCGTGAACAGGTACGGTCTATGGATACTGGCCGAGCCTCCCAGAAGTGGCTTCAACCTACTAGTATGGGTTGTTCCCCCTGTAGCATTGGTTATCGGGGGTGGTATTCTAGCAATGACTGTGCGAGCCATGCGGCTAGGGCAGTCCAGGAACGCCCAAGAAACACTATCGGCGACGGCAGAACTAGAGCCATACCTCAGCGCGGTGGACCAGGAAATTCAGCGGTTAACCCAATGGCGTGGAGGTGATGACGCGAAGGGGCCTACAACCACTATTCCAGAAGGCACTCACATTGAGGCCTTTGAGAGAAGGGCGGAATAGCCATGTCCGAGCTTGGGTACATATCTCTTCTTCTGACCCTAGCCTTAGCCTCATACTCCGTTGCTGGATCCCTGCTAGGGGTATGGAAAAAGGCTCCTCAACTTGCACAGAGTGCCCGCCATGCCACCTATCTCACCCCCGCGTCCTTGGGGATAGCCACAGCCAGTCTGGTAGCGGCCTTTGTAACCAGCAACTTCCAGTTGGAGTACGTGGCCGCACACAGCAACCGAGCCATGGACACCCAGTACATATGGGTCGCCTTCTACGCCGGCAACGAAGGTTCCCTCCTTTTCATCGCCTTTGCCTTATCTATCCTAGCAACGCTGGCCATTTTCCTTGCACCCAAGGCAATTCATGCCAGCTTGCCATATACCAACGTGATACTTATGGTGGTGCTCATATTCTTTGTGGCGGTCATGGTCTTTCTGGCAAATCCCTTCTCGCTCCTGGACCATGTCCCAACCGACGGCCAGGGTATAAACCCGCTGTTGACCCACCCAGGCATGTTCATTCATCCGCCCGTCCTAATGACGGGGCTCATTTCGTTTGCGGTACCATTCGCCTTTGCCATGGGAGCACTGCTTTCAGGGAGGACTGGGGATGAGTGGGTAGACACTGGGCGTACCTGGGGCATACTGGCATGGGCAATCCTGGGGACAGGACTACTCCTAGGTGCCTGGTGGGCCTATACAATTCTTGGATGGGGCGGCTACTGGGCCTGGGACCCAGTGGAGAACGCCGGCTTCATGCCCTGGCTCGCCATGACAGCCTTTATCCACTCCATTATGGTACAGAAGCGCCGGGGCATGTTCCGCATGTGGAACCTGGCATTAATCATCATCGCCTTTGCCTTCGCACAGTTTGGGATGTTCATTAACCGAGGTGGGCCAGTCCCCTCAGTCCACTCTTTTGGCCAGTCCACACTGGGTTGGATTTTCTTGATATTCATGGGCGGTACCCTAATCTTTTCTTTTGGGCTGTTCTTCTTACGCTACAACAATCTAAAGAGCGCCCAGACACTGGAATCGGCCGTCTCCCGCGAGGTCTCATTCCTAATCAATAATCTGCTTTTCCTGGCTATAGCCTTCGTGACCCTGTGGGGAGTCATATATCCGCTTATCTCTCAGATTACTCAGGGGGAAACAATCACCGTGGGCCAGCCCTTCTATAACCAGGTGAATGGTCCTCTCTTCCTAGGCCTTATCTTTCTCATGGGGGTGGCACCTTTCCTTCCCTGGCGACATACTTCCTGGGGTAATCTCAAGCGTGCACTCATGGTTCCGGTGGTAATGGCCCTTGCCGTTACTGGAATCCTTGTACTCGCTGGGATTAATAAGCCTTTCGCTGTGGGTTCCTTTGCCCTATGCGCCTTTGTGGCTTCTGGGATACTCCGGGAATGGGTGAGAGGCGCTCACTCCAGGCACAAGTTAGGCGAAAATTATCCGATCGCCTTTGGCCGGCTCATTGCCAGCAACCGCCCACGCTACGGTGGGTACTTGGTCCACCTATCAGTTGTATTGCTTGCCCTGGGTGTAGCCGGTTCCTCTTTTTATGGAATCCAGAGAGATGTGTCCCTGGCTCCGAGCGAGAGCGCAGATGTGGGAGAATACACCATAAAGTACATAACCTCTTCTGCTGTCGAAAAGATAGACCGCACGGAGTCCAAGGCGGAGGTTCAAGTATTTCGAGGAGATAGTTATTTGGGAACCTACTACCCACGGCGTGACTTTTACCCCAGTTTTAGCATGGCCTCCACCCAAGCGGCCATCAGATCCACCCCAATAGAGGACCTCTACATCATTCCTGGAGAGTTCCTAGAGGACGGTCGTGCCGTATTTCGAGTTCTCGTAAACCCACTGGTCATGTGGATGTGGGTGGCTGGCCCGCTCTTGCTCTTTGGAGTAATCGTCGCTATATGGCCCGAGAGAGAAGTGTCCGCTATCTACGCCCGCAGACCCAATAGAGGAACCGTGGCGCACTACGGAGTCATCAACAGGTAGACATGATTATGAGTTACCTTCAGCTTCATGCTCCAGCTGTGGAGTAAATATGGCATATTTCCTTGGTTTTCTTCTGGCCCTGGTATCAATTGCACTCTTGGCGCGACCAATACTGAGACGGGAGCAAACCGCGTCTGGCCACTCCGTATCCCTTGAATTCCTTGAGGACATGCAGTGGCTGCACCAGCAGGTACACGAGGAGATCAGAACCCTCATCCTAGATCACGAGCTAGGGAACATGCCTTCCGAAGAGTACGAGGACAAGCTGGGAGCCTACCGTCTTCGGGCCGCCAATCTTCTTCTACAACAGGCACAAATCCTGGATGGACTAACGTCGCTGGAAAATGAAATGGAGGATACGGTGCTTGCCCTTCGCATGTCCTGGGGCACTGTGAAGGGAGTGAGCGCTTGTGGTGGGTGTGGGGAAGAGAGAGACCTCGACGCTGTGCTCTGCCCCAGATGTGAAATCCCTGAAGAAACAGTGGTCGGCAACGAATGAGGCTCTCACATCGAAGTGGAGGCCTCTTGGGCCTAGCTATGAAGACAACCTTTCTGGGAGGAGCATTTCTTCTGGCGGTGATTGTGACACCTACCTCGTCCCACGCCCAAGAGACGATAACCATAGAGGGTCAGTTGGAAAACGGGACTGCAGATGCGGAGGTGCCACAGGGGATGATAGTTACGGCTAACGTATTCAGGCTGGGCGAGAACCTTGACACTAGGGAAACAGTGGCCGACGCCGAGGGTCGTTTCAGCTTCCACGGAGTTCCTGGAGGTCAAGGCTATGGATACATCATAAGCACCAAATACGCTGGGGCGGTCTACTTCTTCGAGGGTGACTACCCCCTGGACCCAGGGCTGGTGCAGTTGGCAGTCTACGAAAACACCAGCAGCAGCAGCGCTATCAAGGTAAGGTCGCACACCCTGGTGGTTAACGCGGCCGACTCTGCCTCCCGACTCATGAATTCCCTGGAGTTGGTTGGGCTAGATAACACCGGGGACCGCACCTTTATACCAGACCTAGCTCAGGCCGGGCAAATGGACATGCTTCGGTTTTCATTGCCATCTACAGTCACAAACCTGGACGTGCAGAGCAGTCTACGAGGAGGCCAAATACTCCAGGTAGAGCTTGGGTTCGCGATGACCTCGCCTGTACCACCGGGCACCCACGAGATCGGATACACCTACCTATCGTCCTATAAGAGAGGGAATCTGACCTTTGCGCATGCCCTACCATTTGGGGCTGATACTTTCCTTGTCCTACTAGTTCAGGGCCTGGGGCAGGCCAAGGGAACCGGCTTAGAAGAGATGGGCCATCTAGTCCTAGGAGAGGGAGACAACCAGAGAGACTACCAGCGCCTAGAAGCCCACAATCTAAGTGCAGGAGCCAGGGTGGTACTAGATTTCACTGGGCTACCGGAACCATCGCTATGGAAGCGTTGGCAGGCCACCATATTGGGAGAGGGTTTCTTAAAAATGGCGGTTCCTTCGGCCTTTGGCATGGCCTTGGTTGCCTTGCTAGCATACGTTATATTCCGCAAGAAGGAGCCATCTGTAGCAACCTACGGCAATCCTGTACATCACACTGCTATGACAGAGGCCATAGCACACCTAGATGACCGCTTCCAGCAGAGAGAGTTGGGGAAGCAGGAGTACCTGCACCGCAGACGCGAGTTGAAGGGCCAGATTCTTGGATGGATGGCCCCGCTCCCATCGCCGGAAACCCAGCCCACACCCAAACAAGTAGAAACTCCTCCAGGCCCATCTACAGAACAGTCAGGGAGGCCAGAGTCTTCTGAGTAAGCGCGTTGTCATCCTAGGTATCTCTTTGCTCATCGTGGCGGCGTTTTTCTCACTTTTGGGCTGGGCACTGGTCCACACCGGAGGGGCACCAGTAGGGATGGGGGTCAACAAAGTCTATGGAGAGGTTAGCATCCAGAAGAAGCCCGCGCCCAATTTTACCCTACGGCTCCTTGACGGAAGTTCCATCACATTGGCAGATTTGAAGGGCACCGTGGTACTGATAGACTTCTGGGCTTCCTGGTGTCCACCCTGTCGCGATGAGGCCTCGGCGCTTGCCCAAGTCTATACAGAATACCAGGGCCTGGGCGTGGAGTTCATTGGAATAAGCATCTGGGACCGGCTCGGCGATGCCGAAGACTACGTGCAGCACTTCGAAATAACCTACCCTACTGGCCTGGATTCGGAGGGCACAATTCTGGTGGACTACGCAGTACGAGGCATCCCAGAAAAGTTCTTCATCGACGCCAACGGACAGATGCATGCCAAATATATAGGCCCCTCAGACGTGGATAGCCTTCGGGAGAGTCTAAACCAGATGCTAGCGGGCCGAAACTAGCAGGGCGTGCCCTTCAACACACATATACATTACCATTTCGAGCACACGTTCGCGTGGGGACCGAAGCAGTCTGGAGGAGAGGAGCACCACACCCGCCAATCACCATATCCCCAATAAAATCTGGGCCCACAATCACATTAGCACGGACTTACGAATTTCGGTATCAGGGCCTATACGATGAATTGGACTTCTCTCATAGTATGCGGAATCTAATGCCTCCCACTACCACCGCTGTCCCTCAGTATCCGCCAAGCATTCAGAATCTCGATATCTCTAGGAAAAGCTAGGGCCGGCAACGCGTCCAAGGAGAAGAAACTCAAATCCGAGACCTCAGGACCAGCTTCGGCCTCGCCTCCGATGGAACATCCCTCAAAGGCAGCCAGGACAACAGGATGCCCGCCCTCGGAGAAAATCCCAATCAGACTTATTATGTCAACCTGCAGGCCCGTCTCCTCCAACACTTCCCTGGCCGCTCCGTGCTCC
>VEXC01000016.1 GCA_009391225.1 SAR202 cluster bacterium AC-647-N09_OGT_505m
TCTTATATGGCCGGAACGTTGCAAGTTACAAATTTGCACTGGCTGAGGCACTCATAAGTGTCGCTTCAGAAGGTAAAGACTACGTTTTACTCCAAGATCTGGCTGTACCATTCTCTGACGCCCTATGCAGGCATCTTGATATCCAGGACAAACAAACCACTAACCTTTCTAGCCCGTTTCTTGACAAGCTCAGAGCTTTCAACCGAGGCGAAATATCTGTCCAGGAAAAGATTGATTCAACAGTACGTCTTGGATTCCGCTATGTAATAGACGCTTTTCATGTAGTTGGTTCTGGGGACATCCCAGTCCGTTTCTATCGAGACGAACGCAAATCGTTGCAACCTGCGGTTAGGCTGACAGACGAACTCCTGAATATGTCGACAGAAACCGAATCCAAAGACTTGTTGCGAGAAAATGATAGCCGCTGGCGTATGGTTGAGACAGCATGGGCATACAACACGCCAAAGAGACTTATAACTCTGGATTATGACTATAGGTTGGAATCGTTCTTTGCTATTGATAGTGATAAACGACGCCATAGTGTGACCAATGTGAGGCACGCCCTTAATGGATACCAACGCGGCAAATGCTTCTACTGCACTCGCGATATCCTTTTGGAGGATTGGATTCTGCTCGAACAAAGAGGCGAAGTAGATCACTTCTTCCCCCATGTGTTGTGGCGGAATGGACACGTTGGGATGGATCTAGATCAGGCCTGGAATCTGGTTCTCGCGTGCAACAAGTGCAACGGTGGTGGGGGGAAAAGAGACAGTTGCCCAGACATATCACATCTAGAAGACTTACATCAACGTAACGAATACTTGATCAGGAGCCATCATCCGTTGAGGGAGTCCATAATATTGAGGAGCGGTAAGACGACACACGATAGAAAAGCGTTCTTGCAGAACTGTTACGAAACCGCAAAGATATCTCTGGGCGGTCACACTTGGAAAGCTGAAAGGGCGGTCTAGTGGTCTACCACTGTCATAGGTTCAGATTAGAGACATTCTTATGAGCCTTGATGACATACTACAAAGTTATGACCGAAGGGAAGACGGGTGTGTTTTTTGTCAGACAAGTGCGTTGGAAGTCGGGGCTGAGAACGAACTCTGCTATTCGATATACGACCAATATCCCGTGACGAAGCATCACACTCTAATTATTCCTAGGCGGCATGTTTCGGGCTTCTTTGATTTGTATCGTCCTGAAATAGAAGCGATTCATGACTTGTTGAGACAAGCACAGAATGCAATTGGGGAGTTGGATAATACTGTCACTGGATTCAATGTAGGGGTGAATTCAGGCGAGGACGCTGGACAGACAATCTTTCACTGCCATATCCATCTGATTCCACGCAGAAAAGGTGACACGCCAAATCCAAGGGGTGGAGTGCGGGGAGTAATCCCTGGTAAACAGAGTTACTAGGAGTCCCATGGGGTATTAGTTACACCGGGGCAAGCAGAAGCGGTTGTTGGGTGGTTTGGCTGGGATACAACATTGAGGACTGGCTCTGGGAAATGGACAAGGGCATGATCGGAAGCTATGCGTATGAGTGGTTCGATCTATGTCCTCCGGCGAGCAGCTACTAGGTGGACGCCATCTATCTCGACATATGGGAGCAGGCCCGGCGAATCAAACGAGGAGATATTGGATAAATTAATTATGCATCTTAGAAGGACGCCTTCCCTTCGTGGGAAGCCTGTCACCGAAAGTTTGTGGCGGTTGTTGCAATACTGGTACAACAATAAGTACAACAACGCGGATTAACAGTTATCTACACGAGGATACATATTTAGGTATAAATAGCTTCAGGGAGATACATTGGTCTACACGTGGAAACACCTGAAGCCTTAATTGGGAAGCAAGAGCTCTACCACTGAGCTACACTCGCATATCATCCAGGTTCGTGCCTAGAAAAGACCTTGGCATTATAACAGAGCACCTTGATTTTGTCCTACTGCGCCCACTAACTGCTTTCACCTGACATTAACCTCCAATACTTATCGGTTGCAGAAGCTATGGCTGGGGAATGTATCCTTGACCCACTGATGGAGTTCCCTACCTACCTGCCACCCCGGGTCCATTTTAGTACCCCAAGAGTCAATGAAATTGTCAAACCCTTCCGCAAAGCGACGATGCCACCCGATATCGAGTCCAGTAATCTCGCTGGCTCGGCCGTATGTAGGGAGTACCTGCCCTGTGCTGCCAACACAGGTGAAGTCCGTAGGTCACCCACCAGTTGTCGATAGCACCCACGTGCCGACGTCGTCGAGCACTAGTTGGAAGTTGTGTGTAATCGGCACCTCAGCGCGCAGCATCCTCTCCTTGATGAGGTCTAGAACTTCGTCTTCGGTCACTTGTTATTATCCTCCCCTTTGGTTTCATGGCAATTAGCATTCCGGGCCTCCGTGCTAGGCTTGGATTAGTTCCTTTATTGGTTATATTTTCTTCTTCGTATCTGTCTCTGAAAACATACTTATTCTGAGCCATCTTCCCCAATAGAAATATGGGATGTAGGCCCCAGCGCGTATGAGCATAGCGATTACCGTCGCCCAGGCTATGCCAAATTGCCCCAACCCTGTGTGCTCCGTTAGAGCGTACGCTAGCGGAATACCAATAATCCACAGTGATCCCAGGGTTATTAGCATAGGGAAAAGGGTATCTCCGGCCATCTGGAATGAGTTTTGTAATACCTGTCCCCACCCCATAGCTAAAAACCCCAAAACTAAGATACGGACCCAAGTCTGGGCTAGATCCAGAAATTCAGGGTCTCTGCTGAAGATTGAGAGGAAGAGCACTGGAAAGACGAAGAGCAGCGTGCTCAGGATACTCTTTACCAGCATTACGTAGCCCACTGCCCAGTATATAGTCTGCTTTGCTCTCTCAGGCTTCTTTGCCCCTAGGCTCTGTCCCACAATCACTCCAGAGGCCAAACCCATGCCCTGACTGCCTAGGTTCGCGACTTGCTCAACCCGCCGCGTGACGGCGAACGCCGCCACGGCCATATCACCGAATGGGGTCACAAGAAATATCATAATTAGCTGGGCCCCAGTTCGCTCCATGCCGTTAATGGCCGCGGGTACTCCTAGCTTGAACATCTGCCACAACATAGGCCCATCAAAGCGGTACTCACTAAGCTTCGGGTGCAGGCGAGATGTGCCCCTGAACAGTACCCAGAAGAGGATGGACACGGATATGGTATGGGCGATGATGTTTGCTACAGCGGCACCGGATATACCCATTTCTGGAAAGCCCGCCAATCCGAATACAAGCAGCGGGCTCAGTACCAGGTGAGTAATCCTAGCCACCGTCGTGGACTTCATCAGTGTCAGCGTGTCACCTGCTGCGGCCAGCGCGTGACCGCTCACCTGCTGAAAACCTGTCGCCATGTGGCCGATGAAATAGAGGCGCATATATGGGGCAGCCTCCACGATAACCTCTTCCGACAGCCCCAGTATCCTCAGCATAGGCTCGGTAAACATCACACCAATCATGACCATGATAGAACAGAAGATTAGGGTCATAGTCCATGCCTGCATTAGTATGTGGTTGGCTAATGCCTTGTCACCCATACCAATAGCCCGTGAGATCATAGCCCGCTGTGATACGTCGATGCCCTGCCGGCCTGTGAAGGCCATCTGGGTATACTGTTGGGCCACACCCATGCCTGCGATGGCTCGTGTACCCATGAATCCTGCCCACACTAAGTCAGCCATTTGGTCTACCACGCGTAGAAATCCCTCGACGAACTGGGGCCACGCTATGAATAGGAGATTGCGTGGTATGCTGCCAGTTGTGAGGTCTCGAGTGGCGTATGCTGAACGTCTACGTCCAGTTCTTGAGGAACGATCTAGTATATTTGAGGAGAGTTCTGATTTTGCTGGCTCTATTGCTCGGGAGGAGGTTTCTGGCGACGTCTGATCAAAGTCTTGGCTTGATTTATCCATGAGAATATTGTTTCTGGCTTTCGCTTTTGTATCCGCCTTCCTTACGTATCCACCAAGAAACTATTAACAACAATACAGGAAACGACTATAAAGTCATACCCAATGCATATACCCCAAAGGGAAAATCCTTAGTTCTTAAATTGTACAGGCCGATGATGTTAGTAGTGGCTCGAAATATATAAGAATGGGGTGCATGGACGGGTTACAATGGAGGCAGGGTTCAAGTGGGCGATGAGATGAAGCTGAAGGGGAAAGAGTGCCTACGTTAGACTTAGGTGCGATTCATGATTATTGATTTCCCTTCGTCTAATACTGCTTAGAAACGGTGATACTAATCTCAATATGGGAGTATTAGGGATATATCTCCCTTCTATCACCCAACACCTTTATGTTTTAATAGCATCCTCGCGGATGCTGAGATCGCAACTAACGGTTAAGATATTATTTAAATATGCTTCAGCCTACACTGACAACAGCACCAGCCTAATAGTAGGAGGAGAAAGCCATTGCCACAGGATTCAATGATTTCGCAACACCTGGCACTACTCACCAGGCGAATGCTTGACTCAACGGCGAGAGCCGTCGAAGATCTTACTTCAGAAGAGCTTCATTTTCGAGTCCACGAGAATACCAACTCGATCGGATTCGAAGCATGGCACATAGCCAGGACAGTAGACAATCTGATTCACTTCGCCTTCGATAGAAAGCAGACGGTGTGGTTACGACAGGAATTGGACCAAGCCTGGAATTTGCCTCGGGTCGACCAGGGGACAGGAATGGATACTGAAATCGCACACGAAATCCACTTCCCAGAGCCAGGAGCACTAGCAGGATACATCCGCGATGTTGCGGTAGCCGTTGAGCCCAGCATTGAAGCGATGGACGATGATTATCTTCAAACACTCACAATTATTCGCCCGCATGGAGAATTGCCGAGAATTCATATCATTGGTCAGGTAATCATCGCCCATGGCAACAACCACCTGGGTCAGATGAACCTTGTCAGGACACTCCAAGGTAAGGAAGGGCTTGGATTCTAGCTAACCAGCTTGGCTGCTAGATGCTGACACAGTTTTACCACTAAATACTGTAACGGTAAGTGCCCACTTCTACAAACCAAGCAAATCACCGGGAGTTCTGCCCCTGCTCCGTGACATCCCCCTGATGGGTTATAATCGGGTGAGGGTTCAATGGGGCAATGAGATGAAGCTGAAGTCCATACCGCTACTTCTGCTACTGCCAGCACTTATGGTGATGTTGGCAGCTTGTAGTGGGGATGCCGTGCCACTGCCTACATATACGCCGATGACCACTTATACTCCTGTACCAACACCTACTCCTCGAGTAGTAGTCAAAGAAGTTATCGTAGAGAAGATAGTGGTGGTTACAGCTACTCCGACTCCAATGCCTACAGCTACGCCTACTCTCCGCATAAACCAGAACAACCGATACATTGCCACCATAACCACCAACCATGGCTCTATTGAGATAGAGTTGTTTGCAAGAGAGGCACCGAAGACAGTAAATAACTTCGTCACTCTGTCCAAAGATGGCTTTTACAATGGGCTAATCTTCCATAGGGTCATCCCGAACTTTATGGTCCAGGGTGGCGACCCCACTGGAACCGGCAGAGGCGGCCCTGGCTACACGTTCGATGACGAGTTTCATGCCATACTCAAATTCGACGAACCTGGTCCCCTAGCCATGGCTAACGCCGGGCCCAATACGAAGGTAGTCAGTTTTTCATCACTACTGTCCCCACTGTACACCTGACTGGCAGACACACTATCTTCGGCCGTGTACTGGAGGGCCAGGATGTGGTAGAAGCTATCTCAAGGGTACATACCAGTTCTGTGGATCGGCCAATCCAGGACGTGAGTATTGAGGGCATCCGGATAGAAGAGACTCCTGGGGAATAGTCTTTTCAGATTTGCCAGAACTGTGGCGGGTACCTTCACATTGCCCGGGAAAAGGACAACCAATGATGCCCCAAGAGGCATGCTTATGCAGTGTGGAATCTAACTGCTAGGAGTCCCATGGGGGATTAGGTACAACGAGGGCAACGCAGAGGCGGTTGTTGGAAGGCAATTAGTCCCATTATCCGCCCTACACCAATTAACAGATGTTTACACGAGTGGACAGTTCAGGTATAAATACTTTCAGATGGATACACTGGCTCATACGTGGAAACAAGTGAGCTAACTTTTCACTCCTAAGAGGTCCGTGGTTCGACTCCAGTATCATTTGGACTAAACAACCCTAAAATGGAGGATTCCATGAAAAAACAGTTGCCAGGTGGCTACGCCGAAAAGATACTTCGGATTGACCTTACCAATGAGCACATCTCGACCGAAGAGATGACCCCAGAGTTGGCCAGGAAATATATTGGTGGAAGTGGACTTGGGGCAAAGATTCTTTGGGATGAGGTGCCGCCAGAGGTAAACTGGAATCATCCAGAGAACAGACTCATTATGGCCACTGGTCCCCTGGCAGGGACACCGGTGTGGGGTAACGGTACTCTAAGCGTGGTAACCAGAGGAGCCATGACCAACGGACCTACCTCTTCCCAGGCTAACGGGTTCTTCGGCGTCAACCTTAAATTGGCTGGATACAACGCAATTATCCTACAGGGAAAAGCCAGCAGATGGGTATATGTCTATATCACGGACAACACAGTTGAATTGAGAGACGCTTCACATCTGCTTGGAAAGGACACTTGGGAGACTCAAGACTCATTGCATGCAGAGTTGGGCGTGAGTGGGCACCACCTAAGCGTATATGGCATAGGCCCGGCAGGGGAGAATGGGGTGCGATTCGCTATGATAGAGGGTGACTATGGCCATGTGGCCAGCAAGAACGGATGCGGTTGCGTAATGGGAAACAAGGGTGTCAAGTGTGTCGCCATTGTGGGAGGGACCAAAGGAATAAGTGTTCACGACCCGGCTGGTATGCTACAAGTGGCGGAGGAGATGAGCTATGAACTGAAGACCAATCCTAGCAAGACCCCAAGGTACGAGTATGGCACCTTGGTAGGCCCCATGACCAACTATGCAGCAGGTGCGGTTCCCATTAGGAACTATGCCACAAATATCTTCCCTGAACCAGAGCGTCACTCGGAGTGGGAAGCCAGCGCCCTGCGGAATCGTTTTGCGCACAGGGGGCATCAATGTGGTGCTTGTGGCATGCATCACTGTCATATGAATGTCATTCAGGAAGGTCCTCAGGCTGGGACAATTGTAGATGAGCCGGAGTCCGAGGGCCTAAATGGCTGTGGGCCCCAGCTCGGCATTCTCAATCCTGTAGACACTGCTTGGCTGAACACCCAGGTGGACAAGGCTGGTGTTGATGTGAACGAATTCAGTTGGGTGTGTGGCTGGGTAATGGAATGCATGGAGAAAGGTTATATAACGGAGGAGCAGATAGGCTTTGAACTGCGTTGGGGGGATGTGGATGGTGCTAATCGGCTATTGCAGATGATAGCCCGCCGAGAGGGCTTTGGTGATCTACTGGCCGAAGGGTCGAAACGGGCGGCTGAGACCATTGGGGGACCAGCTTACGAGTGCGCCATATTTACAGGAAAGGGCAATACGCCGGTAGGACATGACCACAGAGCGCGCTGGAGTATGTTGTTTTCCTGTACCGTGGGTAGCATAGGTACTCATGAAGGTGTTGGCACTGCTCACCCGGAAGAATTTGGGCTTCCTCCATCCCATAATCCATTTGACCCACAGCAGTTGGCGATGGCTATGGGGGTTCCTCAGGGAAAAATACATCTTGAGGACTCCTTAGGAATCTGTATCTTCACCTCCAACGTCCGCCTCGAGCTTCTCTCCAGATGCATTAGCACTGTTACTGGTTGGCACTTCACTTTCGAGGATGCGCGTCTCTTTGGCAAGCGAATAGCGGCTTTGTTCAAGGCCTTTAGTGCCCGCTGTGGACATACCCCCAGCATGGAGAGACCATCACCTAGATACGGGTCTATCCCTGTGGACGGTCCAGCAGCCGGTATGTCCATAATGACCCAGTGGGAGCAGATACACCGGACATATTACGATATCGTTGGCTATGATATTGACACGGGTAAACATTGGCCAAATACACTGCGAGAGTTGGGGCTGGAGGAACTCGTACCACAGGTTTGGCACGAGGAAAAAGCACAACTAGAAATTTGAGGCTCGCTGCCCAGATGACCATACAATGGCATACACAATTACAGTATAATCCAATGATAATGTGTGAAAGTGTGGGTTCTAGGGTGGAGAGTCTGCCAAGTTCTGCCAGGAATGCAGTTCATTAATGTAAGCTATGAACAAGCTGTGCGAGAGTTGCGGAACCGAGTTGATAACGAGCACGAAGTCCTGTTTGGAGTGCGGTGAAACCCAAACCCTTGCAATGACTGCTGGTGAAACAGTCCCAAGCGCCGAGTATCATGCAAGCATAAACCTTGAGCGCGTCGTGGTTTTTCCAGACAAGAGCCTTGAATATGCAGTGCGTAAGGCACTCGAGAAGCCCGTGGACCAGATAATCAGACGGGATTTCATGGGGTTGTCTGATCTATTTTGTGTCGGGAAAGAGATTAGGGATCTTTCCGGCCTTGAACAAGCTCACGACCTGACTTTGCTCAACTCGTCGGACAACCATCTCAGCGACATAAGCCCACTGGCTTCACTTACCAATCTGACGGGGCTATTCCTTGGATACAACGAGATTAGAGACATAAACCCACTGGCTTCACTCACCAACTTGAGACGGCTACACCTCGGGGACAACCTGATCAGCGATCTGAACCCGTTGGAATCACTAACCAGTCTGAACTGGCTCTACCTCAGAGCCAACGACATTATTGACATCGGCCCGTTAAGAGCACTCACCAATCTGACCTACCTGGGCCTCTCAAGCAACCCGTTGAATAAGAAAGGTTTTGATGTACACGTGCCTAGCCTCAGGGCAAAAGGGGTGGTTGTACAGATAACAATGTAGATGTCACGTAACGGTTCCGCATACCACTTGAACCCGTAGATCCGACAGCAATGCCTATTTCCTTACAATACTGCAACTGGTATGTGGCTTCCCTCTTACGGGCTATAATGTGTAGGAGAGTTCTATAAGACTAGGAGTCCTTAAGGGAGATTGGGTATCAAGGAGGCATACAGAAAAGGAAGCCGCAAGGGGAGTTGGGGTTCTATTCTGCCATTATGGTTATCAGGGGGAGTATTTGGCCGATTGCCACTGAATATGTCACCTAAAGAGGTTGACGGCTTGAAGGAGGCGAGGAGGTGACCTAATTCCTGGATGTGCTGAGGCCAATGGTGGGTGGGTAGGGTCTTAGGATTACGATGCTTCCACGTGGTACATGGAGATATTGATGGCGTAGTGAAACACAGGAAGTTCGGTACTGCGGCTTCAACGAGGGGTATAATTAGCCAATCTACCAGCAGACTGAGGCAGAATACATTATGAATCTAATGGCATTAATAGCGGCAGGCGTAGCAGCATATGTTTTGGGAATGTCAGGTGGGGTGATGCTCGTTGCAGCGGACAAAGACAGTAGGAGTGGGTCAGGATTGACATTCGCTGGATGGGTCCTGATTGTGCTAGCAGGTATGATAGTCATTGGCATCCTTGCTGAGATAGGGAACAATACCGCATAGAAATGAGCGTAGAGCATCAGAAACACAATAATAACCCGGTATGGTAATGAACTGGGAATTGGCTAGATAGGGAAACATGTTGAAGGCGTAAATATCAGCGAATAGAATAGAGTCGAGTACTATGCAGCATCATACTTATCCTGAGAATTAGTTTCCTGTATGCTAGAACTAAGCGAATCACATCCCTATATTGTCACGCTAGCTCTTTGGCTAGCCAAGACGTGCATTCTGGTCTTCGTGTCGGGCTTCCTCGCATGGTTAGGAGTGAGGGTGCTGGATACTCTGACGCCTCTTCACGAAAGAGTGCGTATAGGAGAGAGCCCTCTAGCCACTGCATGGTTCATGGCTGGCTTTTTTATCCTGATGGGATTGGTGATTCACGGAGGGGCTACGGCCCCGGGAGTGATAGGTGGCCCGGTACTGGAGTATCTCATAGATATGCGACGAATGGGATTAATAGCCGTTAGCTTTGTGGTAAGCCTTCTCATGTTACTGGGTATTTTTCTGATTCTCGACAAAGCCACTCCTAAGATATCGTTCATTAGTATCGAGAAGGACCCCCAAGCGATAGGAATCTACATCTTTGGTTACTTGGTGTTCTTTGGGCTTATTCTCCACGCTGCTCTGAACTCGCCTCTTTAGGAAGAGTTGATATTATTCCCAAGATGATGTTCTTTCTTCTTCTATCCATTATTACTATGGGCTTGATGGCACCCTCATTGACCAGTGCGTATTCTTCAGAGAGTTTCTATCTACAGGAAGGTCATCTCTATGACGATTGGGGAATATTTCGCACCACGGGTGCGGGAGCCAATGGTTTCCTGGGATTAACTTCCAGGGAGTTCAATCCCGTGATTACGCAGGAAAGCCTAGGGGAGAACTTGGATACTGCATGGGAGTTAGGTGAGAAATTCGCGCGAAATTACCCAGACCGGAATCAACGGGCCGAGCAGATCTTTCACTTTGTAAGAGACAGGGTAGTCTACGTCTCTGATGAAGATCAGTTCGGTGAGCGTGAGTTTGCTCAGAATGCTGATGAGGTAGCGGGAACCATCGTAGACGAGGGGCGGGCCATGGGTGATTGCGAGGACAGCGCTATACTGCTGGCGGTATTATACAAGGCAGCAGGCTTTCGGTCTGCAATGGTTCTCATGCCAGGTCACGTGGCGACCCTTGTGTTTCTCCCAGAGTACCAGAAGGCGCTCCGAAGTATGACTCTGTCTGGAGAGAAGGGATGGGTCTGGGGTGAGGCTACCGGTGCCACTAACCCTTTCGGCTGGATTCCAGAAGGCCTCAACAAGGAAGAGATGATAGCTAGAGAGGTGACGGTGGGCAATTTAGATGACCCACAGGGCCAACCAGAACAACGAACCCTCGAAATGGAATCGCCAGCAAATGGCTCTGGATCAACTTCCACTACCGGAGTTCTTTCCTTATTGGGCACGGTTGGGCTACTTGGGCTAATGGCCCGTGGGAGGGGAAGCCCTCGGCGGTTCAGAAGATGGATGTAGTTCCTACTGTAGTAGGTACTACATCCCAGTAAATCTTACGCCGGCGATGTGAAGATGTAGCCGAGTCTGGAGAGGGAGTTTGGGCACATGGGGATATTACTGGCGTGAGCAACACTCCAAAGCCGTGCGTAAAGCCCGCAACTGATCAGGAAGGAAAGGAGGACACTTAGAGTGTCGCAGAGTGAAAAAGGCATTTCTCAGAAAGATGTGACACGCCGGGCCTCTTTGGGCTTGATGATTGGCCTCGCGATGGGACATGCCCTCAAGCATTTCTATCAACAGGCTTTCCTTCTTCTGATACCTTCATTCAAAGAGGCTATGGCCTTGACCGATGTTCAAGTTGGCCTCTTTGGCACTGCAAGGACGATTTCCAGTTCTATCATGAATGTGCCAGCGGGCATCATAGCCGACCTATGGCGCAGCAAAGTTGGCCTGATTCTGGCTGCCAGTCTCACAAGTCTCGCGCTTGGGTACCTGATGATTGGCCTCAGTAATCTCTATTGGATGGTGTTGTTAGGAGTAGCTGTTACGGGGCTGGGCACCTCCATGTGGCACGCCCCTGCGTTTGGTACGTTGGGAGCTATGTACCCAGAGCGGAGGGCCACTGCCATGGCGGTCCATAGGATGGGGGGCTCAATCGGAGACAGCATTTCACCGATAGTCATGGGATTATTGTTGGGCGGCTTTGCTTTCTGGGGACTGGAATGGAGCGGTTGGAATTGGAGAGTGATAGCCCTGATATTGGTAGGGCCCGCTCTGCTTAGTGCATTCGCAGTACTGATATTCTATGGCAGGGCCATTGGAGTCGAAGGAGCTAGTGGTACCCAAGATTTCACCTCTTATGTTCGCTCGGCTCGAGGACTGCTTCGGAACGGTACAGTAGTGAGCATGGTTGTCCTCACCAGTGTTCGAGCCATGGCACATAACGGACTTAGCATTTTTCTAATCGTTTACATGGATGAGGACTTGGGCTACTCCGAGTTCAAAATAGGATATCATATAGCCCTTCTTACGGTCTTTGGTGTCGGTTCTGCACCTCTTCTTGGGTGGTTGTCTGACAAGATTGGACGTCGCCCTGTTATCTTCGTTAGCCTAGGGGCGATGACACTCCTCATTTCATCTCTAATTCCTTTCGGTGAAGGACTCTCATTCGCACTTGTCCTGGCTTTGCTTGGAGTGTTTCTCTACTCGATCAACCCGGTTATGCTGGCCGCTGCCATTGACGCCGCACCACGAGGGACCGAGGCGTCTGTGACCGCCCTCATGTTTACCGGAGCAGCGATTTTCGGTGCCATCTCCCCAGTTGTTGCTGGACGATTGCGTGAGCTTCATGGGATGGATGGTGTGTTTGTGTACACTGCCGTCATAGTAGGCTTGGTAGCGTTGGTTTCCCTGGTTGTGCCAATTCGTAGAGCGTCGGGAAACATCGAGGACACCCAACAGTGACAACAGGGATATTCATTCTCAGTAGCATGTGTACCATTACTCTTTTTGCATGGGAGATTTTACAATGATATCTGCTGCCTTAGGACACTTCGATGAGGAGTTAGTTAGTGAAGCTAGGCGTATAGCAGAAGAGCACCTCCGTCCTCAGGCGGACCGTACTGACAGCGAGGCACGATTCCCAGAACTAGGACTACGTAAGCTTGCGGAGGCTGGCTTCTGGGGCCTTACCATCCCCAAGGAATACGGAGGTCTAGAGGCGAATCTTCTAACCACGGTCCTAGTCGTCGAATCCCTAGCCCAAGAGTGCGCCTCCACCGCAATGTGTTTTAAGATGCATCTCGAAGGCCTAAATCCTCTAGCCCATTTGGCCACGCCTGAGCAGTCTCGGCGATTGCTCGCACCAATTGCCCGTGGTGAACTATTTGTGGGTGTTGCTGCCAATGAGCCCGGATCTGGTGTTGGTAACATCCAGTCGCTGGCCAGTATTGTTGAGAGCGGTTATCAGGTCGAGGAGGCACGGAAAGCCTTCGTTACATCTTCACACTTTGCCGATTTGTTTTCATTCACAGCCCGTCATGACCAGGGCAGTCCTCTTCCTACACGCTTTATAGTCGAACGGAAAAACATGACTTGTGAGGTCGAAGGCCAGTGGAACGGTTTGGGAATGAGAGGGAACGATAGCTGTAGCGTGGTGTTTACAGGATTTATCCCGAACGCTAATCTGGTAGGGCAGCCCGGTGGCACGCCACACATCCGCTCAATTCATCTACCATTTGTATACTTGACCTACGCCGCCGTATACATGGGGATTGCCATTGGAGCCTTTGAGGAGGTTAGGGCTCATGTCACGGGGAGGGTACCAAGGCTAGCACAAATCGAGACCGTGCAGCGCCACTTTGGTGAGATGGCCCTCTCAATAGAACGCACGAGATCCCTGGTTCACAGAGCAGCAGCGCTGTTCGACGAGTATGGCCCAGAAGGCCAGAATATATATATGGCTGCATCGCTGGCTTCCGACGAGACTGCCGTGGAGGTTACTGAGAGAGCCATGCTCGTTGGAGGTGGGGTAGCCTATGCTAAGGGAAACCGGTTGGAGCGTTACCTCAGAGACGCACGTGCTGGCCCAGTGATGGTTCCACAAGATGACCTCACCAAGCTCGCGCTGGGGCAATCGTATCTCGAACGTGAAGCCTGACACTCCATGTACTGTTGTAGTCTAATATATGTTGGGTGAACTTGATTTCGAGTAATACAAGGAGTAACTAGACTTTGTCTCTAGAACTTGAAGCATATATAGCGCATTTTAAATCCTTGCATGATCAGTTAGCGGAAATTATACGGGGTATGCCCAATGATGAGCTTAACTGGATTCCAATAGCCGAACAGACAAATTCGGCTGCTGTATTAGTGACTCATATGCTTGGGGCTGAGAGTTTTCGTATCCATCAGCTAGCAGGGGTGATGGATATAAATAGGGATAGAGATTCGGAGTTCTTAGTCAATTCATCTAGTGTGTCTGAACTGGAATCTTTCCTGGATAACATTGGAACCCGCACAGAAGATATCCTTAATAGATTATCCTCTGAAGATTTAGATCAGACTAGGCCAGCCGTTAGGTCTTATGAAGGAGAGAGAACCGTGCGATGGCACATTCTTCATACCATAGAACACTTTGGCATACACATTGGTCACTTAACCCTGACTCGCCAACTGTATGCCGCGGGGTATCCACATATCACTGGGTGATAATATGGATCACGTAGAATGAAATCCGAGGGTTATTCTATTGGTGGAATGGATTACGGAGAGGACTGTGGACAGGCTCAGGAGACAGGGATTCTCAGGGAAAAGCTTAGAGTGACTTCATAGGGCGTACTCAGAACAATGCGATAGCAATGGTTGTTCCAATTCCTAGTCCTATCCCTGCACCTTCACATTCTCAAGATTCTCAGTGTTGCTGGATGAAAAATATTCTACCGTCCCTTGAACACTGGGGCTCGCTTCTCAAGATACGAATGCCTGCACCCTGATATACAGCCAGGTTAGTGTCAAGGGATTCAATACTAGTGGATGTTATGTAAAAACTGTTTGGTCTGGCATTATGTTGCGATTCTTCTTGTCAACATCTCAACCCCAACTCTGAATGATATTCAGCGATTCTTGGGAATGGCGCTCCATGTCCCTAGGGTCATCTATAACGTGGCGAATCACTCCTGATTTATCGATAATGAATGTCACCCTTCGGTTCGTTTCCCTTTCCTCGTCATACACGCCAAAAGCCCTTGGTGCCTCGTGGTTAGGAAAGTCAGCACCCATCATGAAGTTGATGCCGCAATGTGCGGCAAAGGCATTCTGAGCGGGGAATAAATCCACGCTGGAAGCGAGGATTTGAGTATCTAGTCGTTCGAATTCAGCAAGTTTTTGTTGGAACCCAACAAGCTCTCGCTCTCAACCACCAGTGAATGCTGCACCGTAGAAGGCCACGATCACATTCTTCTCTCCTTTAAAGTCCAAGAGCCTGACTCGCTCTCGACCCTGCCTGAAGGTCACATCTGGGCACTCAGTACCTATATCCAATAATTCTGCCATTTCTCTCCTTTCAAGCGAGACTCCATGGTCCAATGATATCACGGACTGATATGGCACAGCATGGAATTCAACAAACATAAATGTTGGTGCGGAAGCATTGATGTAACTGGCAGTATATGCTTTGAAGAGAGACCATCTCTTGGGGTTCCAATCAAGAGCCATAATTGACTAGATTTCTAGAAAGTCTACGAAGCTCATGCTGAATTACCATTCTCTCAGAGATTCGCGGTACAAATTCCTTTGTTTATAAAATGGAACCGTTCAGATACGAATATTTTCAGGCAGATACACTGATGTGCAGATGGAGACGATAGAGTACTAGATCCCAAAGCAATTTGTGGTGGGTTTGATTCACATCACCGGCTCCAGTCTTCTTCCCTCTGAAATTTATGCTTCTGTATTCGCCTCTGAAGGATTCCCCTGTGTGTGGTAATGTCAATGCCTTCAGCATCAACTGCCAGGATTGACAGTGTAGAGGGGCCCTGGTGTATCATGTTGGCGCTTGGAGGCCCCCGTTGATGTTAGCTCAGACTGAGAGTTCAACATAACATTGAAGGTGATGGTGATAAGGAGGGAAACATGGCATACCAACCAACGTCGAACACGGTTAAGTATGAAAAGAAGGATCGGATTGCTTGGGTCACTTTAAACCGCCCTGAAGCGATGAACGCGCTGAACAGTGAGATTCGGCGAGCAATCACCGAGGCCTTTGAAGAGGTTGGCAGGGATGATGACGTGCTTGTTACTGTAGTAATAGGTGAGGGAGGCCGGGCCTTCTGCGCCGGTAATGACCTCAAAGAGCAGGCCACTGGGGATGCCTCAGGTGGGGCAGCTTGGAGCCGAGGAGGACCCACAGGGAGCCAGGCAGTCTACGAGTGTCTCAAACCTGTCATTGCGGCTATTGACGGCTATGCCTTGGCTGGAGGCATGCAGCTGGCGAATCGCTGTGACATTCGTATTGCCACTGAGAAGTCCCGGTTTGGGATGCCGGAGCCATTGCGGAGCCTCACGCCTATCAACTCAGTGGATACTATGGAGATGGGCTTCGTTCCAATGGGAGAGGCCATGTGGATTATCCTTACAGGGGCCCATATGACCTCCGAGAGAGCGTACGACATCGGCCTGATTCAGGCCCTAGTGCCAGATCGTGATGCGTTGATTGCAGAGGCACTGCGTGTCGCTGAACTCCTAAAGCTGGGCGCACCGTTGGCCCTCCAGGCACTCAAGGCTGGCGTGCGACTGCACCATAACCCTCCTACACCACCACAGGGTGTGCTACTCCTGGATCACCTTAAGGAGCTGAATCAGCCTATGCAGGAGAGAGTCTCCAAGAGTGAGGATAGGATGGAAGGCCCCAAAGCATTTGCAGAGAAGCGGGCTCCCGATTGGAAGGGACGGTAGCTCCTACAAAGTAAGCCAACCGTGAAATAAGATAGCTCTTTGGTTCGGTGCCTGTGCCTACATCACGCCAGGCACCGAACCTTTTTGCGCTCGAGATATGCTACCTAATGTCGTGCGATGGGTTTCACGGCATAATGTCAGGTTTTGGCTATCATGTTGAATTCCTCACTAGGGATGGCTCGTATAGTTTGGGTGGCGATAGTGAGATAGAACAGGCAGTTAGCTGTGCTTTGACAGTCTTGCAACTCTCGCAGCTGCTCCTTTAGTCGTACCCTGTACTCTTTTTGCCAACGTCTCTGATACGTAAAACAGAGTCTGGACTAGCATGGTCCATTAGTGCTGTGGTGACGCGAGTCTCCCAAATCCCCAGACTGGTTGTGACATGAAATCCCCTAACTGATTATTGGAATAGGGGGAGTGGGTGAAGCCAGAGATGCGTAAATGTTCTGGTATTTGGCCAGGTGGCGCAGTTTGAACAACCCTGGTACCAGTTTCGCTGGCCAAAGTTCCAGATGGCATCCAGGATCACGAAGGTGATTGTCTACTGTTTCACTACTCTGCTTTTCTCACTGAGTGTCCGCCGAACTGATTGCGCATGGCCGCCAGCACTTTAGCACCAAAAGGCTGGTCCTGGCGGGAACGGAACCGAGCCTGGAGAGACAGGGATATCACGGGAGTTGGAACGTTGAGGTCTATGGACTCCTGAACAGCCCAACGGCCCTCACCGGAGTCCTCCACGTAGGCCTGGATGGTATCTAGGCCAGGGTCCTCTTTCAGCGCGGCCGTAGTTAGGTCAAGGAGCCATGAACGCACCACACTTCCGTGCCGCCAGATTTCGGCGATTTGGGTCAGGTCCAAGTGGAACTCATCCTTGGCTTTCATCAACTCAAAGCCCTCCGCGTACGCTTGCATCAGGCCGTACTCGATGCCGTTATGAACCATCTTGACGAAGTGTCCCGCCCCGGCAGGACCGACGTGGCCGTGGCCTTTGTCCTGCGCTGGAGCTAGGTCCCGGAAGATGGGCTCCAGCCTCTGGAAAGTATTCAGGTCACCGCCCACCATCATGCTGTAGCCTTCTTCCAGACCCCATATACCCCCGCTGGTACCAACATCCAAGAAGAACAATCCTTTATCAGCCAGTGTAGCCGCACGTCGTATGCTATCCTTATAGTTGGAGTTGCCGCCGTCAATGACCGCGTCGCCGGGAGAGAGGGACTTCGCTAGGGCATTCACTGTGTTTTCTGTAGGGTCACCATCTGGCACCATGACCCATACTGCACGAGGTTGACTGAGTTGCTCTATCAGGTTGGGCACAGAGGTAGCACTGATGGCCCCTTCCTGGGACAGGGCTTGCAGGGCCTCTGATTTGGGGTCGTAGGCGACGACACGGTGTCCAGCGCGGAGGGCGCGCCGTGTCATATTGCTGCCCATGCGTCCGAGGCCAATCATGCCTAGTTCCATAGCTCTGCTCCTTTCCTCCTCTGTATGTCCAGTCTCAGCGGGTCGTGCGGTTCTGTTAGTTTAAGAGCTGTTGCACCACGTCCGGCAGTTGTGCCGGGTTTCAGATGGCCCGAGAATGACGTCCACATTGAACATGAAGGCACTTATCACATGACACCTCTCTAGGTGGTCTCACAAGCAATCCACTCTAGCCCTAACGATGCAGTGAACCCAAGGCCCGCTGGACTACCTAGGGTGACGTGAGGTGCACATAAATCGATTCGGTTATGGCATCGGTGGGCAGCGACAGCCTATTGCGCTGATTGCCCCTTCTGGATAAGTGTCCACGCGTCTGTGCCTATGATGTGGCAACTCATATCTTCGTAGGATTTGGCTTCCAGACTGTCTGGTCTCTCTGCCACATGCGTCCCACCAAGTAGCGTTGCTGTAGCTCGGCCAGGGTCACATCTAGCATGGTCAGACGGTTCCTGTGGCTGAGACTTGGGGCTCGTGGACTTGGGTGAGTAACAGAGTTTTCTTCTCCTCGACGTTAGAGAGCAATTGGTCAAAGGAGTATGCAAAGGCCTTTACCCCGTCGGCCAGTAGCTTGTCGGTTACCTCCTCCATGTTGACCCCCACCGCGGCCAGAGCCTTCATTGTCTGCCGGGCATCATCCACATTGTCCTCCAGGGTCGGCATCACCCGGCCGTGCTCCATAAAGGCGGTCAATGTGGCAGGTGGCATGGTGTTGACGGTGTCTCTGCCAATGAGGCAATCAACATATAGCACATCGCTATAGGTTGCGTTCTTAGTGCCCGTGCTACCCCAGAGCGGCTTCTGCACGCGGGCTCCCTTGGCTTGCAGCGCGGCGAAGCGCTCCCCGCCGACAACGTCCTTGAAGGACTGATAGGCTAGCTTTGCGTTGGCGATGGCGACCTTGCCACGGAGAGCCTCTGCCTCACTATTTCCTTGGCGGATACGCTCCTCCAGCAGGGTGTCCACTGCCGTGTCCACACGACTCACAAAGAAGGATGCCACGGAGGCCACCTTGCTCAGGTCTTCCCAGGTCTGGGCCAGGTCTTCCAATCCAGCAACATACGCTTCCATTACCCGGTGATGGGCGTCGATGGAGAAGATAAGAGTGACATTGACGTTAATGCCTTGGCCTATGAGGCAGCGGACAGCGGGGATGCCCTCGGGCGTGGCGGGTACTTTGATCATTATGTTGGGGCGGTCCAGGGTGGCGAAGAGGCGCTGTGCCTCGGCAATGGTGGTCTCTGTGTTGTGGGCTAGGGCTGGGCTCACCTCCAAAGAGGCATAGCCGTCCCTGCCATCAGTGCGGTCGTATACGGGTCGCAGAAGATCCGCCGCTCTTCGGATGTCTTCTATGGCGAGCATCTCGTAGGTCTCCTTAGGGTCATGGCCTTCACGGGCAAGGGAGAGGAGGGTGTCGTCGTAGTCGGTGTCTACAGAGACAGCCTTCTCGAAGATGGTGGGATTGGATGTGAGGCCGGTAACTCCTAGCCTTATGAGGCTCTCAATTTCGCCTGATGCAAGTAGGCCACGGCTTATGTTGTCGTACCAAACAGACTGTCCTAGGCGTTGTACCTCTTGAAGCAATCCGCTCATTATGTTCCTCCTTTCGGAATCTTGCCCGTCTGAAGAGCTTGGCGTTCTAGGGCCAGGACCTTCTCCAAACGGCGGCGGTGTCTTTCTTCCCCTGTAAATTGTGCGCTGAGAAAAGCGCTAATCAGTTCCCTGGCCAGATCAGCTCCGATGATTCTGCCACCCAGGCAGAGGACGTTCATGTCGTCGTGTTCCACTCCCTGTCCGGCGGAGTAGGTGTCATGGCAAAGACCAGCTCGTGCCCCGGGAATCTTGTTAGCGGCGATTACACCTCCAACACCACTGCCACACACCAGGATTCCTCGCTGGGCGTGGCCAGATGCCACCGCCTGGGCCACTGCTTGGGCGAAATCTGGGTAGTCATCACTGGGGTCGGCGTAATGTGCCCCTACGTCCAGGATGTCATATCCCAACTCTCTAAGCCAGGGAAGCAGTTCAGATTTCAGCGAATAGCCAGCATGATCGGCTCCTAGGACCACGCACAATTTCATGTCTGCCTTTCTCCTACCAAGATTATCGCCTCGTCTACCATGGCTGAGGTGCCAGGCCGAATCGCTCGTAGTGTATTTCTATGGAGGCCAACGCACCAGATTCCAACAGGCGTTCCATTCATTCCTATGCGACGCTCCCATACTTGGGTAGAGGCCGCATCCAGTGGAACCAGAGCCTGCATGTCCCTCGGTAGCACGCTGCTGCGATATTCCTCTGATTTGGCCAGGAATCGCATGATGTTGATACGAAGCTGGTCAAGGGTCTGGTCGTTCATTTCACTCCACTTCTCCACGGCGTTGCTACTATGCACTGTCTTATCTGTGTCTTGTGGAGTACCACACTAGAAACTCCTATGTTGCTCCATTCCTCTTTGATGGGCTGAGGCATGCACGATATTCGGCTGTCAATAGAGCCCAACTCTGGTGAAATGTTGTCCAGAACTGGTGCGTACCATGGCATGGAATACCAGGTGGTGTCAGAATGCAAGCTGAATCAGGAATTCTGACCATTTCCATTATTGTACTACTATGTGGTCGCCAATGCCTTATCTAGCACTAGATTATTCCGCTCCTCGATATATGTTGGTGTTGGGTTTGAATGTCCCACAGCCGGACTAGAAGTGGTTGGCATGAATAGTGGCGGTCACTTTAACAGTTGATTTCGCTCAAGATTTTCTATGTCCTTTTCTAAGTCAGCTTGCCAATGGTTAGCCAGTAGAAGACTATGTATGAGCCCGCCACAACCATGAGCCAAGAGCCAAGGGGCTGAATGTATGGGAGTGTCTTTCGCAGTGCTCTCAGCAGCGTTCCCTTGAAGAATGAGATTCCCATGGTCAGTGTCAGTATCACCACTCCCATGCCCAGGGCATACAGTAGAAACTGACCCAGTGAGGTTGCAATACTGGAGACGGCAAAGCTGGTTCCTATGACTGAAAGGAATATGGGGAGTGTGCAACTCAAGGACGCCGTGCCATAGCTCAGGCCAAAAAGGAAGTACCCCTGCACGTTGACCTGGCCAGGGTCCCCCATATGGGACGCAATTCGCGTTGGGATTCCCGTGTACAGCCTGCCGCCGCTTACCATCCATGAGCCTGTTAAGGCCAGGGAAATGCCCGTAACCAAGCCTAGCCAAGGTAGTATATTCACCATCAGGGCCTTGGCTCCCAAACCTATGATGATGCCGGCTGAGCCGAATAATGCGATGAATCCAGCCGTGACAGATGTGCCGACCTTCAGCCCTTTCGCAAAATGTTTGATGGGATGAATGTCCTGGTCTCCTTGCTCGTTGCTTCCCAGATACAGGCCCAGATAGGCTGGAAGCATAGCAAAGCCACATGGATTTACCGCGGAGACCATACCGGCAGCGAAGGCGAAGCCCAGCGGGGCCAACAATCCTAGGTCTCCCAAGAAAGTTGCTGAGTCTCCCGCTATGGTTTCTACGAACCGGTTTACACTATCAATGTTGCTGTTCTTACCAAGCAGCATGGCCCCGATTACAGCGATGGAGAGAGACAGGCTGGCGACTACGGCAGGTAAGACTATGCCGCGCCACGCACTGGTCTCTCGTATAGAGGTGATTATTGCTCTGGATATGAACATGCCAATGTGCTCTCAGATTTAAAGTTCTGTGAAAGCGATTAAGACTCCAGGGCCAGCATCTTGTTGGAGACGTCCCTCAGCACCTGTTGATTCAAAAGACCGTTCCATTTTGAGAAGATCTCTCCTCTGGAGTTGATGAACACGGTGGTGGGCATTACCAGCACTTCGTAATCCACGACCACGCTGGCATCGACGGCGAAACCCACGGGGTAAGTGATTTCCTTGTCCTTCAGGAGGTTTATGGCATCGTTCCGGGTACCCAAGCCAGTAAACTGCCCGATGTCTATGCCGATTAGAGTGACATCGTCTCTGAACTCATCGAAGAAGATTTGTAGATCGGGCATCTCGGCGCGGCAGGGCGGGCACAGTCCCGCCCAGAAGTTAAGAACGACCGGTTTGCCCCTGAGATTTGCCAGGTTGAGGTCGCGGACATTCTGCTTGTTATCACCCTCGTACAGAGTGAACTCGAAATCTGGGGCTGTGTTGGTGCTCGAGAAGTCTCCCAAGGTGGCTACGAGGGTTATGGCGACGAGAGCTAGAATGCCAATTCCAACGTACCAGAGATTGTATCTGACACTACGTCGGGCTTTTGAATCGGACTGAGCCATTCCTTGCTCATGTAGAGGTTCGTTAGCCATTTATTGCTCTCCTGAAACCTCGGGTAGTGTGATGTTACACTAGGTCCAAACATCATTGGAGCAGATGACAGGTTAGCCCCATTGGTCCTATTGTGTGGGTGATTCGTTAGGCTAATTTACAGTAAGTATCACCTTAGGTAGATTATGAGTCCGGCATGGGGGAAGCGTACCTCCAAGACGGCTCGCATATAGTCGTCGGCTGTGACGGCGTAGTACTCGTGCCGTGGGTCTTCCAGCGGTAGTTTGTGGACACATTCTCGCCCCAATTGCTCCTGCGGACAAAGGTGCATGCCATCGGCCTGCTCGTCCCAGAATCCCACTAGCTTGAGTGGGCTGAAGAGGGTCTCCGCCACGTTACGCAGGTCAGCGATGATCTCGGTGGCTCTGAAGCCACCCTCTACCTCTATGTTTATCTGTACGTGGTGCATAGTATTGTCTACCAAGTATGCCTCTATAATACTACAGAGTGCAAAATGCTCTAAATTGTTTGCCCTTGACTGCAATGCATCTCATGCGTATATAATTAGACTGACTAGTCGGTCTATCACCTGGGGCTAGGCTAAGCAGTCCATCGAGTACTTAGGAGACGCTATGACCACAACAGAGTCTTTACCAGTTATCCAGTTCAAGGACCAATCTTTGGCTCCAATCTGGGAGAAGGTGCAAGTAGGCGAGCGCCTCAGCTTTGAGGACGGCCTTACATGTTTTCACACTGGTGATTTGTTGTCCCTGGGACAGATGGCCGATTACGCGAAGCGTAAGCTCTGGGGCGACAAGGTGTATTTTGTGTTCAACCGCCAGATAAACCCCACCAATATCTGTGTCCTTTCCTGTACATTCTGTGACTTTGCAAAGAAGAAAGGTGATGTCGATGCCTACGAGATGGGCATGGACGAGATTCTCGCCAAGTTGGATCCGGAGATGCAGGAGGTGCACATAGTGGGTGGGCACCACCCAGACTGGCCGTTTGAGCGGTACGAGGGAATTATTCGAGGCATCCATGAGGCATTCCCAAGCATACGTATCAAGGCGTGGACGGCTGCTGAGATAGACTACTTCTGTAAACGGTTCAGGTTGTCGGAGGAGGAAGTGTTGACCAGAATGAAGGATGCTGGTCTCGTGTCCATGCCGGGTGGGGGCGCAGAGGTCTTCTCCAACCGTGTGCGTAAGGAGTTGTTCCCCGGCAAGAACAGTTCCGAGCGGTGGCTGGAGATTCATCGCCTGGCCCATAATATGGGCATCCCATCTAATGCCACTCTCCTCTACGGCCACATCGAGACCTTGGAGGAGCGGGTATTGCACATGGTCCTCCTGCGGGAACTACAGGACGAGGCACCGGGGTTTCTGGCCTTTATTCCATTGGAGTACCAAGTTGGCAACACCAATCTGATATCTCGCCAGGTATCTGCCATCGAGGATTTGAGGACCATTGCCACGTCCCGTCTGATGCTAGACAATTTCCCTCACATAAAAGCCTACTGGGTGATGATAGGAGAGCAAACCGCCTCCATTGCCATCAACTTTGGGGCCAGTGACCTGGACGGCACCATCGGCGAGGAGCGCATTGCCCATGCTGCAAAGGCCGCAAGCCCAGTGGGCCTGGCCAGGACTAGAATGTTGCGTCTTATCGGGGATGCTGGAAAGATTCCCGTTGAGCGAGACGCTCTCTATAATGAGATTCATGTCTATGATAGTTAAGGTAGGACAGATACCGTACCTGAACTGCGAGCCTTTCTTTCACGGTTTTGTTCAGGATGGCGTTGAGCTTTGCCCCATGCCGCCCAGTGCCATGGGACCACTGGCCCATGTGGATGAGCTTGATGCAGGGCCTTTCTCTCTGGTACAGAGCTTCGATCTCAAAGACCGGTATGAGACCTTGGGGGACATGGGAATCAGCGTAAAAGGGCCCGTCCGTAGCATACTATTCTACTCCAGAGTGCCGCTATGGGAGCTTTCCGGGGCTTTGGTGGGTGTTACACAGGAGTCGGCCACTGCGGCCCAGCTCATGAAGGTTCTTCTGGAACACAGATACGAAGTGCGTCCCGGGAGTTATGTGGGCCTAGAGCACCACAATCTGAATGCCTTTCTACTCATCGGAGACGAGGCCCTTGCCACCCATGACCGTGTGGAAGGTTTCCCATATCGTTACGATCTAGCTGAGGAATGGCTGAAATGGAAGGGCCTTCCATTTGTTTTCGCGATGTGGATGGTACGACGCACCCTGGATGTGGAGGTGAAGGTGATGCTGGCCGATAGGCTGAGGGAAAAACTGGCCGAAAACATGAGCCACAACCTGAAGGCCATAGCCGACAAGCGGGAATTCATGGGCATGACTTATGAAGAAGTAGCCGACTATTTGCGGGCCTTTCGATACGTGCTCTCCGATGAAGACCGACAAGCCATAGAAGTGTTCGAAGGGGCCTGGCGATCCATTTCCATGGAAAAACCCTTCCAAGGAAGGGCAAAGGAGGTGACTACATGACCACGGTAGCTTCCATGAAGGATGTGACGGCCAAGGTGATGGCCGGCGAAAGAATCACACCAGAGGACGGGCTCTACCTCCTCAAGGAGGCTCCGTTGCTGGAGCTGGGGAGCCTGGCCCAGGAGGTGCGATACAGGCATAACCCTGAGTCCGTTGTCACCTTTGTCATCGATACAAACCTAAATTATACTAACGTCTGCGACGCCTTCTGCACCTTCTGCGCCTTCTATCGCACAGAGAAAGACTCGGATGCCTACACCTACACGGTGGATCAGGTCATGGAGATGGTTGGGCAGGCAGCGGCCAAGGGTGTCACAACAGTTCTGCTCCAAGGTGGTCTCAATCCTAGTATTCCCATGGATTACTATGAGGAGTTGGTACGCCAAACTCGGCTGCGCTATCCACAGGTCTTGCCACACTATTTCTCGGCGCCAGAGATACAGAAAATGTCCAGGGTGTCAGAGATGCCAGTGGCGGAGGTGCTTCGCCGCTTGAGAGAGGCTGGCCAGGAGACCCTGCCAGGGGGTGGTTCCGAGATTCTCTCTGACGGAGTGAAGCGTCGCCTAAGTCGTTTATGGCCCAAAGGCAGAGTGAAGGACTGGGAGGAGGTACATCGGGAGGCACATCGCCTGGGGTATCGCACCACTGCCACCATGATGTACGGCCACTTGGAGCAGCCTGAGGACGTCATTGAGCACCTTGAACACACACGTGTTTTGCAGGACGAGGCCCTGGCAGACGGAGAAGCCGGCTTCACTGCCTTCATCCCGTGGAGCTACAAACGAGGAAACACCCCACTGGCAAAGAGAGTCAAAGAGGAGTCAGGCCCGAATCCCTATCTGCGCATGATTGCCATATCCAGGATATATTTGGACAACATACAACACATCCAGGCCTCTTGGTTCTCAGAGGGCAAGAAAACTGGGGAGGTAGCTCTTCACTTTGGAGGGGACGACTTCGGGGGGACTCTCTTCGATGAGAACGTTATGCAGGAGGCTGGTTTCTACAACCGCACCTCTACGGAGGAAATCCAAGCGATGATTCGGGCGGCCGGCTTCATCCCTGCCCAGCGTACAACCAAGTACGAGATTCTCCAGGTGTTTGTGTAACAGGAAGGGGTAGGGCGTGCCCCTGCACCCACGTTTAGCACCCGGTGTAATGGCTTTT
>VEXC01000017.1 GCA_009391225.1 SAR202 cluster bacterium AC-647-N09_OGT_505m
ACACGACATGCGGTTCCCAGTTTCAGTTTGGTGCCTAGATTCTACGGGAATAGAATCCGGAACGTTCAACATCGACGCGAACGTGCACCTGCAGCAAAGTGAGGAGGCTGCGGAGTTGGCTGGACACATCAACGTCATCTTGCGGAATTGCGACGTGGACATCCTCGCCTCGGAATTGGAGGCAAAGCATCTTGTGCAAGAGGTTGCTAAGAACTGATGTAATGGTACCTGATAGATTCCATGCCTATTCCCGAAGAATGGCTTATCGGTCCTTCTTCAATTGCGACACTTTTCGCTTGACTCCAATATTAGCTGTCTGACTAAATAGCTGCTGTTAACACCATCCTAACGCTGTCCCCTAAATCCCAATGTAGTCCTGGGACTTGAACGGCCACGCCTGACACAAGCTCACATGCTCTGCAGCATCCCCCCTGACGGGTTATAATGGACAGAAGAGTTCACCTGGGCTTTGCCAAGGAGGGGGTCAGGGGTTCGAATCCATTGTCACCCATACAAAGGAAATTGTATTTAATATATAAGTTTATATAAAACGAATCCGTCAACAATAGGTCTTCATCATTATGCTTGGCTACGTAACTACTGGGAACGGAAATCATCGGAGACGAGTTACCTTTTATGGCCCGTCTATTTGAAGAACGCGTCCGGTCTGCCATAGAGCAACAGCTAGACATCTTGCTTTCATAGGGAGATCAGGCATCTTCTATGAGAAGAGAGGACAAGCCCCACCTAAGCCCCGCCTAAGCCGTGCCCCTCTCCCTTGGCTATAGGCTCTTGCAAATGAGAATATCAAGGTTGACGGCATTGGTGAGTGCTACTACCATGGCTTTCGTCGAAGATGGTGAGGCGCTTGGGTCCAGGCAACTTGATATGGGGAATTCCGGATGAAAGCACAGGACATGACGGGTGCAAAGAAAGAAGCCAGTGAAAGCGCAGAGAACCCGCTGCTGAGCCTCGGGCTGAACATCTTCATACCAGTGATCATACTGATGAGGTTTAGCGCCGAGGACAGGCTCGGGCCGGTTTATGGCCTTCTGGTTGCCCTTGCCTTTCCCGTGACATATGGTCTGTACGACTTCACTAGGCGGAGGAATTTCAACCTCTTTTCGGCACTTGGGTTCGTCGGAATCCTACTGACCGGGTGCGTCGGCCTCCTGAAGCTCGACGTCCAGTGGATCGCCATCAAAGAGGCCGGTATCCCCTTGATTCTCGGGATCGTGGTCGTCGGCTCCCTCAAGACGCGCTTTCCTCTGGTTAGGAAGCTGCTCGGCAAGATGATCAAGCTGGACCGAGTCGATGCGGCCTTACGAGAGAAGGGCACAGCCGAGGTGTTCGAGAGGCAACTCGTTCGCGCGACTTACATCGTTGGAGCGTCGTTCTTTCTCTCGGCCCTCCTCAACTACGTCCTCGCCAAGATCATCGTCGTGAGCCCAGCCGGTACGACGGCTTTCAACGAGGAGCTCGGCAGAATGACGCTCCTGAGCTTTCCCGTTATAGCAGTCCCGTCGATCATCGTCCTCGCGATTGCAGTCATGTACCTGCGCAGCGGTATCGCCAAGCTTACCGATCTCGACGTGCAGAGCCTGCTGCTTAAGTAGCGCAGACGGAGTGACACTACCATGGATCTCGTCGAGAATGGTGAGGTGCTTGGGTCCGGGCAGCTTGATGAGGGCAATCCGACTGAATCACGTGTCTGACGGCAGCGTCCATGGTGATTTGCCGTGAAATCTTGGTTCCGGGCGCACTATCCATAGTGGCGATTCTCTTCGCATCCAATTTGTGCCCTAAAGCTCGGGCAGAATAAATACTTGAGTGCTCTATGAAAAACTAAGAGGTAAATATAGCCAACTCTTACCAAAAGGAATTACGGAAACGGCGATGGCATTAACATTCCGTTGGCTACGTCATTGGAAATATTTGATGCGTCGGACCAATCAAAGAAATCACTATTATCCGCTTTACGCACAAAAACTTGGTCGAATAGTTCTTTGAGGCCTGAAGAGGCTTGATTGTCAATCATAAACTGGTATAAGTCATCCTCAAGCTGATAATCAACGCCTGCTTCAGAAAGGAATAATTTGAAGTCAGGTTGAAACACGCGAAATGCCGAGCAAGAATAGAGATAATTTGCTTGCGCAACTTGGTTAGTCACCATGTTGTTCCTCGAATATTCATATCTCTTCCTTTTCAAATCAATGCGAGCCTTAAGTGCTTCCTCGAGGGTAACGTGGGAGCGAAGCAAATCATGGTATTGAGTCTCAGGGTCAGTTTCCAAGAATTTCTCCTCAGTCCAATCATCCATCGTATATCCCCCGTTAGGCATATCAGATGCAATGTAATAATCAGCGAACTCACAGAAGTTTTCTAGGTCCGAAAAACTGCCTTTCGTACAAGGACCTCCCATGTCAATGACTCCTAGTTGCCGCCCTAATGACTGGCTCCAGGACTCCAATACACTGTAGGCATCTTGCCTAGATAAGTTGCCTTGAAAGAGAGCTCCTCCAGGCCCGCCGTGGCCGTGATACATTAAATGATGATCCGCATTCGGATATTGGTCTACCAAGTGCGACGCTATATCTATGAATGCCGATTTCAGAAAGTCGCTTCTCTCTTCAGTTCCGCTTGGCGGCATATCTACGTATTTCTCTATGAGGAATTGTTCTCTATAAGCAATACTTTGCTCGTCGGTCCGACCCGGCCGATATCCATAACCTGCATTGTAATTGTTGGGTAACGCGTAGAAGTGAACCGAAGAGGTCTCTTCCCAAATAGCTACTTCGAGGTTCTTGAGAACCTCACTTTCTTTGACTCGGATAGCAGAGGTCCATCCACCGGTTTCTGCAAAAGCTGTCCAATCTGTCGTGACTCCCACAACCCTCAATATTATGTTGGGAATTTGTGGTTCAGGCGTTGGAGTAGGGACAGGTGTTGATGTAGGCATGGATGTGGGGATGGCTGTGGGTGTCACTGGAGTAGCTGTAGGAATTGGTGTAGCAGTGGATGGTACCTGAGTCGGGGTCTGGCCTTGTATTGGTGTAGGAGTGAGAAGTACCGGAGTTGATGCAGGAGTAGCTGCTGGTAACGGTTGACTATCCACACCACACCCTCCCAGCAGCACCATGAGTCCTGGCAGTAGCAACAGTGCCGATATGAACTTCAGCTTCATCTCTATGCCCTCCTTGAACCCTCCCCCCATTATAACCCGTCAGGGGATGCCGCAGAGCAGGGATAACTGAGGAGGGCGTGGGGTGTTTTAGTGATTCTCTCTTAACCAGTGGAATACCCAATGTGTTGGAACTCTTCATCTGCACTTGACAGATACTGTAACAGATATTACAGTATCACACATGCTTTACGTAGAAAGGAGCGCTTGCAATATGGCACCTACAATTCGAGTGGATGATGAAGTCATTGAGGAACTCAAACGGCACGCGGTAACACTAGGCCTTGTCTTTGGTAGCCCTAACGACGTTCTGCGTAGGATACTTAACGTGGGAGAGGAGGCCAAAGAAATGAATCCAGATCAAGGTAAAACGGATGTGGACTATCAAGTTGGCGTTGCAGAAAAGAGTGAAAAGCAAGGCTATGTTTCCCCAACCGGGATGCTGCCTAAGCCTCTAAAGAGCCATAATCCGGACCTTCAGAGGCTTCTTGATCAATTGCTACCACAGCTCAAAGATACCTCTGAGCAAGAACTAGAGTTTGAGCAAGCGAGGTCAGGTCGCTGGATCGCACGCCCAGAGAATTTCGTCACCATTAAACCTCAAGAGCGAAGTAGGGACTTGGCGTTCACAATATCTGGATACCCCAATGACTTCGCGCATATAGCCACTTCTTTTGAGATAAAGCCCGATATGGGCTCTTACTCAAGATTCAAGATCGACAAAGCGGATCAGATTTGGGAGTGCGTACGGATAATCCGAAGGGCCAGAGAGATTTGGCAAGGGAGGCGACGGCGGTAATGGAACAGGAGAATATACACACATCCCAGGATCCCGCTTCCGAGTTGCTAGTGCAACAAGGACCATCTGGCAAGCCATCGATGGCTCGTACCTACGAAAAGATAGAAGGATATAGTCATAGGCTTGTCATCATGTTAGGTAACCGCGAATATACCCACACAAACTGGTGGTATGGGGAAAATGTAAGACAGGTATTGGTTGAATTGGCGAAAGATCAGTATGATCTACACTGCTGTGCTACGTGCTCCTATGCTGCCATGACTAAGTTAAGTGCAGATGCGTCGACAGCGAGCATTGGTTATTGTTTTCTGACAACGGGGCAGGAGCACCTTTCAACTAAGTACCTTACCCATATTCTGCACTGGTGCAAGGACTGGTCGCCCGGGCGCTATAGTCTCATCCAAAAGGACTGGTCCGTCAGCTACTATAACCTCAGTGACGTCAAGTACAGCTATCCTGGTGGATATGAGCCTTACCAGTACCAGTTGTACTATAGGCGAGTTCTTGAATCCCTGTGCCTCCCAGTTCTTGAATCATTAAATAGATTAGGCGGATCAGGGAGTTTAGAGGAGATCATGAAGGATATGCCGTCGGGGAATTTCACGGGAGAGAGAAAAGGAAATTGGGAAGATTCTCGATGGGATTTTCCTAGCCTGAAGTATCCAATTTATGAATGGATTATCATTCTTGCTGCACAATACCTACAGGAACGAGGACTACTGAGAGGTAGTTCAAAGAATTTCTTGGAGTTAACTACCGAAGGAACAGAGCTTGTCGTGTCGTGGGGCGGGTTTGCATAACCCGTCAGGTGGAAGCCGCAGGGCTAGGGGCGGTTGTGTAGGGTGTGGGGCGTTCAGATACGACGATGTTGAGTAAGTGCCAGAGACCTTTTGTCTTCGCTAATAAGTAAGAACAGCGACGATGGGGTTGCGGTCCGAGGATCACCAAGCCTAGCTATGGCTATAGCTAGCGGGTTAGTGCGGGAATCTGGAAGGAGACGCGGAAGGGAACAGGCGAAAGTTTATCACCATTGAACGAACATCGGCATCATTACAACTGGGTGCGTAAAGCGGTATTACACCTGATAGCTCTGCTGCATGGCTAGATGCCTCTACTCTGAGTTGCAATGCATCTGTCAAGAGAACCATCTCATCGCCTTCAGCATGACGGACCCATTCTTCCACCCGTCCGCAGATTGCAGCAATGTCTTTGATAGAAGGTATCGGGGATGCCTGATGATACTGTGATGCATTTCGGAGTCGCTCCAGGAGAGCATCATTCTTAGTACGCAGAGTGGCAGATTCCTGCTTGAAGTAGGCTTCGTTGATCTCACCCCACTGATACAGGTGACCCAGTCGCTCCCTCTCCTTCTTTAGCATGTCTATCTGTGCTTGCATCTCCCTAGCATTAACCTCAGACCTGTCTTGATCCTGGATACGGTTGAGTTCAGCCATGACTATCCCGGGATCAGATAGGACCCGCCCAGCCTCCTGTCTCACAGCCTCCTCCAGTTCCCCAGCCCGCACATAGCGTGAAGGACACCGGTCATGTCGTGGACCGGCAAAGGCACGCCTGCACCGGTAATACCTGTATTTCCCCTGCAAGGTCTGCCCTACCATAGACTTACCGCAATCCATGCACCTTATGCGCCCGCTCAAGGAATAAGACGACTCCCTACGCCCCCGCCTTAGCCGTTCCGGGTCTTGAAGGCGGCTCTGGGCTGCCTGGAATGTCTCCATGTCCACTATAGGCGGAGTAGCATCAGGTATTTCTATCCATTCTTCCGGTCCGCGGACCTGCACCCTCCTGTGCTTTTGCCCTGTCCTATGATCTCGCACCACCGTCGCCTTGGTGCGCCTATACACCGTACGACCCGCATATGTTTCGTTCTTCAGCATGTGGAAGATAGTAGCCGGAGACCACTTCTTGCCGGTAAATGTCCTGATTCCCTCTTCATTCAATGAGTTGGCCAGCCCTACTATTGAGGCTCCTCCAACAAACTGGGTGAACATCCTCTGTATCACCCCAGCCTGATCCCCCACAATTTCTCTCTTGCCGGTCTCTTTGTCGTACCGATAGCCATAAATACCTTTCCCTGTTGCCTGAGGTAACCTTCCTGATCGCGCCCTCTCTGCTTTGCCACGCATGGTTCTCTCGGCTATCTTCTCCCGCTCCACTTCCCCGATGAAAGCACGTGCTCCCACGATGAACCTGCCGATGGGAGTGTCCTCAAACCTCTCGGTGACAAACTCCAATCTCGCCCCAGCTTGCTCTGCTGCATCAAGCAGGACCCCGATGTGGTTCTGATTACGTGACAGCCGGTCCACCGCATAGGACAGCACCACGTCCACCGCGCCCTGTCTGAGTAGCTGGCGAACTTGCTCCATACCTGGTCGGTCCAATGTGAAGCCGCTGGCTGTGTCCCGTATACGCTCTACCACCAGCATCCCCTGAGACTCTGCATACTCCACGCATGCCCTCTCCTGTGTTTCCAGTGAGGTGCCATCTCGCTCCTGGGCGTCGGTGGAAACCCTGATGTAGACAAGTGCTCTTACTGGAACCATTTTGGACTCCTTTTCGTGTACTTACCCTTGGTTCTGGGCCTACCCCTTTTCGCGACGTACACCTTCGAGAGTGTCTCAACGGCTTCTCTGTGTATCACGTAGAACCTGCCGATTTTCACACCGGGGAGTTTCCCCTGTCGCACCAGCCTGGATGCTGCCTCCGGTGTGATACCAAGCATTTGGGCTGCCTCGCCCGAGGACATGTAGTCCCTTCTCGCTTGAGTTAACTCTAGGTAGCTTATAGTCATAATAATACCTATATTATACCAGCACTACGATGTTATCAACCTCCAGGATCTCAATCCATCTCAGAATCCAAAGAGCATTGCGAGGAGGATAGGTTGACGGTTTAAGGTGATAGACTAAAGGCAGGACACAACAAACTTGATGGTATAGGTGCACTTGTAAGTGAAGGAGAGAAGAGCCCTATGGAACAGCTAGATTACACACTCCTTGATCGCCAAGACATTAGCCTGATGATGTTCTATCCGCGCTCTGAGTGGAATAGTCCTCCGCCCGGCGCGACAGACCACATGGTGCCTGTGAACGACGAGATCGTTGTGAGTTGTCGTTTTTACCCTTGTGACAAGGAGGCACCCTCCATACTCTACTTTCACGGCAATGGAGAAGTGGCATGCGATTACGATGACCTAGCCCCAATCTACAATCACAGTCGTCTGAACCTGTTCGTGGCCGACTATCGGGGCTACGGGGCTAGCACTGGAGATCCGCGTTTCTCTACAATGGTATCGGATGCCCACGGAATATACAGTTACCTCCACAATCTGCTGGCCGAAGGGCAGTTTGTCGACCGACTGTACGTAATGGGGCGTTCCCTGGGGGCGATTTCGGCATTGGAGGTCGCTGCACATTATCAGGACCAGCTAGGGGGCCTGATACTTGAGAGCGGTGCAGGAGGAGGAGGGTGGGCTCGCTGGATCACATCTTCCGATGATCAGGCCCTCTGGGACGAACTACAACGGAGGCATCTGGCCAAACTCCAGTCCATACGTCTACCACTGTTGACCATTCACGGGGAACACGACGAGCTTATCCCATTAGAGAGGGCGTTGGAGCTGCGAGACCTTCTGTCCTCAGAGATCAAGGAACTACTCATTGTCCCTGGGGCAGGCCATAATGACATTTTCTCGGTGGGAATGCAGAGTTACATGGAGGCATTACAGAGCTTCGCAGACTAGCGAACAGTGTCCAACAGTTCACGACTCAAGACGCCAGGTTCCTTTCTTTTCTAGCACCAGCCACCCAACAACCGCTTCTGTGTTCGTTGTACCTAATCCGCTATTCATCTAAGAATTTACTATACTTTTGTGGTATTCCCCCGACAGATTCCAGGCTCCGAAGAACATGGGTTACCCTGATCTCAAACACCTTTGCCCTGTATGTCTCAGGAATATTCCCTTCTTCGACTTTGTCCAAATCTATGGGATCAGTCTTAGTGTAGTGGGTATGCATCTGAGATAATCTTGATAGAAGGTGTTTTCTCTTTAACCTTTGCCACTCGCCCAGAGCAAGCGGAGGTTTTACAGCCCTAGGAGCGACACTCGTAATAGGGTTCTCTGCCCACCATTTTTCCGTCTTCTCTGTCCAACAAGGCGGATGATAGTGGAGTCTCGAATACCCACTTTCCAACAACTCTGCTAAACTCAAAGAATCATCAAGGCGACGTTCTCCTTTGGGAATAGTCTCATTACACCAATCACACTTCTCTTCCTTTGATGACCATACGGGTTTCATATTATCTATGGTACTCCTGCCTCTTGAACCCTCACCCCATTATAACTCGTCAGGGGTATGCCGCAGAGCAGGGGTGGTTGTGGAGGGCGTGGGGCGTGGAAGCTGCGAGGAATCTATCAAGGCTTATAAGGATGTTGTGAGATAGGTGAGGGATATATCTCTATGCCCCACTCGTTGTACCCAATCCCCCAAGGGACTCCTAGCCGTTAAGGCTCAACGTTGCGGACTATTGGGCCAAAGACGCTATGGAAGTCATTGAGTTCGTTTGCAAGCCACTCATGATATTCAAGCCACCTGCTTCGGTCGTTCAAGCTGACTTCTTTCCGTGTATAGAGACGACATGACCGAATTGTTTCCCGACTGAGCCAAGTCAATTTCCGTCCTAAGTTGCGTTCGATTTCATTGTATAGGTGCTCTAATGCTTGGTAATGAACCTTGGCATTGATTCCGTCTATATATAGTTCGGCTCTTATTTCATGATTACTGGTTCCAGTGACTGAATCCCAATGGGATGCGATTGCACCAAGGTGAAAACCGCCTCTGCCAAGACAATAAAAATTCATATAACTGTATGGTTCCGGTTTGTTCCTATCGAAGAAGCTGGTCGGGTTTTCATCGCAATAGCTTACGAAAGCAGTCCAGAAATCCAGTTGCAGTTTCTTCGCGTCGGTCAGTTCAGACCGGCTGAGTTGTGCGGCACTCCTTGCGACAGTTCTAAACCAGTCATTTGGGTTAGAGACAACGTTGAATTTAGGTGCAGCGATGGAATCACCAATCTTCCATACTTCAATCTCCAGACCAAAGAACCGGAACTTTTCGTCAGTTATCTCGTTAAGCCAGTCTAGGGCTGCTCGATGTTCTTCAGTTAACCGGCGAGCTATCCAAACAATGGTGACTGCCTGGAGGCCTGCGGCATATGTGAGAAGCTGGCCTAGATGCGTATGGTCGGTTCGCTCCAATTGGTTTTCTATGAGAACCAATGAGCCATCTGCAGTGTCCTTACAGAGAATGTCAGCACTAAACGGGCCAACAGCCTTTTCTTGCGCTTCCAGCTCCAGTGCTATACCAATAGTGTCTCCCAACAAACGGAGATTGTCGTCTTGAGCAAGCCATGGCGTGAAGTCCCCTGCTTCAGTAACCCATATACTCCGGAGGTCAACTTGTTCCAGTCTCCCCAGATTCGATTGTGTCATCTTTATATCCTCCAAGTTCTACCCAATCACCCATGAGGCTCCCAGCCCTATAGAACCCTCCCCCCATTATAACCCGTCAGGGGTATGCCGCAGAGCCGGGGCGGTTGTGTGAGGCGTGGGGTGTGGAAGCTGCGGGGATGCTATTAAGGCTTATAGGGCTGTTGTGAGGTGGAGGTGAGGTAGGATATATCTCTATGACCTACTCGGTTGTACCTAATCCCCCATGGGACTCCTAGCCGCTAGCTTCTATCTTGCAGATGCTAGGACGTTGTCTAAATTCACACCGCAGCCGACACAGCCAGCCAGCGTACTAGCCTCATTTCATCTTCCTATTTCACTCTTGGAGCTTTCCAAGGTCCCGCAACATACGGGGGGCTTCCTTCTCGCTAAAAAAGCCACCACTGCTCTGTCGATGGGGCCTCGGCCTGCCAATAAGCCATATCCACAACTGTCTGAGGGGTTGCTTTGCCGAGTAGCATATTGTCCCTTTTTGCATGCTAAATCCCATATTCAGGAGGGTATATAGGTCTGGTTAATTTGCTAACTATCGTGTAACGGCGAAATCCTAGGGCCCGCGTTTTTCGCGTTCGTTAATCAGTGCAATCGCCTCTCCTACACTCATCCTACCGACAGGGCCGGAGGCGTACATCGAGCCAAGTATTATGCCGCCGCGGCCTATGAGGAATTCAGTTGGTTCAATGTGCTGTCCGTCTGGCGGGTGATTGCCCCACCATGCCCCAATTATTTCTGCGTCAGTCTTGGTACAACCGTAGCCAATGCTGAAAGTTATACCAGTGTTTAGAGCACTCGTTGCATGGGGCAACTGATCAGCACTAACGGCGTATACCCTGCAGTCGAGTTGGTCTAGATCAGGCTTCCTTTGTTGCCAGGCGGCTAACTGCCGCATGCAAGGTGGTCACCAGTGGCCCCGATAGAATAGTAAAGCAGTGTATCGACTGTCTAATTCATCTGGGACGGTGAGGGATTGTCCGCTCGTGAGGTTGAAAGTCAACGGCGGAAACTTATCACCTTCCCGAAGCCTCCGGGTCATATTTACCTCTCTTGAATTAGTAAGTAGGCTTAAAATGACACTCTGTTACTAGCTACTATAGCAGAATGTTGCTCAAGTTGAAAAATTATGGAAATGGTAGTATATAGGTCATTGATTCGAGTACAAATTATCTTTGCGGGTAATTTGTACTCAAGTGTATGAACTAAAGAAACACATGATCCTACGTGGTTGAGATTGTTGAAGAGGAAATCAGTTGTGAAAGTTTGAAGCTTTATGAGCCTATCCCTCAGAACTACTCATTACATCCCACAAAAACATGGATTTAAGCACCCAACTAGGTTACATGATTGTAGCACCTAGGCCCCTGACATAGCGTTAGGGGCCTTTTCGTGCCTAGAATAATGGTGGGCGATACTGGATTTGAATCATTGACCTCCTATGTGTAAAGAAGACGCTGTTTAGACTCTGAGTGTACCCCTCTGTTTACTACTGTTCTGATCTATGCCTAATCTTACCTCTCGTTACGATGTAATACGGCTCAATCAGATTCAGGCACTATCTTCCAAAAATCAGCGTATGCTGATATTGGACCCTCTGGGAAAGTCCACCCTTCAGGGGGATCATCGTCTATATCTCCAGATCTCAAGAGCTCATTATATGCATCATAGAATTCTTGGTTAGTCATGCCTATATGCTTTTCAAAAGATCCCCAAAATCCGAGATCGTAATAGTCTTGGATAATGTCAATCCAAACAGTTTTCCATGAGGTTAGATGTGCCATGTAGGCAACAGCCATTAAACTTGCATCGCACCCTGAGGGTTGAATAGCGTTTTCTTCAACTACACTCATTGACCAGTCTGAACTACATAAACCGCCACGCATTTTATTTTCTGGTAACTCGCCTCTAACCATTTGCTTTATCTCTTTGTAACGGTTAGCGGTGGCTAAATCACCGTTATTAGCATTTGCTAAATTGAATTCTGAGCCATAGTGCATGACTACTTGGCCTTTCAAAAATGACAGGGATTCCCAGTTAGATTGATACCATGCATTTGAGAAAGTTACCGCTGCTCCTTCTATCCACCATCTGGGAGCTTGTACTGTTGTCTCAGGGTTATCTCTATCTTCTTGAAGGTCTAACCCTCGATCCAGAGCATGCACTCTCTGGTAATGATGGAAATATTCATGGGCATAGTGGATCGCTAATTGCGCGTAATTTTTTACTGTTGGAGGGCCAGGTTCGCGGGAATAGGCATATATCTTTTTGAGGCTCTCAAGGCAAATGCTATACGGATCGGTTGTAGACGTCTTTCTTTTTCCTGCGTCAGCTCCCCCAAGACACGTTTTGTATTTATCCAAATCTTCAATTGTCCAGTTCTTCACATAATTGCTGGAGTTAGTGTCACCAGGAAATTTCACCTCGGTAAGTCGTTCGAAAAGTGGTTTAGCACCTTCTTCTGTTCCGTTCGGATCATAAGCGAGATATATATAGCGCTGGTACCCTCCCAATACGCTGTTTAAACTGTTCTGAATCTCCACGAAACGCTCTTTATAACCTGGGTCTAAATTTAACCCTCCAATAAATTCCTGGTTCACATCAATGATTGAGCCTGCCTTGGGCACGTTATAACCGATACTGATCAATTTTTCTTTGACAGTGATGGTCGGTGTCGGCGTAGGAGTGGGTGGCGCCTGAGTTGGCGTAGGAGTAGGTGGCACCTGCGTTGGCGTAGGAGTAGGTGGCACCTGCGTAGGCGTTGGTGTGGGCGGCACCTGAGTTGGCGTTGGTGTGGGCAGCAATTGCGTGGCAGTAGGAAGCACAGGGGTGTAGGTTGGATAGGGCGTTGGGGTTGCTATCGGCAACTCGGTGGGCGTATCTGCTGTCTGAGCGTCCCCACCACAAGCCACCAGCACCAACATAAGCACTGGCAGTAGCAATAGTAGCGGTATAAACTTCAGCTTCATCACGATGCCTCCATGGGGTCTCATAACGAATCTTCACTCAGGTCTTGGTTTTCCACGAGACCTACCAAGCCGTCAGCACCAGGCTGATAGAACAGCTTAAGCCGATTGGGAAGGATCTTCCGTTGTCTGATCGGTTGTGTTTTCTTCGGATATTGGCTTTGGTGAACCGCTCAAACCAGGGATAAAAGACCTTATTCTATTTCCCACACCTTGGATAGAAGCTCTTGTTTGTTTGCGGTATGCCTCTCGGTATGCCATAACCTGATTCTTGAGCAGACTCCCTGCGACAACAGCAGTCCTCCTAGCGCCTTCGAGTGGAGTCCGCGTCATTTCAGGGCTTTGTCTGTGGGGAGTGTCTAACGAGAGAATATCAGCCGCAATCGTCATGCCATGAAAGTAAAGGACTCCTCCTGCTAAGGCGCCTTGTGACAGCTCGTCTCCAGCATCCTTTATCAGGCTAGCAATGGCATCGAGTACCGATCCGCCAGCGCCTATAGCACCTTGTAAGAGAGGACCTACACCTTGGATATTACCGACGCCTTCTGTGATCCCTCCTTCTAACATTGCAGCTGATGCCTCTAGAGTTATGGCAGTGCTTCGAATGGTCAAGGAAACAGCGAACATATCCTCCATGTTCAGGAAAGTGTTAAAGAAAATGCTGGCGCTTGTCCGCTTCTTCATTTCATGCCACGTTCTCAGCGAGGGTTTCTTACCTAGGAGAGAAAGGACATGCAACTGCATCTCAAGCGCAGAGATGATGATAGTTGCCCGATCCAATAATTTGGAAGGTCCGAGGCTTACAATGAGCCCAGTGGCTATCGCTCTTTCTGCAACATCTTTCTCTATTGTTTCGAATACACGTTTGGCCAATCGTCGGTAGTCATCCTCTGTTCGTATTGCGTTGACATCGAGAGCATTGCCGTTCGTGGTCAAGCCAGAGTCCCGCCAATCTGGTGAATCAAGTAGTGTTTTCAGATATCTGATTCGTGTGTTCAGTTCTTTGGCGTCAGCCCCCTTGGTAAGAGTCCGAATTGGGGCATGACGTCTGATATCCGCACCACTCCTCCACACTTTCCGTAGTCGGCGTTGCCAAATACGCCAATACCACAATCCGAGTACTGCAATAAACCCAACAGGCACAGATGCTACGATGGAGATAATGCTGAGAATGTACCAGTCTGGGCCTGCTGCAGGTACATCGAACCCGATGCTTTGTCTAACCCGTTCTGCGGTGTCTAACGTCACGTTCAGAACGATGAAAAAGTAGCCACCCAGAACAGCGATTCCTCCAACTGCAGCCATCCATAGCAATGCAGGGATAAAGTAGGATCCTCGGCGTTGGATCTCTAATAGAGCGGCCTTATGTGGGGGAAGGGGCCTATTTTCGGGTTTGGGGTCTTCCTCTGAAGTTGTCAACGCAGTGGTTCCTCCTTATGGGTTCCAATCAAGCATTGCCATCGCCATATCATGTGGTGCGAGTTTACTCCAACTGAAGAATAGGCGTCTATTCCAATGTTAACAGTCTGCATTTAGCCACAATAGCGGTATGGATTTCAGCTTCATCTCACAGTCCACTTGAACCTTCCCCCCATTATAACCCGTCAGGGGATGTCGCAGAGCAGTGGCGGTTGTGGAAGGCGTGGGCCGTTCAGATACAGGAATCCTGAGTAGGTGTGGTAGAGACTTCTTGTTTCCGCTAAATGGCGAGAACAGCGATGAGGGGATTACGGTCCGAGGATGACCAACTCTAGCGATGGCTACAGCTTGCGGGTCAGTGCGGGAATCTGGAAGGAGACGCGGAAGGGAAAGCCGGCTTCTTTACTCACCACTGGACGAACATCGGCATGACTGTTTATTCGTGATAAACTTGGGATGGTCAACTGGGAGCACCCCGCTCACTGTGGCCTCGTCCTTGGTAGCCTCCACCGTCACCTGAAGAGCATCCAGGGCTAACTCACGTTCGGACTTCCCTGCCCTATCGAGCCAATCAGCAATCCCTTGGCAGATGTGCTCCAGCCTCATCTGATTCAGCCGTCCTGGATTGGGAGTCCGGGCTGTATTTAACGATGCCAGCCGCTCTTCAATCACTCTCTTTTCACCCGCTAGATTTACGCTCTCGTTCCGAACTGCTTCTTCGTTGATGTCCCCCAGCGTAAATAGGTGGACCAGCCGCTTCTCTCGTTCTGCCACCTCTGACAGAACCGCCTGTAGCCGTGAGACCTCGGTCTCATCGATTCCTTGGTCAGCCGCTCGTTCCAACTCATGGATCACAATGCCGGGATCAGACAGTACTCGCTTGACCTCCTGCCAGACGACTTCCTCTAGACGCTCACCCTGTACATATCTGGCTGAACATGTCTTCTTGGTGTTCTTGTCATAGACGTGTCGGCACCTGTAGTAGCGATAGGGCTTCCCTTTTACCGTGAGGGTCTGCCCTACCATTGCCGAGGCACATATACCGCACCGCATACGTCCTCTCAGTGGATAGATGCGTGGTGTAGGCTGGCGACGAATCCTCTCCGGGTCCTGGAGTATACGCTGTACACGCTCCCACGTTGCCCGGTCAACGATCTCCGGTGTGGACCCATCTACAGGGATCCAGTCCTCTTTAGGGCGCACAACAACTCTGGTTCTAGGTGTTCTCCCATTACCGTTGCGAGTCTTTATTCTCTTGGTCCTACGATAGATAAGATGCCCGGAGTAGGACTCATTACCCAGGATCCTCCTGATGGTCAGCGGATACCACCGCCCGCCTGAGAATGCTGGTGTCCCCTCCTCATTGAGCTCACTGGATACCTTGGAGAAGCTTTGTGTTGCGGCATATCGCTGAAATATATGTCGGACTACAGTGGCTTGCAACTCATCCACAACCCTCAGACCAGACTGCCTATCATATCGATAGCCATAGGTCCCCTTCCCCATTCCCTGGGGTATACGTCCAGACCTCGCCCGTTCTGCTTTGCCACGCATGGTTCTCTCAGCTATCTTCTCCCGCTCTACTTCTCCTATGAAGGCACGTGCTCCCACGATGAACCTGCCGATGGGACTGTCCTCAAACCTCTCGGTGACGAACTCCAACCTAGCCCCAGCCTGCTCCGCGGCATCAAGCAACACTCCGATGTGATTCTGATTACGTGACAGCCGGTCCACCGCATAGGACAGCACCACGTCCACCGCGCCCTGTCTGAGTAGCTGGCGAATTTGCTCCATACCGGGTCGGTCTAGTGTGAAGCCACTGGCTGTGTCCCGTATACGCTCGACCACCATCATACCCTGCGACTGGGCATACTCCACGCATGCCCTCTCCTGTGTATCCAATGAGGTGCCGTCTCGCTCTTGGGCATCGGTCGAAACCCTACTGTACACAAGTGCTCTCACTGGAACCATTTTGGACTCCTCTTGGTGTATTTGCGTTTCGTTTTGGGTCTTCCCCTAGCTGGAACATAGCCAATCGAGAAAGAATCAACGGATTCCCTGGGTATTACATAGCTCCGGCCTATCTTAATTCCGGGTAGCTTACCTTGCCTCACCAGCCTGGAAGCGGCCTCCGGTGTGATGCCTAATTTACGCGCAGCCTCGATCGAAGACATCAAAGTGGCTTGGACCTGGGATAGCCCTGCTTTCTCTGGAGCCGTATCCACATGTATATTACTATGTATATTACTCATGATACTAACTATTATACACTTGTAATATACTGCAAGCAACTCATAGGATATCTCCTGCTCTAGCTGGAAACCAGATCTATCTGGCTGTACGGATGCTGTTACGGAGCCCTAGGAATGTGATGCCATAGCCCTCTTAGTGGCATCGCCGATGAAGGAAGTGATTTCTGGGATCTCTATCTTACTCAGGCTCTGGCGCACCACGATGCTAGTGCACATACCAGCGAGGATACCCACGGGAACAGGGCCCCCAATCGCTGCGGCAGTCGCTAGGAATACTCCTGTACCGACACCACCTTTAGCCAGTCCGTCGAGAAAAGAGCGATAATCTCCCTGTTTCCTGGCGTCCCCATAGGCCTTGGCTAGTGAAGCCAGTGCGAGAACTCCCAGTGCCGGGTTTGCAGCTATAACTGCGGAGATTCCCAAGCTTCCTACGAGACGTGAGAATTGTTCCGTGTCTCGTTTCTTCCAATTCATCACTACGGCAATCGTGGCGACAGACACCCCGAAAATCTCGCTGCCATTGACGTTCCACAGATCAAAAAACCACTGCTTGGGGATATGCAGAGTCGAGTTCAAGGACTCCGATATTTGATCGTATGACGCCTTGTCCCAACCGACTACTGGAATTCCCATTGGAGTCAACAGGTCTTTCCAGAGGCCCGCTGCCAATCCAGCAACTTCCTGGGCAAACGTGTCGTTCGGCAATGCCTCACTAACCTTATCCCATGCTCCCCACAAGGTGTGGCTGTCATCAAACAACCTGTGGTGGGAGCCTCCTATGTGGATCTCCGAATACCTGGTATCCATTGCCTTGTCGTAAACAGTGGCCGGTCCCTCAGTAAAGGTGGCACGAAGCCATCTGTCCATGTGTGTGGAGAAATCTGAGGCCAGGATTGCGTTAGCAGTGACAGATGCCATGTTGAGAGTTGAATAGCCAGTTTCCGCCGAAGCTTCCCACGCAGATGCAACTCGTCTCAAGATATCGTCACCAGCATTCTGGCTAATCACCTTGGAAGCTTTGACAGCGCGTGAAAGAGAACCATATCCCCTGGGGATTTGTTGGTTACCCCAAACCATAGCTGCTCTTGGGGAGCCACGGACTATGCGCGAAGAAGCTTTCGATATCCGTGACGTGGATTCTTTGATATCTGTCGCCTTGTTCTTAGCTGCTTGAGTGAATCTGGCGGCCTTTTGCAGAGGCCCGGTGGCCTTGTCCTTCCAAACTCTCGGCATGCTTTTCGTACCCCCAAGTCAGATTGGACTCGTCATCCTAGCACTTACTCGTTCACCCGCCCAACCTCTTCGCCACAAGCTCGGCTGTCCTCTTGGCCAGTATCTGCGTCCTCTCGTCCTTGAGGCCGTCCCCGAAGACCTCTTTGTGGATGCCTATGAAATCCCGTATGGCTTGGTTCCACGAGAGGACGTCTATCCTTGTTCTGGCCTCTATGCTATGAGGGGCATCAAGGCCCAACAGCCTACTGCGCCTCTCGCTAATCCTGAGGGCTGTATGCACAGCATTGGCATCACCTTGCAGGACATCGTCCCACACTGCATACAGCATGGCGTCCAGACGCTGCACTTCCAGTTCCCGCAGCATTGACACTGCGGGCCTATCCATGTCCCTGAGGCGCCGCATTACAGCCTTGTAGCTGGCACTACGTGTTGAGTACCCCAGCTACGAAGCGTATCTATGATTTGACCACCATTTTGACCACCATTGCAGTGCGGTAATGTGCTAATGATGCAGAGCGTTCCCTCCACTCTGGAAAGATAGTATATAATGGCACCCGTTAGCAACTTCGTTGGCTAAGTAGCCGAGGAGTCCTCTATGCTGAAATCAATGCTCACGTCTATCGTGCGATTGGTCAAGAGCAAGGTTCACGCGGAGTCGACTAGAACGACCACCGAGCCTCTAAGCTCGGATCTTGAACCTCCGATTCAATTTGCCGACCTCGACATTGAAGCTGTCGCACCCCAACTCCCTTATCAAATTCCTTTGGATGCATCAGAGGCTCCTGATAGTCTCGCCAATCGCATGGCGACTGAATCCTCCCTTGTGCAATTTGCAGCCCGACAAATGGACCTCAGCCACATAGATATACGTAAGATTGGGTTGACCCATTGGGAGGTGGGCAGACTGAGAAGCAGCAATATTCTAACCGTCGATAATCTGGCCAATATCTCTGCGAATAATATTGCCAATCTGCCAGGCATCGGCACCGCCCGGGCAAGGCAGATTCAGGCAAGATTAGCCTCGTTCTTAAGAGCAGAACTCGATAGTTCTTCGCAACCGAAAAGATCGACATTGCGGCACAAATCTGGTGAAGAAGAAGACCTAGAAGCGGCGTTAGTCAAGTCGACCAAGGCGATTTGTGAAATATTCGGCAGGGATGATGTCCTGACTACCGCCAGCCTGCCGCCACAATACAGCAAGATCTTGGCCGATGTCTTCCCAGGGCAGTTCAAGTCGTTCGACGCCTTAGAGTATGCGGCACAGCGCCTGATGACAGAATCTAAAAACATCAACGCCGTACCCGCAAGTCCTTCACTGAAGAAAGCTGTCAGTTGGCTAGAACGGGCCCTGAAGCATACCTGCTTGGATAATGAGGTCAATGATATACTTCGGATCCTTGACGACCGAGAGCGTCAAGTATTGATCGGAAGACACGGTGTTGGCAGGCCCCTAACCCTTGAAGCGCTTGGGCGTCAATTGAAAATTAGTCGCGAGCGAGTGCGACAAATTCAGATTAAAGCTCAAGAGAAGCTTGAACCACAGCTCAAGAGGGCAACACTCATGTATTCGACCGCTGCATTGGCTGTCCTCAACGCCCACCAGAATGAACGTACCATGGCCGCATGGCAGCGTCGACTGCTCTCCCTTGGGTATCTTAAGAATCCCGTCTCACTAGATCTCCTTTTTACCGTCGTACGGGCCACGTCGATAGATTGGCTTCATTTGCCTGATGCCACTCAGCCTGCATCCCAAAAGGCAATTCCCCGTCGGGTGCTAGCTGCCAGAAGGCAAGTCTTAAGTGATGCGCTTAAACATTGTGGGAGCAGTGGTGCGGTGAGGACGATGTCACTCACGAACGAAGTCCTCTCAAATGAAGAGGTAGAACAAGTTCTTAGACTCAACGAATTTGAAGAATTGCAGCCTGGATGGTGGACCAGGGATGTCGGTGAAACTGTGTTGGAGAGAGTGGCACTTAAGGTCATAGTCTTTTGTGGCTCAGTCTCGCCGTCGGCTATGCGCGATGCTCTCGGGCGTCATCTCACTAGATCAAGAATGCCCTCCCCTCCGTCAGAAATACTTGGGAGGTTGCTTGAGCGACGAGACGATTTCTCAATCGCAAACGGGATGATAGTGCTGCTCAAATCACCAACAAGTCCACCGGCTACTACTGGGCCAGAAAGCATATTCATTGACTTGATTGCTTCAACAGGCGTGGTAGTGTCTTTCAAAGAGGTGCATCACGCTTTGACTGCTGCCGGGTTCTCAGGGGGATCGGTTAATTCACTATTGAGATACTCCCCAATTGTGGCGAAGGTTGCACCTGCGATGTATTCTACGCGCAATGCGAACATAGACTCTGATGCAATAGCGGATGCTTCATCGCGAGACACTCGTCTTCCAGCAAACACGACCATGAACCTGCGGTCAGACGGAGTAATCGAACTCGAGACGACCGCGAGCGCTTGGCTCGATTACAATGGCATCATACCGGTAGGTCTTGCCTCATCCTTAACGGGAGAATGGTCTCTCATTGATAAGGAGGTCGTTATGGGCAAGGTGATTATCACTGATAAATTCATCCGTGGTCTCTCGCCGGTGGCCAAGAACTTGGATGTGACCTCAGGCGACAGGATACGCTTATTCTTTAATACCTGGACTAGGGAGGCCAATATGATTAAAGTAGAGACTGCTCATCACAATGCGTAACGCTAGAATCAAATATGGTAATTCCGATGTAACTGTAATCGCCTTATATTCGCTCGGTGGAGCACTAAGGCACATCCACCTAGAGGATGTGGCCATCAAATCGGCCGAGCTTGCTCCCAAGGCATTCTCATGGAGGAAATACCCCGACCAAGTCAATTTGGAGACCGTCCGTTTATCTCTCAAGAACGAACTGGGATTGAGAAGCAGGCGAGTCATAGGGAGCATTCGCGATGGCTGGATGCTCACCCCAAATGGCCTATCATGGTGTCTAGCGACTCTTGAGCCTCATCTAGCGGAATCCGGCGCCAATCAATTTCGCAATGAACTCTCCCGCTATAAGAGATCAGAGGCATTCGCCAAAGTTACTACCGATATGGAATCTCAGGTCTCGGAGCAGGATGTCAATGCGCTTTTGAGAATCGACGAGTATTTCTCACCGAGAAATGTAAGAGAGAGAATCATTGCCCTCTCAAATGCTGCGGTCGTTCATACTGAGTTGATGCCGCTTGTTCAGATGCTAAGAGTTCGCGGTCAAGTCGGCCTGGAGACAGAATTATGAATTCACCAATAAGTGTAACCAGCCACGTTTCGCGCGATTTTCTTCAGAATGCAGCGTACTTCAATACAGTCCCCAAAGTTGTATGGGAATACGTATCCAATTCTGTCGACAATCCAAAAGATGGCAAGCCATCAAACGTGGAAGTCAAAATAACAAAAGACAGAATAATAGTCTCAGATGATGGGTCCGGCATGTCTCGAGAGGATCTTCGGAATTTTTTCCGCATGCATGCTCAAAACATACGCAGAGGTCAAGGCAAAAGCGTCAGAGGTAGATACGGTACCGGCAAATGCGCAGCATTCGGGATTGCTGACGTGTTGAGGGTGGAGTCATCTCGAGATCGAGCGCTCAATATTGTGGAACTCAGTCGAGATTCGATTGTGAATTCATCGTCTGGCGAGCCATTTGCGGTCAAGGACGTGGTCGTTGATAAGCCAACTACTCAGGCAGATGGTACCAAGATCGTCATTTCAAAATTGAACGTGAAGAGCTTGGGAGTGCCAACTACTATCGCCTTTGTCGAAAGGCATCTCGGTAGACAACTTGGTCGCAATGCGGTAGCCATTAATAATCACTTGTGTGAGTATTTGGAGCCGGTTTCAAGCTGGCAACAAGAGTTCAGACCGGATTCTGCACTGGCAAAAGTAATCGGCGAAATCTCGTTGGTCGTAAAGGTATCTGCAACACCTCTCGAGAAAGAACGCTCCGGCATAGACATCCTTTCGAAGGGAATCTGGCACGATACCAGCCACGGCTCCTTGGATGGTGACAGCGCAAGACGTATATTCGGAGAAGTAGATATGCCGGCGTTAGAGGATAGATACGACGCAGAAAGAATTCCACCGTTCGACAATACTCGCAATATGACATTGAACATATCGAATCCCCTGGTTGTCAGCCTATTGGGCTGGATAAAGGAGTGTCTGCAGATTGTAGACACAGAAATCTCACGTCAAGAGATAGAGCGCAAGTCAAGCGACGAGTCTAAGCGCCTAGAAAGGCAAGCCCAGCTCCTTGAGCGAGTTCTAAATCAAGACTTCAGGAACCTGCAGTTGGAGCTCGAGAGAATACGTCGACTAGCAAGAAGTCGCGGGGGTGAAACAAACGAAGACATAGTTCCAGGAGAAGGAGACGCCCAATCTCAATTTGTGATGGGTGGACCAGAACATGGTGATGGAAATGCAGGTACATCTGAAGGTACGGGAGAAGAAGAGCGTCCCGGTTCTTCACTTCTTCCTGGCGATGACTTGGGTGTATCCGGGAACACAACAGAACGAAGACAGGCCCGTGGGACCTTCCACGTCGAATACAGGCATGAACAGGAGAATTCACTTAGATCACACTATGACACCGAATCCCGTACGATCGTTGTTAACTTGGATCACCCCCAAGTTGCACGCGCGGTACGGGATGGGGGAGGGATTGAGGGCAAGTCGTTCCTCGAAATGACCTACGAAATCGCATTCGTCGAGTATGCCATCGCGCTAGGCCACGAAAAGCTCAGACGGGATGAATTCTACGCTGGCAGCGATGTCCTATTGGATGTTCGAGAGACAATCAATCGGATAAGTCGTGCTACTCATTAATAGCTCCCTCATCATCTCGGCATTCCTGAATAGACCTTTTCCAACTTTCAACGTCGGAAGCCCTTGCACCAGCTTCTGCACCTCGCTCTACGTTGCTATCCCAGTTAGACCTTTGCATGTCACTCTTTCCTCCATCGGATTATTTAGCTTAACTGGATGTGTTGCGGCGTGAGCGAGGATGCTATTGGGGGTTATACGGCTATTGTGAAGCAGGAGGCAGGTTCATCTCATCGCCCCCGTTGTACCTAATCCCCCATGGGACTCCTAGCCGTTAGGTTCTATATGAGGATGCTGTCGAGATGGAATTGCACACTCTACGTCTCAATTTTCCGTGTGATTCAGGCATCAAGCTCAGCAATAAGTTGGTTATGGCCATTCAGAGTAGGGATAAAGAAAATCAATAATCAAGGATTGAGCCAGGTGAGCCGTCAAACTCCAAATCAGCGATTTCGGTTTGCCATCGACCATAAGGCATCTCTACTTCTAAAACTATTGGCACCCATCCAAACTCTTTTCCTGGTGGGGCATTTACTATTAGTCCATCATCTAATTCGACTAGATGAAGATTATTAACTGAACTTGGAGTGTCTAAGAAATCTTGGTTGCTTCCCCAGTTTTTGTGCAGTTCTTCAATTTTTGCTTGTATATCATTTAGGTATTCTTCAGTGTAAATCTCTGGATAATCTGCAATTAATTCTTGGAACGTTGGCTGATACTTAAACTTATACCACCTATACTTGACCTTACTTCCGTCATCTAGAACTGTTTCAAAAATAGTCGGATCGCATCCAGGATTTGAGTCACACTCCCAGCAAGAATAATTTGCGGGATTTGAATCAACTCCAAATAGATTGTCAGTGTTAGACTTTATCTCAGTCAAGAATGTCTGATCTTCATCAGTTGCAACATGCGGCATGATAGAAGTTGTGTATTGTTGGTCACGTGGCTCAAGTTTTTGTAAAATTTCTGGAACTTCACTTTCCAAAACTGGCATGAACGCATAATCCTTTATAGAATCTGCCACCTCGACTCTATAATATTGACTCCATTTCCTCTCATTTTTGCTTACTTTGCTCCAGTCGAAATATGTAGATATCTCTCCATTTACTTTATTGACTTCAATTGGCATATTCCAATGAACGGCAATACTATCTTTATATTCTGGGTCATCACTATTTCTCTCTCCCGATGAAGATGCGTAAAGCTTCCCAGGCCCAAGGTGGATATCGTCAATATCATCACTTTGGATCGGATTAGAAAATCGCTCGAGGTTTGTATTTAGTTCATCAATTGCCTTTTCTCCGTTGAAAAAATCAACGAAGTAGTTGTAAAGCCTAGCATCATAAGATTTACCGTCAAGAGTGAACGGTTCTTTTTCGTTCAAGGATGGGATAGTGGGCGAAAATATCTTGATATATAGATTGCCATCTTGGTCATACTCCCTGAATACGGGCAGGCTTGGCATCTCAGGCCCTATACCTACGCCGTGTGGTGCATTAAAACCAAATGTATTTTTTGCCTGAACCCAGAATGGACCTCCCTTTTCTTCATCGTATTCGTCGACATGGTCAACATACCAATCCTGACTTTTGATAACCTTCATTACAGTATCTATATCTTTTCTTCCACCCAAATAATCTATAAGCATATCCATAACTTCTGAATCGGAAGCAGAAATACTGTTACTCTTATCCAGAACCTCCCAAAAATACCCGATGACTTCTAATGCATTCCATCTATCAATTCTTCTATACCAAAACTCCGGGACATAACCCCACATTGGTCCTTCATACTGAGCACTTTCAATAAAAAATGTCCAGGTGAGTTTTCCAGAATCCATAGTGGGTTCATGAGTCATTTCCCTCTCTTTACCATCAAATATAGGGAGAGCGAACCAACCATGTCCGAAGAAGACTCCTCCATCTTCTTCATGCGTCTCTTGATCTTCATCGAAAGCTATCAAATTGGGAGTGGAAAGGACCTTATTTGTAATCTGTATGCCTCCGTAATAACAACAATCTACCCTGCGTTCATAGAACCCCCACCCAAACAGCGAACTGTTTGGGTTGTAAAGGTGGGTTGCTGCATTTGCCATATATTTTGGATATTTTGAACGTCCGAATTTTTGATACGCTCCCAGACCACCCTCTATAGAGCTTATTGCAATGTATGGATGAGAGTTGGGCGACTGTATCCATTGGCCCCATATACCGCTCTGGTAGGTTGGCCAATTTGGATAAAAGTCAAATATTCTATCGTAAAATGAGACTCCGTAGAGGTCTCTTGGAGCCTCGTCTCCTTTCCAAAGCTCTGCTAATAAGTGAGTAGGCATTTCCCAATCAGCTTCACAACCAATATATCCTCCTCCAGGCTTTTGCGTCCCATTCAAAGGAACGAAATCAAGTAGTTCTGCCTCGGAATAAAATTCCTTTTTATGTTCTTCCTTGAAGGGTACTTCTGGAATTGGTGTTTCATCATAAGTAACACCTTCATACTCTCCCCAGAATCGACAATGGCGAGGTAGATAAACTCCTTGATTCCATTCAGGATCTACTTCAGGGGTGGAATAATATTTACTAAAAGGTGAACTTGTTAAATCTATTGGAGCAGGTGTTGTTGTAGGCGTAGGTGGCACCTGGGTAGGTGTAGGAGTAGGTGTAGGCGTAGCAGTTGGCTGTGGGCCAGGCGTAGCAGTTGGCTGTGGGACGGGCGTAGCTATAGTTTGCGCAACCGTGGCTGTTGGTACTGCCGTGGCAACCTGCGCAGGTTCAGTCTCAGAACCACCTGAACATGAAACAGTTAAAAACAGCGCTGCGGTTAGCAACACTATATAGCGAATCATAAACTGATCTT
>VEXC01000018.1 GCA_009391225.1 SAR202 cluster bacterium AC-647-N09_OGT_505m
CGTTTTGACAAACTCCCCAATTCATCCCCACGGAATAAAAGTCCGGTTGGAAAGCGGTCAAGTAGGTCGGGTCAAGAAAATAGCAGTGGTGAGGTAGTTTTCCATTATGGCCTTCATAAGTATGCAAGGGATATCACTTTCCTTTGGTGGCGTCCCAATTTTCGACGGGATTGACCTAACCGTTGAGCGAAGAGAAAGAATCGGCCTGGTAGGCCGGAACGGATCCGGCAAATCAACCCTGCTGCAATTGATAGAGGGAAGCGTCAAACCAGACTCCGGCACTGTTTCAGTCCCAAAAGGCGTCCACTCCGCCCATCTTTCACAGAAAGTGCCCCGTCGGATACCAGGGACTGTGTTCGATGTAGTCGCTAGCGGAAGCAGACAGTACGCTAATCTGGTCACAAAGCAACGATCCGCGGGTCTGCTGAACAAATACACGCCCCCTCTGCATGAAGGGATGGACCTCATTCATCATACCTTTGAAATGGAGGGAGGGTGGTACGAGAGGAAACAGGTTAGCAAAATGCTGTCGCAACTTGGGGTGGATGCCGACAGCACTTTCAATTCCCTTTCCGCCGGCCTCAAGCGTCGAGTGCTCTTAAAAAAGGCACTTGTTGGAGAGCCGGAAATCCTCCTACTTGATGAACCGACCAACCACATGGATATTGATTCCATCAAGGAATTGGAAGAGATGATGATTCGGTTTTCTGGTGCCTTGATCTTCGTTACCCATGACCGGATGTTCCTGCAGAGAATCGCCACCCGCATCGTGGAAATCGATCGGGGCAGGCTGTTTGATCAGACCTGCGACTATGAGACATTCCTGGCCAGGCGCAGCGCAGACCGCGAGGCAGAAGAGACGCAAAACGCCCTGTTCGATAAGAAACTGCAACAGGAAGAGCATTGGGTTCGGGGAGGCATCAAGGCGAGACGCACACGCAACGAGGGCAGGGTGAGAGAACTAGAAAGAATGCGCGAGATGCGCAGGTCCAGACGGGAGCGGCCCGGGACAGCGAAGATGGAAGCCCACGAGGCCGAACGTTCTGGAACATTGGTGGCAAAGGCAAACAACATTAGCTTCAATTATGGTGGCACTCAAATAATCTCAGACCTTTCTACCACAATTCTGAAGGGCGATAGGATTGGCATTCTGGGCCCCAACGGAAGCGGCAAGACAACCCTCTTGCGCATTCTTCTGGGCCTACTCAGTCCGGAAACTGGAACAATTCACCTTGGCGCTAACCTGCAAATCAGCTACTTTGACCAACTCCTTGAGCAATTGGACGAGAACAAGACCGCCATGGAAAACGTCGGCGACGGCACGGATACGGTTCTCGTCAATGGGAGACCTCGTCACATCGTCGGCTATTTGCAAGATTTCCTCTTTTCTCCAAATCAAGCTCGCTCTCCTGTCTCTGTTCTCTCCGGTGGGGAGCACAACCGCCTAATGCTCGCCCGTCTCTTCACGCGTCCCTCCAATCTCCTTGTCCTGGATGAACCCACAAACGACCTTGATATAGAGACCCTTGACCTCCTCGAAGACCTCTTGATGAACTACACAGGAACGATTCTCCTTGTCAGCCATGATAGGACACTCATCAACAACATCGTGACGAGCACGCTCGTCTTTGAAGGCAACTCCGTCGTGAAAGAATACGTGGGTGGGTATGATGACTGGCTGCGGCAGCGTCCGCAGGAGGAAAGACCGAGTAAGACATCTTTCAAGAAACACGATGCCACACCGGCCCAGACACCCAATTCAAGGCTTAAACTTGGGTTCAAGCAGCAAAAGGAACTGGATTCACTGCCCGATACCATTGAGAGGCTCGAAAGAGAAGAGCACGGGTTGTTCCAAGCCATGGGAGACTCGGCACTCTACAAGAAGGACAGATCTGACATTATTGCCGCGAACGATAGGCTAAACGCGGTGAAGGAGCTGCTGGCTCACGCCTACGCCCGTTGGGAAGAACTGGAACAAATCCGACTAGATGGCGAAAACAGCAGACCATCAGGATAACTGAATACCGACCCCTGACCACCTTCACCGAGCTCACAAACGGGACGTCATATACGTTCATCGTGGTTGCAACTAATAGTGTTGGTGAGAGTGCTCCGTCCTCAACTTCGAGTAGTGTCACGCCAGATAGAACCTGACGGCTAGGAGTCCCATTGGGGGAATTAATGATAGCCTTGTCTTTCGCTATCGCAGTGGTAGGCCCATGTTGCGAAGATCTGTCAGCGCTGCTTTCAATAGGTTGGTCTTACTGGCGGGATTGGAAGGCTATCCCTTCCATGGCACTCGTCATGCCCACGCCACACTGATGCTACGCCAAGGAGTCCACTTGAGGAAGGTTTAGCAGCATACGCCGATGCAGAGCCAAGTGCGGAGCCAGTATTGGGATGAATTGGTACAGTAGGGGCAACACAAGGGCCTCAAGAAAGTCCTAGGCCATGATTTCATGCCTAAAAGTGGTGGAGCTGAAGGGATTCGAACCCTTGACCCCCTGCTTGCAAAGCAGGTGCTCTCCCAACTGAGCTACAGCCCCACGTCGCCGTGACGGGCTATCTCAAAACACTGTACTCAGCAGTCTCTCTATGCCTGTTGGGGAATGGAGGCATTGTGACTGTAGTTATGGCCCTCCTGGGAGCCTGAAGTGATGTCATGAAGCCACACCAACAAAGAGTCCTGGAATAGCACTGAGTCTTGGAATGGCACTCCCCACTCCTTAGGAGTGGAGTATCTCAATCCCATAGGCTGTCTGGAGCTTTTGGGATATTTACGAGCGTTGCCCTTATCTAAACCTTAACCCCTGGATAGTGGAAGGAAGGTGATAAACCATGTGTAGGCGGTGGGTTTTCTCAGGGGCTGGCCTACTTAGTCGGGGGAGCTCCCTTCGGTGCAAGCACCGAGTCACGCTCTACTCCGACTCCCTTGGCCAGCCGCCCACCGATCGAACTAGGATTCCCGAGATTGGGAGAGCCTAAACCCCCCCGTATCAGGGCTCCTTAGAAAGGAGGTGATCCAGCCGCACCTTCCGGTACAGCTACCTTGTTACGACTTCGTCCCAGTCACCGGCCCCACCCTCGGCCGCTGCCTCCCACCAGAGGCGGGTTAGCTCACGGACTTCAGGCATTGTCGGCTTCCATGACGTGACGGGCGGTGTGTACAAGGCCCGGGAACGTATTCACCGCAGTAATGCTGACCTGCGGTTACTAGCAACTCCACGTTCATGCAGGCGGGTTTCAGCCTGCAATCCCCACTGAGGCCGGGTTTGATGGGATTGGCTCCACCTTGCGGTTTGGCGACCCTCTGTCCCGACCATTGTAGCGTGTGTGTAGCCCAGGGCGTAAGGGCCATGCTGACTTGACGTCATCCCCACCTTCCTCCCCCTTCTTAGGGGCTGTCTCGCTAGAGAATTCAACTAGCGACGAGGGTTGCGCTCGTTGCGGGACTTAACCCAACACCTCACGGCACGAGCTGACGACAGCCATGCAGCACCTGTGACGGCTCCCCGAAGGGTCACCCAGTCTTTCGATAGGGCTACCACCGACATGTCAAGCCCTGGTAAGGTTCTTCGCTTTGCATCGAATTAAACCACACGCTCCGCTGCTTGTGCGGGCCCCCGTCAATTCCTTTGAGTTTTAGCCTTGCGGCCGTACTCCCCAGGCGGGATGCTTAACGCGTTAGCTTCGGCACGAGGGGGTTCGATACCCCTCATACCCAGCATCCATCGTTTAGGGCGTGGACTACCCGGGTATCTAATCCGGTTCGCTCCCCACGCTTTCGCGCCTCAGCGTCAGGTACAGCCCAGAGGGCCGCCTTCGCCACTGGTGTTCCTCCCGATATCTACGCATTTCACCACTACACCGGGAATTCCACCCTCCTCTGCTGCCCTCAAGCCCAGAAGTTTCCCCGGACCCCTCCCAGTTAAGCCGGGAGATTTCACCGGAGACTTTCTGGGCCGCCTACGCGCCCTTTACGCCCAGTAATTCCGGACAACGCTCGCCCCCTACGTATTACCGCGGCTGCTGGCACGTAGTTAGCCGGGGCTTATTCCTGGGGTACCGTCCTCTCTCTTCCCCCAGAAAAGGGGTTTACAACCCTAAGGCCTTCTTCCCCCACGCGGCGTCGCTGCGTCAGGCTTTCGCCCATTGCGCAAAATTCCCTGCTGCTGCCTCCCGTAGGAGTGGGGGCCGTGTCTCAGTCCCCCTCTGACCGTTCATGCTCTCACACCGGTTACCCGTCTTAGGCTTGGTGGGCCGTTACCCCTCCAACTACCTGATAGGACGCAAGTCCCTCCCCGGGCACCCTGATTTACACCAGGGCTTTCCTGACTCACCATCATAGCAAGCCAGCGTACGGGGTATTAGCCCGCCTTTCGATGGGTTATTCCCCTCCCAGGGTTAGGTACCTTACGCGTTACTCAGCCGTTTGCCACTATCCCCACAGTCCGAAGACCGTGGGAACCGTTCAACTTGCATGCATTAGGCGCGCCGCCAGCGTTCGTCCTGAGCCAGGATCAAACTCGCTATTAAAGAACCTTCCTTCCACTATTCAGTTGTTAAGGTGCACCCATCCACCTCCGCACTAAACCAAGCCTATTATACCTACACCCACACTCATGTCAAGAACGCCCGAGAATTCCTTGTTGTGCTGCCCAGCGCATAGGTGTTATTCTACTCGAACTGTCTCTTTTGTTTGCTCGGAGCACATGCTTCGTGGATTCGCTGAGAGTGGAGTCATCTGGAGGTCGCATAGATGCATTTGCTGATAGATGGATTTGGAGGGGACGCACAGAATATGAAAGACGAGGACTTCATTTATGGTTTCCTCGATGCGTTCCCATCCGAAATAGGAATGAACAAGATTAGCACACCCCACGTTACCACGTACCATGGTCCTAAGGAGGACGACTGGGGCATATCTGGATTTGTACTCATCGCCGAAAGCCACATAAGCGTGCACACCTTTCCAGAGAGGGCTTATGTTAACATAGACGTCTTTTCCTGCAAGGACTTCGACCATGAGCAAGCCCTTGCCAAGATACGAGATATCTTTTCCCTGGAGCAGGTAAAGCTGTGGGTAATAGGACGGGGGCTGGACTACTCCCGCCCCAAGTCCCGCGCTCCAGTGAAGCGGGGGCAAGCCAGGGCGGTAATCAGCGGAGTAAGCTGATGACCACTGGCCACTCGATACCGTTGCCTCCTTCTATACCATGGAGCTTTGTAGCAGTTGATCCTCAGGAAACCAACCTGGAGGACTGTCGGGTGGTGGTTGTGCCAGTTCCATACGATGCTACTACCTCCTATAGGGGAGGCGCCAGAGAAGGACCCAGGGCCATTATCGAAGCTTCTCGCTATCTGGAGGACTACGATATTGAACTGGAGCGAGAGATTTACCGGGTGGGAATTCACACGTTGCCCGAGCTAGAGCCCCACATAGGAAACCCAGCAGACATGATAAAACGGGTCCAAACCTTAGTTGGGCCTTTCGCCAGGAGTGGCAAGCTCCTGGCCGTTCTGGGCGGGGAGCACTCCGTGTCAGTGGGGGTGGTTAAAGCCCTCCACGAGGTTCACACCGATCTATCGGTGCTCTACCTGGACGCGCATGGCGACCTAAGAGACGAATATATGGGTAGCGCCTTCAGCCACGCCTGTACAGCCCGGAGGATATGGGAGACATGCCCCCTGGTAGAGGTAGGTGTCCGCAGTATCAGCCAGGAGGAGGCATCATTTATCGGAGAACAACGGGTATCGGTTTATTTCCACGGCGAGGGCGACCTGACAGCCTCCTGGAACGTTGAGGATGTGCTGAAGGGCCTTTCTGAGCATGTTTATGTGAGCATAGACCTAGATGTTTTTGACCCCAGCCTCATGGCAGCAGTAGGCACTCCTGAGCCAGGCGGGCCAGGATGGGAGGCAGTTCTTAGTCTACTCAGGGTGATATGCATGGAACGGTCCATAGTGGGCTTCGACGTTATGGAGTTATGTCCAAATGCCGGCCCCCCATCCTGCGCTTTCATCGCCGCTAAGCTGGCATACAAAGTCATGGGCTATGCTACGGAGTTGGACCGCAAGACGTGAACTGGGACAGGACCCTCGACGGACACCCAGGATGACAGGATCCATCAAGCTGTGCAGCATTTTAGGGATTCCCCTGAGGCTCCACTTTAGCTGGTTCCTGATTCTGGCCCTGATTACCTTTTCGCTTGCGAGACTGCTCAGCGATTTGTATCCATCTTGGTCGTCACCAGAGAGATGGGCCGTGGCCTTGGTTGCAAGCTCCATACTCTTCGCCTCTGTAATCGCCCATGAGTTGAGCCACAGCTTGGTCGCCATAAGATATGGGATTCCTGTAAAGGGGATAACTCTCTTCATATTTGGTGGAGTGGCCCAGATATCCCGGGAGGCTACCAAGCCAGGCATTGAGCTTCTGATAGCGTTAGCAGGGCCTCTATGCAGCATGATGTTGGGCTTATTATTCTTGGCTTTGAGCATCGCTGTGGAAACCCTCAACGTCCACCTAGAAGTGATAATGGGGTGGCTATTTATTATGAACATCGCCTTGGGGGTATTCAACCTGATTCCCGGCTTCCCACTGGACGGAGGCCGTGTGTTCCGAGCCGCTGTATGGGCCATATCCGGTAACTACGCCAGGGCCACCCGTATAGCTACAGTCGGTGGACAGGTGACCGCCGTGGCCTTTGTGGCTGTCGGGGTGAGCATAATGTTCCTGGGGCATAACCCAGTCCAGGGCCTGTGGCTGGGCTTTGTTGGATGGTTCCTGTTTCAGGCGACATCTTCCAGCTTCAAGCAGTTCCGCCAGCATCAAGCGCTGCAGAATTTCGTTGCCAGGGACATGATCAGCACCAACTGCATGGAAGTATCCCCTGATGTCTCCATACGAGATCTAATGGAAGGTGGAGCCCTGCGAAAGAACATGCCGTGCCTCGTCATCACCGCAGACGGTCGTCTCACAGGATTACTCTACCCTACAGATATGAAGAGGATACCCAAAGGGTCCAGGGAAGCTACAAAAGCCGAGCAGGTGATGGTATCCTTAGATATGATGAAAGGGATAGCACCAGAGGAAGGTTCCAATTTGGTCCTGGAGGCCCTGGACCGAGATGGCCTTGGGATGGTGCCGGTCGTAGATGGCAAAGAGATGATAGGTGTTATAGTCCGTGACCACCTCCCCTGGCTCATTAGGACTCGCACCGGGCTCAACGTCTGATGAGGTCAACTCTGGCCTGCCATGAGTTACGGCTGCTTTATCGCCAAGGTATGCAGTGCTACAATGGTGGGACTTTGAATTGAGCCAAGTGGTTTCCGGACCTAAGAAGTGTTATTGATGCAGGAGCAAGCCCGAATGATATACATGGATTACGCAGCCACCACTCCAGTCAGACCCGAGGTCATGGAGGCCATGTTTCCGTATTTCTCAGAGAAGTTTGGCAATGCCTCCAGCCTGTACACCCTGGCTCAGGAATCTCGCATGGCAATAGACGAAGCCAGGGAGTCGGTAGCCCGAGTACTAGGGAGTAGGGCCAGTGAGGTGATTTTCACCAGCGGAGGAAGTGAGTCAGATAATGCAGCTCTAAAGGGTGCCGCCTTTGCCCAGAGGGGAAGCGGAAACCACATTATTACAACCAGCATTGAGCATCACGCTGTTCTACACACCTGCCAATTTCTTGAGGACTTTGGATTCGAGATCACCTACCTCTCAGTGGATAAGGACGGCCTGGTAGACCAAGACAAAGTTCTCAGAGCCATGACCGATAGGACTATCCTAATAAGCATCATGCTGGCCAACAACGAAATAGGCACCGTACAGTCGGTGGCAGAGATGACTCGCATGGTGAAAAAGGTTGCCAAAGACAGAGGCCAAACCATCGTGATTCACACGGACGCTGTGCAGGCGGCGGGTTATTTGGATATAGATGTGAATTCGCTGGGCGTTGATATGCTCAGCCTATCCGCGCACAAGATATACGGCCCAAAGGGGGTCGGTGTCCTCTACGTGAGACGAGGCACGCCCTTTATGGCACAGCAGTCAGGGGGCGCCCAGGAGAGACAGAGACGCGCTGGCACTGAAAACCTTCCGGGTATTGTAGGCACTGCAGTAGCCCTCAGGCTTGCCGCGGAGGAGAGAATTTCTAGTAGCGAGCATTGTCTCCGTCTTCGGAACAGGTTGGTGGAGGGTATTCAGAACCGAATTGAGAAGGTACGCCTCAACGGGCACCTGTCTCTCCGCCTTCCCAACAATGTTAACTTTTCCTTCGAGGGAGTAGAGGGAGAGCCCATTCTCCTAGGACTGGATTTTGCAGGTATAGCCGCTTCCAGTGGCAGCGCCTGCACATCGGGGTCCCTAGAGCCATCCCATGTGCTGCTTGCTCTGGGACTGTCTGCAGACATGGCCCACGGGAGTCTTCGACTGACCTTGGGAAAAGACAACACCGATGAAGATGTGGACTACCTGCTCAAGGTGCTGCCAAACCTCGTGAGCCGTCTGAGGGCAATGCCCAGTTTGTCCCACGCCGCCCCCTGACTAAATGCTATGAATATGAGCCGTTCAACTAGGTGTTTTGCAATAGTGCTCATACTGGCTGTGGGTATTGCCTCTGGATGCATCCGAAATTCTCCCAAGGAATTCGGCGCCAGCGGCGAGTACATCTCCGTGGGCGCGTACCAGCCTAAACTGCTGGATAAGGTCGTCTATAACAATCTAGGGCAGAACTACGTTATCACTCCCCAGCAGGAAGGGACGATTATTGCCGCCGTAAAGGCCCGGATCGTAAACCTAAAGTCTACCCAGGTGATTCTGATCGCCGACGAAGACGCCGCCTTGCTAACGATCGCCGGCGGAAATGAGTCCAAACCCCTAAATCCGGGGGAGCGTGCTGTTGAGACTTCGGAGCAGGCACCCAAGGACAATCCCTACAGGTCTCACATCTGGGGTCAGTTCCAGATTGTACAGAATTTTGAGATTGCGGGGTGGCTCTTCTTTGAGGTGCCTAAGGGCTCTGAGTTCTTCTCATTCTCCTGGGATAACGTGGAATTCGTCAGAGTCCTCTACCCCCAGTAGCACCACTTACGTGCTGATATACACAGTTTCTGTTGCGTTAAGCGCCTGATTCTGGCCATTTTAAAACGGAGTTTTTCAGCACCCTCACTGCGCGGTATTCCTGAAACACACACTCAAATTATGCTTGTGCGAATATCGACGTGTCGGTGGAGGAAGCCTTTCAAGCAGCGGTAAGAAACCACGACCCTCACTGGTAATGCCTCCTGATGACATTGAGGCAAAAAAGCGCAGACAGGATGTCAAGGTTAGTGGCGATTCACGCTTCAGTCCGTTCATCATGGGAGAATGCTATGATTATTCCTACGCTACTACGCTCGAGATACTGACAAGAACTGGTCCCTAGTAAGGAAATGACTCTATGAATACACTAAAAACCGGCTTCTCATGATTGTGCCCTCGATGCGCCTGATAGTGGCAAGCTACCTTATGGGTGGTACTGGGGGCATGATTCTCGCCCTGACATTCTCCTGTGCTATGAACTTCTTCGCCTACTGGTATAGCAATAAGCTCGCCCTGCGCATGGCTGGAGCCAAAGAAGTATCCCAAGAGGAAACACCGGACCTTCATTTCATTGTGGAGGAGCAGGCCAAACTTGGCAATCTGCCCAAACCCCGGGTCTACGTAATAGAGAACGACTCCCCAAATGCCTTTGCCACAGGAAGGAATCCCAAGCACGCTGCCGTGGCAGCTACCACGGGTATTATGCGCATACTAAACCGTGATTAGCTATCCGCGGTACTGGCCCACGAGATGGCCCTCGTGAGCAACAGGGATACCCTCATCAGGACGGTGGCCGCGGGCCATCGCAGGAGCCATTCCATTCCTTGCAATGATGGCCTGTTTTTCCATGTTCTTCAGCGCTCTAGGTGGAAATCGGAGGGGCGGTGGTCAGGGTGGAATTATGGCAATTGTTGGAGTTCTGGCAGTAGCTACCCTTCTTCCACTTGCTGCAATTCTGGTGCGGGCGTCCATTTCCCGGGCCAGAGAATACCAGGCCGATTCCGCCGGAGCCAAGAACTGCAGAAATCCCTGGGCTCTGGCCAACGCCCTGGAAAATCTGAAGGTAGAGACTCACCACAAGCCCATGAAGGTAAATGAGGCCGTCTCTCACCTATTCATTGTCAATCCACTCAGCGGCTTCTCTACCACCATGTTCTCCCCACATCCTCCCATTCAGAGGCGAATCAGTAGGCTCAGGGAGATGTGAGAATTCTAGTATGGTGAATTTAGAAAATCGTAACAGATGTCATTCCGAGCCCCCACGAGAAATCTGGTGGCGGAACCACCTCCCAACCAGGCGCTTCACTTCGTCCAGTGTAACAGTCCAAACCTCGCATTACAGCGAATTGCTTCCTCAGGACTCTGATGGTTGGTCACTCTGTTCCCTAGGAAGCGCCTTCACGGAACTTAGCCCCTCCTGTTCCATGTAGCGGAGGATATGCTTGTTAATTTTCCTAATCAGCCCCGGACCACCGTAGATGAAACCCGTGAAAAGTTGCACTGTATTCGCTCCTGCTTGTAGGGCCTTGAGGGCATCCTCACCGGAGGAGATGCCACCACACGCATTTATGATGAGACCATCTCCCGCGTGGCGCCGAATCTCCCTCACCATGCGTAGCATGTCAGGAAATAGGGGCCTGCCACTCAGACCTCCTCTGCCAATGGCTAGTCGAGCTTCTTCCACGGGTCGGGTGTTGGCCACGGTAACCCCTTCCACTCCATAGCGGAGACACAAATCCACCAGCTCCATTGCACGACTCCTCTGCCTCTCATCGAAGTAGGGAGGCAGCTTGAGAAACAGTGGTTTCTCCTTCAAAGGCTTCAGGGCAGATAGTAAATCCTCAAGCCTCTCGGGCTCTTGAAACATCCTTATTCCCTCCGTGTTAGGTGAGCTTATGTTAAGCTCAATTCCTGCTATCAGAGGCTGTAGCCTCTGATAGCAGCTTGAGAACTCCTCTATGGAGAGGCCGGAGATGCTTGCCAGTAAGGGACCACCTCGACCACCACCGCGCTTATTCCCGACAGAGTTGCGTTTGAGCCTATCGTATACCGCCTCCAAGCCATGACTGGGAAATCCCAGTGAGTTCACCAGGGAGCCTTCCGAGGGATTACGCACGATTCTGGGTCTGGGATTTCCCTGTCGTGGTTCGGCCACCACCGTGCCCGCCACTATGTACCCGAAGCCGAAGTTGGACAGAGCGTCCACCATAACACAGTCTTTATCGTATCCAGCTGCCAATCCAATGGGGTTGGGAACCGAGATGCCCCCCATGTCGACGTGCAGTCGCTCGTTATCGGAATTGAGGTATGGCCTCAGTGCCTTCCAGGGATGGTTTACTCGCAGGGCAACCTCGGCGAGTTTTTGTGCCCTCTCTGGGGGCAGGACGAAGAGCAGGGGTCGTATCAATTTGGCATAGATATCCACAGCGTCTCCCTAGATTTAGTGACCTTATTCTACCTTATGTAGGATGGTCATAATGTAGGATGGTCATACTTATAAGTGAATCCATGCTATAAGCGGAACAAACAGCTCCCTACGTGGTGTTTGTCCCATCAATGGCCAGCTGTTATAATTCCAATCTTATAATTCCAATCACAGTATACGATGACAGGAAAGGTGATGGATGCTTGGATTTCTGGGTGGCACTGGGCCAGAGGGAAAAGGCCTGGCCCTAAGACTTGGGTTGGCGGGAGAGCCGTTCATCATCGGCTCCCGAGATTCCGCGAGGGCTGATGAGACCGCCCGAGAGCTACGGGCTCTCGGAAACCTAACAGAGGTATACAGCGGCCCCAATGAAGAGGTAGCCCAGAGTGCGGATGTTGTTTTTATTACCGCTCCTTACTCAGCACAACGAGACCTACTGGAAGCACTAAGGGGTCAGCTTGATGGTAAAGTGGTTGTGGATACTGTGGTCCCTTTGGCATACTCCCGCGGGCAGTTCAGTATAGTGAAGATAGAAGAGGGTTCTGCGGCCCTGCAAGCCCAGGCCATCTTGATTGGCTCCAAAATCGTGGCTGCCTTTCAGACCATAAGCGCCCATGACCTGCTGGACCTTACGACGTCCGTTGAGGGAGACGTGGTGACCTGTGCCGATGACGAAGAAGCTAGGGAGTCGGTAATGACCCTAGCGAAGCGAATTCCCTCTCTCCGGGCCATCAACGGTGGCGCATTAGAGAACTCTCGCTACGTGGAGGGAATAACCGCCTTGCTGCTAAATATCAACCGAATCTACAAATCTCGGTCTTCGATAAGGGTGGCTGGGATATAGCTTACCATCCTCTCGATAGAATCTGGATTCGGAACGACATCAGTGGTGCTATTTTCATATTTCGTGATGACGCTGGCGCCAGCATATATGATTCTTAGCAAAAACACCTTCACAATGTGCGATTATACGCCCCTCGGCCCGCTATCCCTTTACAAAGGCGTCGTGTAAAAGTACAATTGGCGATTATAGTCAGAGATTGACACAAACTTCACAATCCAATATATTCTACACTCCATTAAAGCCCTTAATCGCTAAGAACGAAAGATGTCTACAGATACAGACCAGGCTAAAGAGTACGTGTTGAGCATGGTGAGAGAGAACGACGTCAAGTTCATCCGCCTGTGGTTCACCGACATCCTAGGTGCGCTCAAGGGGTTTGCCATAACTGCCCAGGAACTGGACGAGGCTCTGGATCTGGGAGTGGGTTTCGATGGCTCCTCAATCGAAGGGTTTGCCAGAAAAGACGAAAGCGACATGGTTGCAATGCCAGACCCTACCACCTTTCGCATCCTCCCCTGGCGTCCAAGAGAGAACGCCGTGGCACGAATGATCTGTGACATTCTAACCCCTGAGATGAAGCCCTTTGAAGGGGACCCACGGTACGTGCTTAAGCGGAACCTGGAGCGGGCCTCAAGCCAGGGTTACACTTACTACGTTGGGCCAGAGCTGGAGTATTTCTATTTCAAGAATTCCGAGGGGACGGACGTCATTGACCAGGGAGGATATTTTGACCAGACGCCCCTGGACCTGGCCACAGACCTACGTCGTGAGACAATCCTGGACCTGGAGGAGATGGGCATAGCCGTGGAACTCAGCCACCACGAGGTCGCCACAAGCCAGCATGAGATAGACCTTCGCTACTCCGACGCTCTTACCATGGCTGATAACGTAATGACCCAGCGACTTGTGGTAAAAGAGGTCGCCATGCGCCATGGGCTGTATGCCACATTCATGCCGAAGCCCATTGCCGGCGTTAACGGAAGCGGGATGCACGTTCATCAGTCTCTCTTCAGGGGAACAGGGAACGCCTTCTTCGACCCCGACAGTTCCGAGCACCTGTCACCGCTGGCAAAGTCCTTCATTGCTGGCCTGATGCACCACGCGCCAGCAATAACCGCGGTGACAAATCAATGGGTTAACTCATACAAACGGCTCGTCGCCGGCTATGAGGCCCCAGTGTACATATCCTGGGCCACGGTGAACCGCGGCGATCTTATACGAGTACCAGCCTATAAAGAGGGACGAGAGGAATCAGTACGCGTAGAGTACCGTGCACCTGACCCTGCCTGTAACCCGTACCTGGCCTTCGCCGTAATGCTAGCAGCGGGGATGGATGGCATTGAAAAAGAGATGCCTTCCCCCAATCCAGTTGGGGAGAACGTATACGAAATGGGCGAAGAGGAGCGAAACCGCAGGGGTATTCGCACACTGCCTGAAAGTCTGTGGGAAGCAGTCCTCCTCACGGAGAAGAGCGATCTCATGCGCCAGGCTCTGGGCGAGCATGTCCTAGACAGCTTTGTTCAAAACAAGAAGATTGAGTGGAACCAGTATAAGACCCAGGTCACCAATTACGAGCTTGAGAGATACCTACCAATTCTGTAGGTGCAGGAGTTTACTCAGTGGAGAAGCTACCATTGCCCCAGAGAATGAATGGTCTATATGACCCCAGATTCGAGCGCGATGCCTGTGGGGTAGGCTTAGTCGCCAACATCAACGGCAAGAAATCCCATGACATCCTAGAGAAGGGGCTGGATGTCCTAGTCAACCTCGCCCACCGGGGTGCCTGCGGATGTGATCCCATGACAGGAGACGGCGCAGGGATACTGCTCCAGATGCCCCATCAGTTCCTCAAGCAGAAGTGCGCCAATATTGGAATCACCATTCCAGGGCCCGGCGAGTATGGGGTTGGCATGGTATTTCTACCCCCAGACCCCAACCGGCGCCAGACATGCGAGGCCATTTTCCAGAATGTGATTGTGGCTGAAGGCCAACACTTCCTGGGTTGGCGAGATGTCCCTGTAGACGACTCGAAGGTTGGGTACATCGCCCAGGGTTCGCAGCCATTTATTCGCCAAATCTTCATTGGCCGGGGTTCGCAAGTGAAGGACGAGGCCGAGTTCGAACGCAAGCTGTACGTCATACGAAAGGTCATAGAGCACACCACGAGCCAGAGCGACGATGATATACGACAGCACTTCTACATCTCCAGCCTATCCTGCAATCGCGTGGTCTACAAGGGCCTTCTCTTAGGAACCCAGCTCAGGGACTTCTACCCAGACCTGTCGGACCCAGCCATGACCAGCGCCTTTTCCATGGTCCATGCCCGCTTCAGCACCAACACCTTGGGGTCCTGGAGGCTAGCACATCCTTACAGGCTCATCTGCCACAACGGTGAGATTAACACCCTACGCGGCAACGTCAACTGGATGACCGCTCGACAGGCTATGTTTTCTTCTAATCTATTCGGGGAGGACATGGAGAAGCTATTTCCCATCATTACCCCAGGAGCAAGCGACACAGCCTCCTTTGACAACACCTTGGAACTACTACTGGCCACCGGGCGATCCCTACCCCATTCCCTAATGATGATGATTCCCGAAGCCACGGGCGAGCATGTGGAGGTGTCACAGGAGAAACGTGACTTTTACGAGTACCACTCTTCCTTCATGGAGCCATGGGATGGCCCCGCCCTCATCGCCGCCACAGATGGCACACGTATAGGCGTGGTGCTAGATCGCAACGGCTTACGGCCTTTCAGATACCTGGTGACCAAGGATGACCTCTTGGTGATGGCTTCAGAAGTTGGCGTCCTGGACATCCCGCCAGAGCAAATACGTTTCAAAGAGAGGCTCTATCCTGGGCGGATGTTCCTGCTAGACACCAATGAAGCCCGCATCATCGAAGACGAGGAACTCAAAGCCAATCTGTCCAGACGCCAGCCATATAGCCAGTGGCTTGCCGACAACCGCATCACCCTAGAGGACCTTCCTGATCCTCCCGAACCAATGAAGATGGACAAGGACTCCCTCCCAAAGCTACAGAGGGCCTTCGGCTACACCCTGGAGGACCTCCAGATTCTGATGGAGCCTATGGCCGTCACGGGCGCAGAGGCATTGGGGTCCATGGGTAACGACACACCCCTGGCAGTACTCTCTAGAAGACCGCAGATGCTGTTTAGCTACTTCAAGCAGCTCTTTGCCCAGGTTTCCAACCCACCACTGGATGCTATCCGAGAGGAACTGGTCACTTCTCTGGAGGCCTTCATAGGCTCAGAACAGAACTTATTCGCGGAGACTCCTGAGCACTGCCAACAACTGAAGCTGAGACAGCCCATCCTATCCAACCTGGAGTTGGAGAAAATCCGCAACATCGCGCAAGGCAACATGACAGCAACTACCTGCTCCACACTGTTTGATGTCCAGAAAGGGCCAGGCTCGCTGGAGCAAGCAGTGAACGAGCTCTGCCAACAGGCCTCAGCGGCCATCGTGGCGGGCAGTTCTATCATCGTACTCTCAGATCGCGGAGTGGATGCTCGCTACGCCCCTATACCCAGCCTCTTGGCCACCGCCGCGGTGCACCACCACCTGATTCGTGAGGGCATCAGGACCAAGGTGGGCTTGGTGGTGGAGTCGGGGGAGCCGCGGGAGGTAATGCACTTCGCTCTCCTCATCGGATACGGTGCCGGGGCAATCAATCCCTACCTGGCCTTCGACATCCTCCACGACATGGCAGATAGAGGCATATTTTCAGAGCATATTGACTCCTATACAGCTGAGAGAAACTTCGTCAAGGCCATTGACAAGGGTGTGCTCAAAATCATGTCCAAAATGGGCATCTCCACGGTCCAGAGCTATCGTGGAGCCCAAATCTTCGAGGCCATCGGCCTGAACGAGGACCTGGTAGACCGCTACTTCACCTGGACCCCATCCCGCATTCAGGGCATCGGCATTGAGACCATAGAGGAAGAAGCCAGGAGACGTCACTCTTCTAGCTACGCCAACGGGCACGTATCGGGCGCTCTGGAACTAGACGAGGGAGGTTTTTACCAGTGGCGGCGTGACGGCGAATACCACATGTACAACCCCGAGACCATTAGCCTGCTCCAGCAGTCCACCGGGACAAATAGCTATGAGACCTACAGGAAATTCGCCGAACTCATAGACCAGCGAGACAGGCAAATCGCCACGCTGAGGGGACTCCTGGACTTCAAGACCTCCGACACACCCATCCATCTGGAGGACGTGGAGCCGGCCTCTGAGATTGTCAAGCGTTTCGCCACAGGAGCCATATCCCTGGGCGCAATCAGCCGAGAGGCCCACGAGACACTGGCTATTGCAACCAATCGAATCGGTGCCAAGAGTAACACCGGCGAGGGCGGCGAAGACTACCGCCGCTTCATTCCCGACCCCAATGGCGACTCTCGGAAGAGCGCCGTGAAACAGGTCGCCTCCGGACGTTTCGGCGTCACCACCAACTATCTGGTTAACGCTACGGACCTGCAAATCAAGATGGCCCAGGGCTCCAAGCCCGGAGAGGGCGGGCAACTCCCAGGCCGCAAAGTGGACGAGTACATCGGTTGGATCCGTCATACAACCCCCGGGGTAGAGCTGATATCGCCTCCTCCTCACCACGACATCTACTCCATCGAGGACCTGGCACAGCTCATCCACGACCTGAAGAACGTCAACCCACAGGCCAGAATCCACGTGAAGCTGGTAGCAGAAATAGGCGTGGGAATCATCGCCGCGGGGGTATCCAAGGGACACGGGGACGTCGTGCTCATCAGTGGCGATAGCGGTGGCACCGGTGCCTCTCCCGAATCGTCCATCAAACACGCCGGCCTTCCCTGGGAGCTAGGACTTGCCGAGACTCATCAGGTGCTGCTTATGAACGACTTGCGGGGCCGCATCGTCGTGCAGACCGACGGCCAACTAAAGACTGGCCGTGATGTGGCCATTGCATGCCTGCTGGGCGCAGAGGAGTTTGGATTCTCCACCGGGCCGCTAATCACCCTCGGTTGCATCATGCTACGCAAGTGTCACCTAAACACCTGCTCCGTCGGCATAGCCACTCAAGACCCAGAGCTACGCAAGCGATTCGCTGGCAAGCCAGAAGCCGTCATCAACTACTTCTTCTTCATAGCAGAGCATCTGCGTGAAATCATGTCCCAGATGGGGTTCCGTACTGTGAACGAAATGGTGGGGCGCATGGACAGGCTGGAGGCCCACCGAGCTATAGAACATTGGAAGGCCAAAGGACTAGACCTGACACCCATGCTCCAGCTCCCAGATGTGCCCAAGGATATCGCCACCTACTGCTGCGAGGGTCAGGACCACGGGCTGGACAGGGCCCTAGATCACGCGCTTATCGACCTGTCCAGAGAAGCCCTGGAGAGCAGGAAGCCTGTGGAGATTGAGCTCCCCATTCAAAACTCCAACCGCGTGGTCGGGACGATGCTCAGCGGAGAGGTCGCCAAGCGATACGGCGAGGACGGCCTGCCCGAAAACACAATCAACTGCCTATTTCATGGTTCCGCAGGTCAGAGTTTTGGGGCCTTCCTCGCCAATGGTATCTCAATGACCCTGGAAGGAGATTCCAATGACTACTTTGCCAAGGGTATATCCGGCGGCCGCATCGTCGTCTACCCTCCCGTAGACTCTACATTCGTTGCGGAAGAAACCACTATCGTCGGCAACGTCGTGCTATATGGTGCCACGGGCGGCAAGGTCTTCATCAGGGGATTAGCTGGCGAACGCTTTGCAGTCCGCAACAGCGGCGCACACGCGGTAGTAGAGGGTGTTGGTGACCACGGCTGCGAGTACATGACTGGTGGCATGGTGGTTGTCCTAGGAACCACGGGACGGAACTTCGCTGCCGGAATGAGCGGGGGCACAGCCTACATCCTAGACGAGGATGAGAGCTTCCAGCGCCGCTGCAACTTGGATATGGTGGGATTGGAGCCAGTTGCTGAAGAGGAGGACAAGTTGCAGCTCCGTCAACTCATAGCGGAGCATTTGTATCATACAAAGAGCCTGAACGCTCAGAGAGTCCTTGAGACGTGGGATGATTTATTGCCCAGATTTGTTAAAGTGATGCCCCACGACTACAAACTGGTATTGGAAGAGCGAAAGGAAAGAGGACTCGCCACAGAGACGGTGCACATTGGGTAAACCAACCGGATTCCTAGAATTTCCTCGGCAACCACCCACGCGACGCCCTGTCCAGGAGCGCGTTAAGGATTCCCACGAGTTCTACCTGGAGTGGTCGGAGCAGGACGCCAGAGACCAAAGCGCTCGTTGCATGAGTTGTGCAGTCCCCTTCTGCCACACCGGTTGTCCTCTAGGCAACCTCATCCCAGAGTGGAACCACTTGGTGTACATGGGGCAGTGGGAACAGGCCTTGAAAAGATTGCACGCCACCAATAACTTCCCAGAGTTTACTGGACGTATCTGCCCAGCGCCCTGCGAACCTGCGTGTGTCCTCACCATAAACGAAGACCCTGTGACCATAGAGTACATAGAAAAGGCCATTGTTGACCGCGGTTTTCAGGAAGCATGGATCAAACCTGAACCTCCGGCAAGCCGAACTGGAAAACGTGTGGCAGTCATTGGCTCGGGTCCTGCAGGCTTGGCCGCGGCCCAGCAGCTCAATCGGGCTGGTCATCTGGTAACCATCTTTGAGCGGGACGAGTCAATTGGAGGCCTACTTCGCCTTGGCATCCCCGACTTCAAGCTTGAGAAGCACGTAGTTCAGCGACGTATAGACCTTATGGCAGAGGAAGGAATCGTCTTCAAGACCGGAGTGCACGCGGGGCACGACCTTCCTGTCGAAGAGCTCAGACGAGACTTCGATGCCATCTGCATGACCATCGGCGCATGCCATGCCAGAGAGCTCCCTGTAGCAGGGCGCGACCTCAACGGCATACATCTGGCGATGGAGTACTTGACACAGCAAAACCGCCGCATTGCTGGCCACGCAATCAACCCTTCGGACATCATAACCGCCGAGGGGAAACGAGTAGTTATCCTTGGTGGGGGCGACACCGGGGCTGACTGCCTAGGAACGGCCCACCGCCAGGGGGCGGAGGTCGTGTACCAGCTAGAACTGCTACCCCAACCGCCAGAGAAGCGGCGAACTGACGACCTCTGGCCCCAGTGGCCCTTGATACTCAGGACATCTGCCGCTCACGAGGAAGGCGGTATCCGGGACTATAACATCCTAACCAAGAGCTTCTCCGGTCGGAACGGCAGAGTGGAGGAACTTAACGCCGTGCACGTCGAGTGGGGCCCGCCCGACGGGTCAGGGCGCCCAACGATGCAAGAGGTGCCCGGCAGCGAGTATTCCATTGGAGTAGACCTGGTACTTCTGGCCATGGGTTTCGTACATCCAGAACAAGAAGGACTGGTCACAGATCTGGGCGTGGAGTTAGATAGCCGTGGCAATATCAAGACCAACGGCGAGAGGTTGACCAGCGTACATGGCGTCTTTGCCGCAGGTGACTCGGCGAGAGGAGCCTCCCTGGTGGTCTGGGCTATTGCCGAAGGGCGACAGGCAGCCTATGGCATTGACAAGTACCTGATGGGTAACTCAAGCCTACCTCAAGTCTCGGTCTAGGACCAAGACTCGCATGGATTACGTTTGCCATCTTCCTTTGGCAGAATTCCAAGACGAAACCACCTAGTCGCTCAATTCTGGGATTGCTACATCTTGTTCAAGAGTCGGGGTGATTTCAAGTAGATTTCGTGTCCCTTGTTGCCATTGTGAGAGTAGGAGGATACGAACTGTTGGGGATACTCAAGGAGCTAGCTGTCGTGGAGATGAAAGCTCCTAGCCTGACAAACAGATTCCTTGGCCTGCTAGGTTTCAGACGGCCAGACTCTTCATTGGCTATCTCAACCAGTAAACAGGAACGAGTTCCCTGCTGTTTGTGTCTGTTAAATAGGACAGATAACACTGGTGGGATTCCCTTATCGTGAGGCTATAAGGCCTGGTGTCGCCACAATACACCTACCACGCCTCTCGCAGGAACTGAAGTAATTCCCCAACATCAGTGATGCGGTGGCCACTTTCACCAAAGGAAGGCTGTGCTGCATCAGCTTCGGCAATAGCCTGAAGGTCGTCCTCGGGCATACGAAGGTCTCGTATACGGGCTGGCACACCAATGGACTGAAGAAAGTCCACCAGGCCTTGTGTTGCAGCTTCCGCCGACACTAGGTCGGACATGCCTTCCTTGCTTAGACCCATAACCTCCGCAAGCCGGGCTTGACCTGTTACCAAAATCTCTCGGTTACGACGCATCTCCGCAGCTAGGAGGACAGCCCTTGAAGCACCTTGGCCGACCTGTTTGTAGCGGTAGCGTATCTGCTTGTCCAGAGTAGTATTTATGCCACGCCCCCCCCCAGAAGGGGAATCCGCGGCTCGATTCGCCAGCACTGAAGCCACACCCAACTGAATCCGCACATCAGGGTCCTCTGGGTGAGCGACTAGCTGCGGCAGGAAGGTCAAAGACAGTTCCAACGCTTGCCGCAGATCTGAATAGCTAAGTGGATTGAGGTTAGGCGATTGCAATGCCCCTACCAGCCCCATGAATGTGGTGATTGAAGTATCGAGATATAAGGACAGAGGAGCCGTCAGCAACGCCTGCCCGTCCAGGATGATGCAAGCAGGGCGAGCCTTAGGATCGAAAAGCTCCAGACGGTAGGGAGGCTTATCGTCCATAACCGCGGCCCCACCGCGGTTAGCACCTGTGGTCGGCGTAGTCAGCACCAGGATGTTAGGCAGCTTGGGCTCGAGCAACCTGGGACTCACCGGAGCCTCTCCTGGAGGATACGTGGTGCAAAGGTCGTGGACCGTTCCCTCTTCGGCCAACAGAATGGTAATGGCTCGTGCGGTAACAACGGCGCTTCCTCCTCCGACTGCTACTATCAAATCAGGATGGACAGCCCGAGCGGCCTCGACTCCGGCCAGCACAAGTGGTATGGGTGACTCTTTCTTGGCCTCATCGTAAACCCCTACACAAAGGTCCTCCAAAGTATCCTTAGTACGATTGAGCAGGTTGGTGGTTTGGGCCACTGTCTGACTGCAGACGACGAAGGCCCTACTGGCCTCCAATCTCTGCACCTCCCTGGAAAGATGGGACAGCGCGTCTACGCCCGCATAAAGCCGCGTCGCTGGGCTAAGATATCTAAATGTTGCTGAGAGCCCCATAATGCTCCTACTTTCGTCTGTGTCCCTGCGTTGTGACGCACCCAAGCTATAGATGCAGATTCAGGTTCAGGGAGGGCGACGAACTACGAATTCCTGAATCGCGGAAATGGATGCCTCAGAAATTACCTATTCTACATCAGCGCGAGCATAGCACCTGATTCCGTCACTCGCAACCTTACACCCTACTCTCCCTAGCAATGACTTGCATAGCTGCCGATGATATAATGCCCTGGCCTGAAGTCATGATACGTGTAGAACGCAAGGAAAAGTGACAGAAGTGGAGGTACTCCTCAAAGGAATTAGACGGCTTGGATTCAATCTTGAGGAAGATCAGATTCTTCTGTTTAAACGATACATTCAAGAGCTGGCAGATTGGAACAAGAGGACCAATCTCACAGCCATAACAGGCAACAGGGATGTACAGGTAAACCACTTCCTGGATTCCCTAACTGTATCCCTGGCTATCCCTGAGGACGTGATGGCAAATGGTACGCTGATGGATGTGGGCAGTGGAGGGGGTTTCCCAGGTTTGCCCCTGAAAATACTATGGCCTGGCCTTAGAGTGACGTTGGTGGAATCAGTGGGCAAGAGGGCGACCTTCTTGCGTCACATGACAGACACTCTGGGGCTTCAAGGGACGGAGGTAATCTGCCAGCGTGCCGAGACCTTGGCCCATGACCCACATTTAAGGGAGACCTTCGATGTGGTGGTGTCTCGGGCGGTTGCTGGCCTTAGGGCCCTGGCGGAGCTTACACTTCCATTCTGCAAATTGGGTGGTAGGACTGTAGCCATGAAGAAGTCAGATATAGGAGATGAACTTAAAGGGTCTGAGAGGGCTGTCTCCATCCTGGGAGGGGCACTGGAAAGGATAGAGGTGGTGGACCTAGAGGAGATAGGTGAGCCGCGGTGGCTGGTAGTCCTAACGAAGGACGCTATTTCACCTTCCCGCTATCCGCGTAGGCCTGGCATACCCGCCAAGCGCCCGCTTTAGTCCCCTGCGAAAACGCCCATGGAGGCACAACAATCCCTGCTCTGAACGAGTCTTCCGCTAATGGCGGGAGATACATATCCCTGAAGCGGCGGGTGTTTTCCATACCTACCTTAATCTCCTTTGTCCTAGCAGCGATGTTCCTGATTTTCCTGGTGACTCGCTTCCAGATAGACTGGGAATCTACCTGGGACAAGCTAAGGGCCTGCAATCTGTATCTTCTTGGGATTGCCTTTGCCTCCTACTACGTCGGCTTCCTACTCAGGGGCCTCCGATGGCGCATTATGCTGTCCAACGCCAACACGGCTAGGGACTCCCCTGGCGAAATGCCGTCGGTCCTGGCATGTGCCTGTTACATCTTCCTTGGGTGGTTTGCCAACGCCATAACCTGGTTCCGTTTGGGAGATGCGTACAGGGCCTACATCTTCACCGAAGATACAGGTTACAGCTTCCCTCGCACTATGGGTACCGTGCTGGCAGAGCGAGTATTGGACGTGGTCACGATATTTATCCTCTTGGTCGTCGCCTCACTGGCCTTATACGGCGCCAACGGCCTAAGTACTATGGCATTATTCCTGGGTATTGCTTCCCTTCTGGTGCTAGCAGGCATTGTCGGTCTGTTAGTTATGAGACAGTTTGGTATGCGTCTCTCCAGCTTACTGCCTGTTCGTTTCAAGATATCCTACGACCGTTTCCATCAAGGGGCCCTGGGAAGCTTCGGTCAGTTACCAATACTGCTTGTCATAAGCATTCTGACGTGGCTTACGGAAGTGGGGCGTCTCTTCTTTGTCATTCAAGCCCTGGACATTTCTGTGACGGTAATCTTCTCCCTAATCCTGTTTGTCACGCTGGCGAATGCCATTCTAACCACGGTGCCAATAACCCCTGGAGGCTTAGGGATAGTAGAGCCAGGTATTGTAGGTCTATTGACCCTCAGCCTGACCCAGAGTGAGGCTATTTCGGTGGCCCTATTGGACCGCTCCATCAGCTATCTGAGCATCGTGGTATTGGGAGGGTGTGTGTTCTTTGTCTACCAGGTCAT
>VEXC01000019.1 GCA_009391225.1 SAR202 cluster bacterium AC-647-N09_OGT_505m
ATTTCCTGGATTTAGTTTGTAGGTTCAAGGATTGTACAGCTAGTGTGAGGGCGACTTAACTGGAAAGATACGTGAATATGGAGCAGCCAGGCAGTCCGGATCATCGCATATACTCATCTGGGGCTTATCGTAGCGGATCAAGAGGTATCGCACCCTTTGTCTTCATAGTTGGTGCGTTGATAGTATTCCTCGCCATCACTGGAGTGGGGGCCTACATTTTCCTCAGCAGTGCTAGCCATCCCAACGAGGAGACGGCCGGCTACCTTCCTGCTAATACGGACATCTACTTTTCATTCAACATGCGGCCTGGCGCCGGGCAGCTCTTACAGGTTCGCAGGATTATAGATCGCTACACGGATAACCCAGACTTTCAGTACAAAATTGATGACTTAGTGGATACGGTGGAGGATGAAACGGGCATCCATCTCATAGGAGACGTGCTCCCATGGCTGGGCCCGGAACTGGCTATCGGCATCATGAATGTGGGGGACGTACTGGAGGATCCCCAGGTGGTAGCCTTTATAGGGACCACGGACTCTGAGCCTGCCGAGCGGGTCCTCAGGCGCTTTGTTAGATTTCTTGAGGACCAAAATGAGGCGAACTTCCTTCGCGACGTCTATGAAGGGTTCACAACCTACCGCGAGGTAAGCATGGCAGAGGATGTACACTTCGCTGTCACAGATGATTATCTGGTAGTTACTTCTACAGAGCAGCTCTTGGAAGATACCTTGGGCATGATGGTCAAATCGGAAGACTCCTTGTTGGAGAAGGCGGAGTTCAAGGACGCCCGGGATTCGATGCGGAAACAGCGCTTCTCCTTCCTATACGTGGACGTGGACAACATCACGGACCAAGTTATGCGCCAGGGGGACATTGAAGGTGTCTTGGACGCCAGCACCCTCCGTGAGGTGAGGGACAGGCAACCGGCGATTCTAGGCGTGTCCAGCTCCTTTGTGGACAATGGCGTCAGGATAGAAGGCTCCTATAGCACGCCAATGGCAAGCGACATCACACGTCCTGTCAATTCCCTGGGGTCTACGGCCCTCCTTCCAAGCGATTCCCCGGCACTCATCTCTGTGACCGGTCTGCCGGAGATTTGGGAAGAGTTGGAAGATATCATGGACCTCGGTACGGCCGTGGATGGATTTGAGGCCGAAATCGGCATAGACATAGACCGGGACATTGTGGGATGGATGACAGGGGAGGTGGCCATAGCCCTTCTCCCCAATAGCTCTTCCTTCGACCTCTTCGGCAGCCTTCCAAAGGTGATTCATGCCCTAGCATTTTTCGAGTTCGCGGACTACAGGGATTCCGAAGATGCGCTGGATAATATCGTGAATGCCTTGGAAGACCTGGGGGTGCCCTTTGATGATGTGGAGATAGGAGGAGAGGATGCAACCATGGTGGACACGAGGGCATTTCTGGGCGAGACTGGGTATAATCCTGGGTTTATGTTCCTGGGTGATTACATGGTCTTGGGCACCACTAAGGACGCTTTGCGCACCGTGGTGAAGGTCCAAAGTGGTGACGAGAATTCGCTATTCGATGAGTCGGAGTTCTCACGCGTAACAAAGATGGTGCCTGAAGGGAAGAACGACCTAATCTTTCTCAACGTTAAGGAGATTAGAGAGGCTATCGAAACGCCCATGGACCCCGTGGTCAGGGAACAATATCGGGAGAGCGTTGCACCCTATGTCGAGCCAATGAAGGCGTTCATTCTGGGAACAGAGACCAACGAGGAGATTACCACCTTCACATTTGTAATCACCATTGAATAAGTGGACCTAAACCTTCGCTCATGGTAATTGTGAAAGGCCGAATGGTATGCTCGTAGCCGGGCCTTGTCCGGTTAGCTGTTGCGCTAGGGCCCCTGGCTCGGTCACCGGCTGTTGGCAGACGTAGTTCTGGCATACAAAGACCGTGGGAGTACCGTCCCGCATGTCCTTGTCCTCCAACAGCGGGATGTCGGAGTGCGAGTTCGCGTCAAGTGGGTTGTATCCCGCCAGGACTTTGTTGGGCAGATAGCTCCCGTAGATACATTCCAAGAGAGCCTTGGTGGCCTCATCCTCCCGTGGCCCTATCACGGCGATTTCCTGGGGAGATGAGAAGTAGAAGTCCAAGGCTCCCAGCCAATGTCCAACGGCCTGGGGGGCACGGCCCATGAACCCTTGGACTGATTTGAAGGCGGATGCAGCCCTCTTCGCGTAGATGCTGTCCCCGGTGAAGACGCTGAGCCGAAGGAGAACGTCCGAGGCCATGGAACCGCCACACGGCATGGCGTTATCGCCAATATCCCTTGGTCTAATCAGCAAGGCCTCATGATCCAGACCGGTATCGTAAAAGACACCCTCTCCCTCGTCCCAGAACAGATCCATCATGTGCTGGGCCAAGGTCTGGGCCTCTTTTAGCCAGTAGAAGTCAAAGGTCGCTTCGTACAGGGCGAGGAGGCCGTCTACGAGGAAAGCGTAATCCTCCAGATAACCCTTTAGTTTGGCCTGGCCGTCCGTATAGGTACGGAGCAGTCGCTGACCGTGGCGCATGTTCTGCAGGATAAAGGAAGCGTTGGCAATAGCCGCCTGTAGATAGTCCTCGCGATGGAGGATTGCAGCACCCCTGGCCAAGCTGTACAACATAAGGCCGTTCCAGGAAGCTAGTACCTTGGTGTCTGTTGCAGGGGAAACGCGGCGGCTACGGGCTTTTAGCAGGGCGGCCTTCCCCCTTTCTACGATGGCCAGCATCTCTCCTGGCTCCAGATTCAGGTCATAGGCGATCTCTGCGATATCCTGAGACCTAGACAGGATGTTTTGTCCCTCGAAGTTACCCTCGTGAGTAACTCCGAAGTACCTTTGCAGAACGGAGGCCTCATGGGGGCCCAACACCTTCTCGATTTCATTCGGTGTCCACACGAAGGACTTGCCTTCCTCTCCCTCGCTATCGGCGTCCTGGGCGGAATAAAAGCCGCCCTGGGGGTCTTTCATCTCCCTCAGGACGTAATCCAGGGTCTCCTGGGCAATACTGCCATAGGAGGGATTGCCGGTGGCTTGATATGCGTGGAGATATAGACGGCTAAGAAGGGCGTTGTCGTAGAGCATCTTCTCAAAGTGGGGCACAAGCCAGGAGGGATCCGTGGAGTAGCGATGGAAACCTCCTCCCAAATGGTCGTATATTCCACCTCGGGCCATGTGGTTTAGGGTGGTCTCTACCATGCTCAGGGCTTGTGGATCTCTGGTTCGGTGGTGGAAGCGTAGTAGGAACTCCAGAATCATGGGTTGTGGAAATTTGGGAGCGGTTCCAAAACCTCCGTTCTCTGGGTCAAAGTCGCCCTTCAGTCCTTCATAGGCCGTGGAGAGGATGTCAGCGGTCAGCGGCTCCGTAATCGGTACGGGTCGGGTGGCTCCCATAATTGCAGTGGTTATGCGCTCCACGGAGTGTTCTATATCGTCGCGGCGAGTCCTGTATGCCTCAGCCACGGCCCCTAATACCTGTATGAACCCGGGCATTCCATGGTGTCCCTGTGGGGGGAAGTAGGTCCCGCCATAGAAGGGTGCGATCTCAGGAGTGAGAAAGATTGAAAGGGGCCAGCCGCCACGGCCGGTCATGGCCTGCACGGCCAACATGTAGATGGAGTCCAGATCGGGGCGCTCCTCTCGATCCACTTTTATGTTGATGAAACTCTGGTTCATAAGCTGGGCGATATTTGGGTCCTCAAAGGACTCCCGCTCCATGACGTGGCACCAGTGGCAGGCAGAGTATCCAATGCTGAGGAAAATGGGTTTGTCCTCCACCCGAGCTCTTTGCAGGGCCTCCTCTCCCCAGGGATACCAGTCTACTGGGTTATTCGCGTGCTGCACCAGGTATGGACTGGTCTCGTTGATGAGACGGTTAGACATCGCTCTCCATTCGGGGCTTTTCATGCAGTATATGTGTCTTGTGCGCTGAACTATTTTCTCAGATTTTGTCCCCGTTTGGAACGGTGAAACTGTCCCATTTCCCTTGACCATGCTGTGGTTCTATTATACAATCCAGATCACGTGTAATAATAGGGAGCAGTATGGTAGTAATAGGGCTAGCTGGCGGGATTGGTACTGGGAAGAGCGAAATCTCACGTGTCTTGAAGGAGTTGGGAGCAGTTGTGCTGGATGGGGATACGTATGGACACCAGGTGTACCTACCTAACACGGAAGGATTACGGGAGATTGTCGCCACATTTGGTGAAGATGTCCTGCTTCCCAGCGGAGAAGTGGATAGGCGAGCACTCGGTGGAAAGGTCTTCGGCAATCCCGAAGCCATGGCGAAGCTCAACGCCATTGCCTGGCCTCGCATTCGCCAGATGATCGTAGATGGTATCGAGGAGCAGAAACGCGAAGGGACCCAGGTGGTGATCTTGGACGCGGCTGTACTCATAGAAGCGGGATGGACGGACCTGACAGACGAGATTTGGGTATCCTCGGCCCCTGATGCTGATGTCATACAACGGCTTCAGGCCCGTAACAATCTTACTGAGGAGCAAGTACGGGCACGTATGAGTTCTCAGACACCCATCGAGGAAAAGGCGAAACACGCGGATGTCATAGTGGAAAATAATGGAGACCTAGAGGCTCTACGACGCAAGGTGGAAGGGTTGTGGGAGGACCGCTTGGTCAATAGAGGCCTTGCTGGGAGGCATAATGGCTGAGAACCAGGGGTATACTTCCTATAAGACAGAAGAGTACGTGATTACTGAAGAGCCCTTCTACTTGCCGGTGGCGGACGAGGTAGAGCTTTTTGAGGTGGCCTATGCCAACCAATTGCCGGTGCTGTTAAAGGGGCCCACTGGGACTGGGAAGACTCGTTTTGTCGAGTACATGTGCTATCGTCTGGGTCGCCCACTTACCAAGATAACGAGAGGCAAGGGGAAGCCTCAGAGCGATGGGGACGGCGCGCCCCGTAGCGTACCGTTGATGACCATAGCCTGTCATGAGGACCTCACCGCCAGTGACCTGGTGGGACGTTACCTCCTTGAAGGGGACGAGACCAAATGGTTGGATGGTCCCTTGGCTCGGGCAGTAAAGGTAGGGGCTATATGCTATCTGGATGAAGTGGTGGAGGCGAGGAAGGATACCACAGTGCTTATTCACCCCCTTACGGATCACCGTCGCTTGCTGCCCATAGACAAACTGGGACAGGTTCTTCAGGCCCACGAAGGGTTCTTGCTTGTTATGTCTTACAATCCTGGCTATCAGAGCGCCCTCAAGGATTTGAAGCACAGTACCCGACAGCGCTTCATGGCGCTGGAGTTCGAATCGCCTGCAGCGGAGCTGGAGGCGAAGATAATCGAATACGAGAGCGGAGCATCTACTGATGTGTCTCAGGCCCTTGCAAAGCTTGGAGAGAAGGTACGTAATCTCAAAGAACACGGCCTACAGGAGGGAGTGGGCACCAGGCTGCTGATATATGCAGGCAAACTGATAAATAATCAGATAGCCCCTAGGCGAGCGTGCCAAGTGGCTGTGACTTGGGCACTTACTGATGACTCTCAGGTACAACGTAGCGTAGACGAGGTAATTTACTCCATCTTTGAGTAGCTTTGGCTTGCAAAGACCTGCCCAGATAGAGTCTTCAGCAAATGCGCGGAGTTCCGTGGCAGGGATGCGCTGAGTCAGTATCAGGATTTGGTGTGCGGAGTGGACTGGCGGTGGGATTTAGAGCCTGCCTTGAACTCTGGAGTTGGGCTGCTTCAACCGAGGTTTCGTAGTAGGTGCGCCTGGGCCTGAGTCAACTCATAGCTAAGAGGACAAGCTATCAATAAAGTACAAATAACCTTTGATTCCATAAGGGAGTCTCTGGCCCACACCAACTCTCTTACCGTCATCAACCCAAATGACAATCCAGGCTTGGTCTCGGCTGGGGTGTTGTTGCTACTGTATGCCAAGGATGGGGACATCTGTGTCCATCTGAACAAACGTACAGACCGCGTGGAGCACCACAAAGGAGAGATTTCATTCCCTGGCGGTGCCCAAGACCCTGAGGATGCCACTATTCTGGATACCGCCCTCAGGGAAGCCTACGAAGAGATGGGGATTCATAGAAAGGACGTGGAGATACTGTGCAGGTTGGATCAGGTCACCACCCGCAGCCTATTTTCCATTACGCCATTTGTGGGTATCATCCCATCGGCCTATCCATTTCAGGCGAGCGGCATCGAGGTGAAGGAAATTCTGGAGGTGCCCATACCAGTTCTTCTTGACCCGTCTAACTGGCGGGAAACCAGACGGGCCGGAGACACTGAACAGAATCGAGAGTATGCTTATGCCTATGGCGAGCATCTGATATGGGGCGCCACGGCCAGGATTTTGACTCAGTTCTTGGGGCTTATAGCCTCAGGTTAATGGTAGGTGCTAAGTGACCCTTTCAACGTACGAGCAAGAGTTTCAACAGTTTCCCAGCGAGCTTAAGGAAGCTTTTACAGAGGCTGTGGAAGCCGTTAAAGAGGTACTAACAGACGAGGAGTTCACAATCTGGGCCGATTCCGGCCTCAGTATAGCTCGACGGGCAGGGCGGTCCTGGGAAGCGGCCAGGGAGTACTTCAAGGCAAGCCCAGCTATGGTTAAGGCCCTTCCCTTTACCCACCTTAGACAATGGGTCTACTGGGGCAGCGTCCTCTCCGAGGAATCACCAGTCATCGGTGGAACCTACTTTAGGGCAGGCCCGGATGTTTCCAAGTCCCTTAAGCCCTGGGACGTTCCCGAGTGGGCACAGTTAGGCAGGAAGCTTTATGGGAGAGGTAGACGGTCCAGTGCCCTTTGTGCTCGATACTTTGAGGCTAGCGGAGACATACTAAAGGTTCTGTCTTTTAGCGAGCTCCAGAATTTGGTGAGCCTGATGGAATCAATTGCAGAAAGGTCTGCAGATGAGGCCATGGCATTTCTTAGCATGGCTAGGGATGTTCTACCCACACTGAAAGAGGACACCAGGGCTTGCCTGTCCCTGGTGTCTATTCTGGTTAAGGGAGATTGGCAACAGGCAACTGGCTGTCTGGAGGTGGTGAGTCAAGCGTTGTCACGCATAGAGCGGTTGGAGCGCGCTAGGTTTCTTGCGCTCGCGGGACGTGTCGCTGAGGGAGGCGGTGTGGATATACCTGCCTTCCTTCGGGAAGGTTCCGCGGCCCTAGGGCAGCTAGAGGGATTTGCACACGTCCACATCCTCAATATGGCAGAGACACTGTCCCGTATCGATGTGGGAATTGTTCTGGACTACATTAAGGGCGTTCCACGGGTTCTTCGGCAACTGAGCATCAACCAGTTGGAGTCCTGGTTCGAGATAGGGCTTGGGATTCTTACAGATAATTCAGAGGGTGGTGCGGCGTTCTTCAGGGGCGAGTCCGCTCGCTCTGAGGAGGCACTTGGGAAACTCTCTTCGGGGGTTGAGTTGAGCCGCATCAAAGAGATAATGCGTTTGTATTGCCGAGCACTATCAGCTCTGGATGTGGAGATTGCCCCCCACGTTGAAGAGTCCTCTCAGGGCAAGGGATGGGTTGCCCTGGAGAAAATGTTGGCAGAAGGAGCCACCGTGTACCTTCCGTCGGTGGCGGAACGGTTTAACAACAAGGAACAGAACTTCGATTGGTACAAGGTGGTAGCTACCCACCAAGTAGCCCACCTGGAGTTCGACAGCTTTCGGTTCTCATTTGATACCCCGGCAACTCAATTTTCAGATATGAAGACCCAGCTTGCCCTCCGATTGCCAAAGGCACTCTCCACCACCGAGCAGAATGATGAAGATGAACAGGATGCGTCAGCTATTGGCCAAGCGGATATACAGCGTTTCTTTGCCATGTTCGGAGATGGAGTTCTGGCTCGGGACATTTTCACTGCGGTTGAGGACTGTCGTTTGGACCACCGGGTCAAGATTGAATATCCAGGAATTCGGAAGGCATATGGGAATGTCCAGAGAAATTCCCTGGAAGGTCGCCCTAATCTAGTGGATTTGCCTGCCCGGGAGGCTATGGTAGAACTGCTGATACGCTTCAGCCTCCAGCAAGGCTATGAGTTGATGGTGCCAGAGGAGTATTCGGAGTCAGCAAAGATACTCTGGGAGATAGTACAACCGTTGTCGAATCGTCAGGCTAAGGTAGAGGATAGCGCCGAGGCCACTATACGCCTGTACCAGATTATCTCCCATGTTCCTAACGAAGATGAGTGGGAAGATGGAGGTTCCTGGGACACATTACAGACTCAACAATCGTCGCAGGAAGAAGGGAAGACTGAGGAACAGTGGCAAGAGATGCTCGAAGAGATGATGCAGGCCCAGCCCGACCCACAGGATGGACAGGATGGAGAGGATCAATCATATCAATCCCCTGCTCAAGTGGACTACCGGGGAGACTTCAAGCCGGAGTTGATGCAGGTAATCTCTATGCTGCAGGAATCTCAAAGGGAACGGGGTGCCAGAGGCGAAACGATGTCCAGGGAAGATATGCAAAGGCTTCTGGACGAGGTCAACCAACCGATTATTCAAACAGACAGGGCCGAGATTAAGCACGGGGGGATGTTTGTTCAGGATTTGGTCAAAGAGGTGGGATCCAAAGGGTCTCCAGAAGGTGCCATTAAACAGAGTGCATTCGCCTACGATCCGGCATTTGACGAAGAGCACCAAGGGGGGCCATTGGAGATTAAGGAGCCAGCGGCATATCTATACGATGAATGGGACTACAGGATGTCAGACTATCGGCCGCGTTGGTGCCTTCTGCGTGAGAAGGAAATGGCTGAAGGGGATCCGACATACTTCAGTACAACCCTGGATAGCTATACTGGTCTGGCAGCCCAGATAAGGCGTCAATTTGAGTTGATGGTGCCCCAGGGACTCCAGAAAGTCAAGAAACAACAGGACGGAGAGGAATTTGAGCTCGACGCGATAATTGAGGCCGTGGTGGATAGGCGTTCCGGGACTACCCCGTCTGAGAAGGTATATTTGCGCCGCAACAAGGTCCAGAGAGATGTGGCAGTAGTGTTCCTTTTGGACATGAGTGCTTCCACCGCAGAGGCCATAGACGAGTCCAGGCGTATGGCTGATGAATGGGACGCACCTGACGATCCCCTCGAGTACATGTTCTGGCTGCGCAGCCGCCGTGGTGAGGGCGTGCGACGAAGCTACAAGCGGATAGTGGACTTGGAGAAGGAGAGCCTTGTTCTTCTCATCCAGGCTCTGGAGACTATCGGTGATACCTATGGAATCTACGGCTTTTCTGGATATGGGCGGGAGAATGTGGACTTCTTCGTCATAAAGGATGTCCAGGAGCCCCTATCTGACAAAGTGAAGCGTCGTATAGACAAGGTGGCGCCGTTGCAAGCCACTCGCATGGGGCCAGCGATTCGTCACGCCGTATCTAAGCTGGAAAAACTGGAGGCCCGTACCAAGTTCATGATTCTGATCAGCGACGGTCGACCCCAAGATAGGGGTTACAGCAGAGAGGGTGTGGAAAAAGAGTACGCTATCCATGATACCAGGATAGCTCTCACAGAGGCCAAACAGAAAGGTATTACTCCCTTCTGCCTTACGGTGGACAAGGAAGGGCATGACTACCTGAGGGCTATGTGCCAGGACATGGGGTATGAGGTTCTGGCGGATGTCCACACTTTGCCCAGGCGCCTCCCCACGCTGTACAGTCGCCTGACCGCATAGCACGGTCGGGTAGGATTCTACCTCCTGTGGCCTAGCGTGCTGGGCTTCTTATTCCTTCATCTGCCTCAGGAGATTCCAGATTTCTATGAGGGCTTGCATGGTAGCCCGCTGCTTGAATAGGGCGCGCTGCGAGTGGTAACGGCCACTGAAGTGTAGGGTGTCCCCTTGATGGGCCAATCCTATGTGTATAGTACCAGAGGGATTCCCCTCCAGTTCCTCTGGACCGGCGACTCCAGTGATGCCTATTCCGAGGGCTGTGCCCATACGGTCTCTGGCCGCCCTGGCCATATCCTGGGCTACCTGGGGGCTCACAGCCCCGTAGTCCCGTATCAGGACAGGGTCAACTCCCCAGGCTATCTTCATCTCGTTGGAGTAGGCCACGACTCCACCCTTGAAGTAATGAGAACTGCCTGGAACCTGTGTGACGGTGTGGGACAGGAGTCCCCCGGTACAGGACTCCATGATGGCTAGGGTGAGTCCCTTTCGCCTTAGTTCATTCCCCACCTGCTCCTCGAGAGCTTGGCCGTCAACACCCCAGATGTAGTCTCCCAGAAGACGCCTAAGCTCAACTTCTACGGGTAAGAGCAACTTCTGGGCTTCTTCGAGGTTCTGTGCCCTGATTCTCACTCGTATATGGACACCCTGGGCTTGGGCGTACATTCCCAGAGTGGCATCTGGGAGATGGAACAGGGGAGCAATCAGCTCGTTGAGGGCTGACTCTCCCAGGCCGTGGGTCTTGAAGTTTCGGGTAAGGATGATGGCTGCAGGAGCGCGATGGCGCAATTGAGGTTGTACTTCTGTCTCCCACATTCGGTGAAGCTCGGCGGGTGGGCCAGGCATAGCCACAATGAGTCTACCGCCATTTTCTACCCACCAACCTGGAGCGGTGCCTAGAGAATTGAGGACAGACCGCGCGGAGGGAATGAGATTTGCCTGCTTTACGTTGGCGTTGGGCATGGATGCTCCTCTCTGGCGGAAGGTCTCCGTCAGGTGTCTCAGAGATGGAGCGTCCACGTAGAGCACTTCCCCCAGGAGTCGGGCGATGGCTTCACGAGTGAGGTCGTCATCAGTGGGGCCTAGGCCCCCGGTGGTGAGTATAAGGTCGGAGCGCGTGGATGCTTGCGCGAGGACCTGATACAGCGTATCTATGTCATCCTTTGCCTGGGTAATCTGCTGCAACTCGATTCCCATGGCTGGTAGCTGTGCTGCAAGGTAGGGGGCATTGGTATCTACCAGCTCTCCCATAAGGAGCTCAGTACCAATAGAGATGATGTCAGCCCTCAAGACCGGACTCAGCTTCCCTGGGCGGCGTCACCAAGATACTGAGGATCAGCTACTATGGTTTGTAGACCTTCCACCCAATCCGCATTTACCTTAAATACGTCGCGGAATAGCTCTCCCTTTTCTGTCTGAGCGTAGTACCCTGTCCCGTCCTCGGTGGGATTGCCTATGTGGAACTGGATTTGTGCGGCTGTTGGGGCGCCACCATCTCCAATGCCCCTTGTCTGAAGTAGCAGAGTTAGAGCAGGCTCGTCTAGGCCGTACCGTGCCACGTCGAGAACCTCATACTCTACCAGGGCTTGCTCGGAGGGTTGCTCAAGGGAAACAAAAATGGTGGAAAGTTGGGCTTCGCTCACTGGGCTTTGCGCCTCATCGTCGAAGCTCCAACCAATGTCGGCTCTGCTGAGGCCTACGGAATGTTCCTGGGTCCGTAGCCTGATACGGGTGACGCTTAGCGGGTCTACGTTGTAGTACCAGGATGGATATGGAGGTTGGGTGATCAGGCGCGTCAGGACATCTCCCCATCCGGAATATAAGGTGAATATCTGAGGGAAACCCTCTATCTTGGCATATACATTGACTTGGTTAGGGGTTAGGAACCCCAATCGCACAGGGAGGGTCCGACCGTCCCTCAGTTTCACGTCAATCTTGACTAAGGGGGACTCTAGGCCGTAGGGCTCCAGGTCCGTTGGCTGCACGTCCAGCAGACGGCGGCTCTTGGGGCCGCTGAGGATGAGGTTTACGCCACCCCAGAGGTCCTGGCCCACTGGTAGGCCCTCTGGATCGTCAATGTGCCAGTGATTGTCCTCACCCAGGAAGAAGACTGCCTCTTCTTCGCGGTCTGTGATAGATATCTGGGTCATGTCAGACATGTCCACGTTGTAAAACCATGGAGCCGTGTCTTGGTCTTCTGTTGGGCGCTCTATTTGAATGAAGAAGACGTACCCGGCCACCATAACGAGAGTGACGACTAAGATGATTGAGGTTCGGATACTCAAGGAATCAGCTCATCGCCTCCGCCACCAGGCGATGCCAGCTAGTAGCATGATACCCGTTGGCATAAGGAACCAGCTGGAGTAGCGGATAAAATCGAACTCCCTCTGGTCAATGATGAGTTCGCGGAAGGCTTGAGGTTTGGAGCGTATGGAGATTAGGTCGTATTTCTGAGCCAGCCAATCGACGGCGTTGAGGAAGAAGTCACTATTACTCAAGGCGAAGTAAAACTTGTTGGAGGCGAAGTCGGAGTCCCCAAAGACGACAATGGAAGTCTGTGGCACCTCTGCTCCAGAGGCAACTTCAGGTGGTTCTTCTCCCACAGGGGCAACAGCTTCTAGGGCCATGGCTATTGTAAAAGGGCCCAAGATGTCATCATTCCCAAGGCAATCCGACCTGTCGGGGTTTGTGGTAATGCAGCTAAACAAGGATGTGGCGGCCAGAGGGATCAGCTTAATGTTTCGTTCGTCGGGATTGGGTGGCAGACCCGCTGGGGCCCTCTTTATGATATCTCGAATAGCGGCGGCTTCGGTGAAGAAGGTATCGTCCAGTGGCTCGGTTATAGGGCTCTCCGGGTTGTAGTCTCCACGTCGTAGTATAGGGCTTCTGGGGTCACCTGCCACAGAGTTGCCTATGTCCACAACGGTGCCCTGCGGGACAGCTATTCCCCATTTGTTGAGGAGTGTGTCTAGTTGGGTGCTGACCGCGTTTTCAAGAAGGAATATTGCCCTGCCACCGTTTCTCAGGTACTGTTCTAGCTTATCTCGCTCATCCAAAGAGAAACCGCCGCTGGGCCCAGCGATGATTAGGACAGCGGCGTCCGATGGTACCGCCTCTACCTCCTTCAGACTAAGAGTTTCTACCAGGTAGTTGTCTCCCATAAGGCCTCTACGTGCGAAGCCGTAGCCGTCACTCTCCTCATTCGCGTCCATTGAGTCCCGCTCTCTGTGACCGGTGGTGAAGTAAACAACTTTTTGCTGCTCACCAGTGGATATGAGGATGGCGCTTACTAGGTCCTGCTCTGAGAGCACGAAGTCCGCTTCGAAATAGGCGGGGGTCAGTAGATATGGATTGTGCTCAGAATCTGGAATCTTGAAGACAATGGTGGGATATTCGCTGACACCGTCGAGGCGAGCTTGGGAGGGTTTTAGGTCAGGGTCCACGAACTCATATGTGAATTTCCTGTTACGTCGATTGAACTCAAAGAAGAAGTCATCGGCCTGTTGTTTGATTATTTCCTGCCTGGAATCCTCGGGACTGGAATAGATAGTCGCCTCCACATGTTTTTCCAGACCATTCAGCACTTTCTTGGTCTGGGGTGCCAGTGTGAATTGTCTAGTGGCGGTTGTGTCCAACCGGTAGGAGTTCTCAAAGGAGATAAACCCCACCAAAGCCAGTATTGTCATGAGAGTCAACACCATTACTATGGTGTTGGCAGCATACCGTCCAGTGCGGGCTGTGACGGCACTTCTCACGGCACGGAGGTGGGTCAACATGGATGTGAACAGCATCAGGAGAGCAAGGGAGATTAGTATAACGGCGGCGTCCCGTAGCTCACGAACGGTTATCCACACCACCAGACCGCCAGCCAGGATTACTGCCCCCGACAGGGACAGTATGGGCCCTGCGTCCACGATTAAGGCCCTTAGCTTTTCCAGGTTGAAGCGCCTATTAGAATCCTCTCTAACGCGCGGCTCTCTTCCTCTACCACCAGTCATTTATCTCCACCTCCTAGACTCCAGAGACCGCACTGTGAGAAAGAGCATGAAGACAGTGAAGATAACGTAGAAGATTATGTCGTGGGTATCTATAACACCGCGGGCAAAGTTCTGGAAGTGACTGGTGATGGACATCTGAAGAACAAATTCGGTGAAGATGCCAGTTACGTAGTTGGATGCCAGGTCTATGATCGACAGAATAAGAAGGATGCCCATGGCTAATACCGCTGCTACAATCTGGTTCCCAGATAGCGACGAAGCGAAGAGCCCAACTGAGAGAGTGGACATGCCGAAGAGGATAAGACCCAGGTATCCGCTCAGTATCGGGCCGGTATCCGGGGTCCCAAACCACAGTAGGAGAAGAACCAGATAGCTAGTAGGAATAAGGAGAGATATCAAGCTGGCCAAGGCGGCTAGGAACTTTCCCAGAACAATCTCGTATTCACGAACAGGGGAGGTCATGAGTAGCTCCAGGGTTCCTAGCTTCTGCTCCTCTGCTAATAGCCTCATGGTTATGAGGGGGGAGAACAGGACAAAGATGAGGGTGCTGGGAATAATGTACCCACGTATAGTAGCCTCCGGCAGAACTCCAGTGATGCTGGTGACAAAGTAGTAGGCGGCTAGGCCAGAGTATACGGCGATGATTACGTAAGCCATTGGGGAGACGAAGTACGTCTTAATCTCCTTCCAGGCTATGGTTAGGGTGTTTTTCATACCGAGTCCGATTCCGTTGTTGTCAGGCGTAAGAAGATTTCTTCCAGGCTCATCTGTATGGGTTGTAACCTCAAAAGTCCCCACCCACTCTGAAACACCAGGTTGGAAATATGCTCCCTAAGGTCTGCCCCGCTGGTGGATTCGATGTTGTAACTTCCTACGTCTTCCCTGTCAGTGCGAGTCACTTCCTGGACACCAGGGATGTCTCTGAGCGCCGTCATCACCTGGGCAGCAGGACCCCGGATGTCCACTTCGATACGTTCGGTCCCTTTGAGCCGTTCAGAAAGGTTGTCTGGTCGATCAATTGCTACGACTTCACCCTCGTGTATAATGATGACCCTCTCGCAGACCATGCTCACCTCGGGGAGGATGTGAGTGCTGAGGATTACTGTGTGCTCTCCTCCGAAGCTCTTGATTAGATTGCGGGTCTCCACTACTTGAATAGGATCAATGCCGATGGTGGGTTCATCCATGATTAGGATTTCAGGCTCATGGAGGATGGCTTGGGCGATGCCCACTCGCTGGCGGAATCCCTTGGATAGCTTACCTATGAGGGAGGATCTATACTCTTCCAGGCGACATATACCTATGACATCACTAATACGCCGACGTCGCCATTGCTTGTTCATTCCACGGATGTTCCCCATGAAGTCTAGGTAGTCCACAACGCTCATCTCGGTGTACAAGGGCACTGTCTCAGGTAGGTATCCAATGCGCCTGCGAGCTTCCAGAGATTGGCTGACCACATCGAAACCCGCTACCTTGGCGGAGCCGGAGGTAGGAGGCATAAAGCCTGTCAGGACCCGCATGGTAGTTGTCTTACCGGCGCCATTGGGGCCCAATAAACCCACGATTTCACCCTTATTAACGGTGAAACTGAGGTTCTCAACGGCCAGGAACTCACCGTAGTACTTGGTGAGGTTGTTAATCTCAATCATTGGGGTGGTAGCTATATCTTGCATGGATTGCCTTCAGTGGTATCTATCCCTGATTGATGAGTGTTTAGTGGATTATATAAGCAATGGCGTTCTAGCTACAAGAGGGTGGGATTATTCCTAAAACTTTGTAGATGGTACCAACCTCCTCCACCATCAACAAAACAGAGCAGAGAGCATCTGCGTTTCTAAGGCATGGTCGAGTCGCTATAATTGCAGTAAACGAGGCAGTTGGTTATACTCTCCGTGTAAATTCCTGTGTTGCTGTTTATGTTTACATGATATGAGAGATCTCCTGACCAAGGCCAAGAGTTACCTGCCACTGGATAAGGTGGGGATAATAGAAGAGGCGTACGATTTTGCCAGGATGGCCCACGAAGGGCAGAAACGTCTGTCCGGTGAGCCATATGTGGAGCACCCGATTAATACGGCCCTCTTTCTAGCGGACCTTAACTTGGACGCTACCACCCTGGCTGCGGCTCTCCTTCACGATGTGATTGAGGACTGCGATGTTTCTTACGAGGAGATTCAACAGAAGTTTGGCCCTGATGTGAGTCGCTTGGTAGACGGAGTTACAAAGCTGAGCAAGATGGACTTGATGGCTTCTGAGGGTGTACGGCAACACGGCTACGAAGAAGGGCAGGCGGAGAGCCTGCGCAAGATGCTGGTAGCTATGGCCCAGGATGTTAGAGTGGTTCTCATCAAGCTTGCAGACCGTCTACACAATATGCAGACTCTCAAGGCACACTCGCCTGAGAAGAGGATTGCTATTGCAAGAGAGACCTTAGACATCTACGCACCCCTGGCTCACAGATTGGGAATATGGGACACGAAGTGGCGACTGGAGGACCTGGCCTTCAGCCATCTACAGCCCGATAAGTACTTGGAGATATCTCGGCTGTTGGCGGCGGAACGGGAGGAGCGTGAAAACTACCTTGACGAGGTCTGCCAGTTACTGAGAGAGGAACTGGAGAACGCGGGGATATCCGCCGAAGTCACGGGACGGCCAAAGCATATATACAGTATCTTCCAGAAGATGGAGAAATATGCCCAGCAGGGCAAGGAGTTCGGGCAAATCTACGATCTCTTCGCCCTAAGAATTCTGGTTCCGGAGATTCAAGACTGCTACAGTGCTCTGGGAGCTATCCACGGTCTATTGCACCCCATACCAGGAGAATTCGACGACTACATAGCTAACCCCAAGGACAATATGTACCAGTCCCTTCACACCGCGGTGATGCACCAGGGTAATACGCCTCTGGAGATTCAGGTCCGGACCTACTCCATGCACCAGGTCTCCGAGTATGGAGTGGCGGCCCACTGGAGGTACAAGGAAGGGGAGACAAAGGATCTGCACTTCGAGGAGAAGATGAGTTGGCTGAGGCAGCTCATCGACTGGCAGAGGGAGGTCACCGGAGCTGAGGAGTTTCTGGAGTCAGTGAAGATGGACCTGTTCCAGGATCAGGTTTATGTGTACACTCCAAAAGGGGATGTTGTGGAGCTCCCGGCGGGCGCAACTCCCATAGATTTTGCCTACAGGATTCACACAGACCTGGGACACCGCTGCATTGGAGGCAAGGTCAACGGCAAACTCATGCCACTATACTCCCAGCTCAAGAATGGGGATACGGTGGAGGTCATTACTAGCAATGTGGCTCGGGGTCCCAGCCTGGATTGGCTCAACACCAACTTGGGCTATGCCAACACTGCAAATGCTAGGGAGAAGATACGCCAGTGGTTTCGTAAACAGGAGCGGAGTGCCAACATCCAGCGAGGCAAGGATTTGTTGGCCAAGGAGTTGAGACGTCTGAGCCTGAAAATTGACGAAGAAGAGGTAGCCGACCTCTTGCAATTTGAGTCTGTGGCGGAGATGCGAGCATCTTTTGGAAGCGGCACCGTAGGCATATCCCAGGTGACAACCTGGCTAACTGCAGAGCAGGAGGAGCCCACGGTGGAACCTGCCGTCGCTCCTATCCTTACTTGGCCATCTTCTGGGATAGAGGTGCTGGGAGTGGGTGATCTGCTGACCCGCATCTCCCAGTGCTGCAATCCTATGCCTGGGGACGATATTGTGGGCTACATAACCCGCAGCCTGGGAATATTGGTCCACCGGGTGGACTGCCAGAATATCCGAAACGAGGACGAGAAGGACATGTTGGCGCAGGTAAACTGGGGGAAATCTCAGACTCTGTATCCCGTGAGACTCCACATTGAGGCCTGGGACCGGGTGGGGCTGCTAAGAGACATAACCACCCTGGTCTCCCAAGAGAAGGTGAATATTGCTTCGGTTCTTACCACTGAACACGAAGATAGTAGCTGTTCCACCTTCCTGACCATGTACACCACAGGTATGGGACAGCTAAGCCGTCTATTCTCTCGACTAGAAGGTGTGGAGGGAGTATTCTCCGTAGTACGCAGTATCCTAGACGAGGAGTCACAGGTACTTTGAGGCGAAAGAACTTCAAGATAGAGGAGGAACAGATTTGCCTAGCGAAAGATCGGCCAGGGTGTTAGTTAGAAAAAGCCTGCGAAATCGGCCCCTTCGCACTGCTACCAGAACTTATGTCAAGAAGGCCCAGGAAACCATTGCAACTGGGGACTCAGAAGCCGCGGTGGAGAGCACTAACCAGGCGATTAAGGTTCTAGACAAGGCGGCAACCAAGGGGATCATTCACAGGAACAACGCCGCTCGGCGAAAGTCCAGGCTCATGGATAGGCTAAACCGCCTAAATACTCCACAATCCTGATGTGCTCCTTGGGCTAGTTCCAACTGTCCATTCTAAATTAGGACTCGCTTGGTATCGTTTCGAGCAATGTGCGAGTTCTGATTGTATACTGACAGTTCAATCCATTGACTCTGTTATCCTGCTAATCTTCAAGGCTCTACCACGAAGCCTTGGGCCCGCGCCTTGCTACTCTTCCATTGGCTGAAGAGCACAGGTGTGCCTTTGTTCTCATGTCATTCCTAGGTTCTGAGAGCCAAATGACAGGAGGAGCCACTGTCTGATTCCTTACAGAGCTTGATGACCTTCCCTGCATTGCTTAGGGACCTTTCGGGAGGCATCAATGGCTTTTACTTCGCCGGCTATTACACCCCAAATCCTGCCATAAGAATGGCAGAATTGATTATGCCATTGGTTAATCCGAGTTTTCTTCTCTAGGTTTTGTACCGGACACTAGGTTCCGTATTTCCTGTCAGTGACGGCCTCTCAGATCTCGTTGGGTCTGGGTCGCTTCTAACGGTTACGCTAATTATTCTCTTGTCGTACTTGGCTATATAGGCGCTGATACTTCACCAAAAGTATAATGATAGGTGCAAATGGTGAAACAGCATAGAACGCGCAGCAAAGCAAAAACGAGGACTATCTTAAGACGACCATAGCAACGGCGATAAAGAGACAAGTCTGGGAGGTGGTGGCCGTCTGGCCTCATTTAGGGGGTTTACACAGGCGGCTAAACCAAGGATTTGGGTTTAAACTGCTATGAATCGGTAGCCTCTCTTGTTCTGGGCTTCGGCTTTTGCACCAGCAGTATGAGGAATGCCGCCAGCAAGCTCAGGGCCGACAGAATTAGGAATGGACTCAGATAGCTACCTGTGGCATCGAACAATAACCCGGTGAAAACTGGGCCAATGAGAGATAGCGAGTTCGTAATCACCATGGAGGCGCCTGTGATGCTGGCGAAACGCTTTCTTCCAAAAAGCTCACCCCTAAACGAGGTGAGGGCCGCCCCTCTACCGCTCCATCCTGGAGCGAAGAGCAGACCAAAGAAAACAAACATGAGCATATTATTGCCCACGGCGAAGACGAACAAAGCGAAGGTCTGAAAAAGAAGGAACCCAGAGATTACATACCGCTTATCGAAGATGTCAGCGATGTATCCACTGAAAACCCGGAAAAATATACCAACACCAGTATAGATGGTTACTACTAGTCCAGCCGCCTGCAGCGAAATGCCAGCCTGCACCATGCGCTCTATCTGATGGACTGCCAAAGCGGATAGGGCCATCACAGCGATGCCATGCACTAGTGAGATCATCCAGAAAGCCTGGCTATGAAGAGCATCCCTGACGGTCATGTCCTCATCATCATCCCTAGGCGCATCTTGTGTGGCTGAGCCCTGGAAACCAGCAAGGATTTCACCACTCAAGGGAGAGGAGGGACACTGGTGGGACAGATTGGTGGTCTCAACTCCATCTGGAAGAAGCCCGTAGTCCTCCGGATTGTTTCGTAGGACCTTTGTGATTGGAGGGATCATTGCGAAGACAATCAGGGCGAAGACCAGTGCGGATGCCCTCCAGCCGTAGTTGTCAACGCCCCAGGTTAGCACAACTACCAGCAGGCCGCCAACGTTCACCCCTACGGTAGCCACGGCCATTGCCCGAGCTCTGAGTCGGTGAAACCAGTTAGTCAGTGAGGCCATGATTGCAAGGAAGCCACCCAGCCCAGTGCCCAGAGCTATTATTACCAGGGCAATATAGAAAGAGACTAGGCTGTCCACACGGCTGAGAAGGATAAATCCTACACCCAAGATAGTTAGGCCAATTGCTACCATCTTCCTAGGCCCCACCCTGTCCACTAGGTAGCCTTCCACAGGGCCAAGAAAGCCGGATTCCGCCCGGGAGAGGGCAAAGGCCCCAGACAAGAGGGCACTACTCCAGTGATAGTCTCGCTGCAAAGCGGAGAAGAACACGCCCAGGCCATGCAAGCCAGCTATCCCCAGCAACATCATAACCAGGGAGCCAGCCGATAATACCCAGTATCCATAGAAGAACTTTGGTTTAGATTTGAGCATGAATCTGGTACCTTACATTCCGTTTGGTTTAAACTCGTCTATACCATTAGGCTGCCCAACGGAGGATTCCATACCATTGTTCTCATCGGGGAAAGCTACTTACTTGCCTTGCGCAGATAGGAACGCGGGTGTTCTACCACGCGAAAAGAAGGGTGGTCCGATGGTGGGTCAACGTACTGACGAGTATACCATCATAGGTAGGACTTGGGATGAAAGTCACCCTAGGGTGGCCCATATTCCCTCGGGATTTCTCTTGACATTTGATACAAGTTCTGGCAAACCATGGCAATAGAGAGTATAGTATGTGAGAGTGAAAGTCGGAGGGACAAATGGAGGAAC
>VEXC01000020.1 GCA_009391225.1 SAR202 cluster bacterium AC-647-N09_OGT_505m
AGTGACTTTTGGAGCATTACAAATCTCTAGAGGAACATCCTATATGTAAGGGGAAAGTTTCCTCTAGGTTAGTTCATCAATGTAAAATAATTACTTATTATGGTCTCGGAAGATGAGTCCTTAATTTCTATGCCATCCATGAAATACCCAATAAAGATGTATCCCGATGGTTGTGGGACCTGCTCAAAGCTTAGGTACTCATCGAGTGATATATCAAAGTAGTGCTGTTGCATATCTTTCAGGAAGCTCTTAGTTTAAGCATCTAAATCTAATCCCTCGTCGCCGTAGTGGGAGTATGCTGCTCCGACCATCCATGAGATCCCACTCCAGGCAGCGGCGTCAGCTATGTCTTTGTATTGCTTTCTGACGAGTCTCCTGAAATCTGATTTATTCAGGTTATGGTGGTCAACCGTAAATGCCTAAGTAATCGTATCCTTCGACACTGTGGCTAGGGTGAACTTCTCCCACATTCGCCCATGCGTGCTACGATTGCAGAACCGGTTGGAGTTCAGTGCAAGGCTGCGCCTGGGACCCACCGCTGTCTGTACGCAAAGGGGCACGGTGGTCAAAAGGAGGCAGGATTCATGCCCCCCCACGTGGGGTTCTGATATGCGCCGCCACTCTACGTTCCATCTCCCCGCTCCCGCTGCATTGCCTTCAGTTCGTCCACTGGGATGTGGCAGTAGATGAGGTGATCTGGCGAGTCTGGTCCCGTGCGTGCAGGCGGCGGGGTTTGGTCGCAAATAGCTCCGATCTTTCGAGGACAACGCCCGACGAAGAAGCAGCCCTGAAAGCGCTCGCGAAGGGTTGGCACGGAGCCAGGGAGCCGGATTCGAGTGGGTACTGCCTCAGGGTCTGGCACTGGTGCCGCTGAAAGAAGCGCCTCTGTATAGGGGTGCGAGGGAGCGTTAAGCACTGACTCCGTAGGGCCGGACTCGGCTACATGTCCAGCATACAGAACCAGGATGTCGTCTGAGACGTAACGCACGACTCCCAGGTCATGGGATATGAAGACGTACGACGTGCCTGTCTCGCGTTGATGCTCTGCCAGTAGATTGAGCACCTGGGCTTGCACCGAGACGTCCAGTGCCGAAACCGCCTCGTCGGCGACAATGAGATTGGCATTGCCGGCGAATGCGCCAGCCAGTGCCACTCGCTGCTGCTCGCCGCCGCTCAACTCCCCGGGCAGGCGGTCTAGATACGCAGGGTCCAGTCCAACAGCTTCTAATAGCTCTACGGCGCGTTCACGACTGCCCTGTCGACCCAACCCCCCGAACTTACGTAATGAGCGAAGGATTGCGTGGCGAATTGGAAGTTTTGGATTGAGCGAAGACGTCGGATTCTGGAACACCATCCTCATCGCAGCTCGCTGCTCACGAGTTCGGTCTTCTACCCGGCCCGCCAGATCTTCGCTGTGTAGCCGAAGTGTGCCGCCGTCGCGCGGGACCAGGCCGACCACCGCCCGTGCAGCAGTGGTCTTGCCGGAGCCACTTTCGCCCACGATGCCCAGGGTCCTGCCAGTTCCGACCTCGAAATCGATGTCCGTGACTGCTCGTACCGGTGGTCGCACCCGCGGGCCGAAGAGCAGGTACTTACGCTGCCAACGGCCGTAGAACCGTCGCAGACCTCTCGCTCTGAGCACAGGCTCAACGGTGTGGCGTGGGCCTTCGTCTCGCGGCTCCGCCTTGCCCCAGATTTCCGCACGGACATCATTCCAGAAGAAGCAGCGCGATTGGCGGCTGTCTCCCGCGTCGAGCATCTCTGGTGCCTTCGCTCGACACGAGTCCTGTGCCAAGGGGCACCGACGGGCGAATAGGCAGGATTCGGTGCTGGCCTCTTGGGAAGCGTAGACGTTACCAGGGATGCTGCGAAGTCTGGTGATCGCCCCGCCTTCCGTGGGCGGCTGCGGAACACAATCCAGCAGCCCAGCTGTGTAGGGATGTTGAGGATTCTTGAAGAGCTCGCCCACTGGAGCCTGCTCAACCGTCTGGCCAGCATACATCACTACCACCCGATCGGCGACCCGGGCGATCACACCTAGATTGTGACTCACGTACAGGATGCCGGCATTGACGCGCTGGCTCAGATCGGCTATCAAGTCCAGGATATTCGCCTCGGTGGTCACGTCAAGGCCTGTGGTGGGCTCGTCCATAATGAGCAGGTCTGGATCGCATGCCAAGGCCATGGCGATTACCACTCGCTGCTGCATCCCTCCGCTCAACTGGTGTGGATAGCGCTGTCCGATGCGATTGGGCTCGGCCAGACCGACGCTCTCGAAGAGCTCCGCCGTCTGCTGGCTGGCCTGCCTGGCATTCAGTCTGAGATGCTCTTGGAGCACCTCCTCGACCTGCCGGCCGACCCGCATGGTGGGATTCAGGGATGTGGCGGGGTCCTGGTAGACCATGGCCATACGGTTGCCACGCAACAGGCGGAGTTCGGAGGCAGACATCTGGGCGATGTCCTTGCCCTCAAAGAGTGCGGTGCCCTCCACAAGTGACGTGCCCGGAAGGTAGCCCATGAGGGCAAATGCGGTTGTGGACTTGCCGCATCCGGACTCGCCGACGAGGCCCACGACTTCGCCCCGTCTGATCTCCAGGGATGCGTCGCGCACCGCCCTCACGGTACCCCTGGGCGTGTAGAAGGTCACGGCCAGCCGGTCGATCTGCACTAGAGGAGGGCCGTCGTGTACCTCTTCAATCATGGCTTGTCCTCTAGAGGTAGTCCGCTGGCCTGCCTTATGCTATCGGTGAGAAGATTGACTCCTACCACCAATGAGGCGATGGCTCCCGCCGGAGCCAAGGCGACCCAGGGGGCAATGTTGAGGAAGCCGCGGCTCTGGCTGATCATAAGGCCCCAGTCGGGCGATGGGGGCTGAACTCCCAGGCCAAGGAAGCCCAGGGAGGCCACGGTGAGAATCGAGTAGCTTAGTCGTACCGATAACTCAACGCCCAAGACCGGCATTGTGTTGGGGAGGATCTCTCGGAAGATGATATAGGGCGCGGGTTCGCCGCGCAAACGGGCACTCTGAACGAACTCTAGCTCTTTCACTGTAAGCGTTACACTCCGCACCACCCGGGCCACCCGTGGCATGGTGACGACGCCCACGGTCGCCAAGATATTCACCGGGTTGGCGCCGAGGCTCGTTAATACCAGGAGGGCCAACAGAAGAGAAGGAAAGGACATCAGCCCGTCCATCACTCGCATGATTACCGCATCTATGCGACCGCCCCTATAGCCGCTACTCATTCCAACCACCGTGCCGAGAGAAACGCCCAGGACGGTGCCCAACCCAGCGATCACAATAAGGGAGGTAGCCCCAGACATGATTCGGCTCAGGACGTCGCGTCCAAACTGGTCGGTGCCCAGCCAAAACTGAGCGGACGGCGCCAAGAGCTGTTGCAGCTCACCCGTATCCGAGTACTGAAATTCTGTATAGGGGTAAGGAGCTAACCACGGGCCGACTAGAAACAATACCAGGTGGAACAGCACTATAGGTAGGGCAATGCGCCCTGAGGTTGTTCGTATGATTAACCTGAGGGTGGTTGCCCCCCTGCGCCCTGCACCAGAGATTGCCGAACCGACGGCCTGAGGCAGGGACTTTTGGGGGTCAGCCGAGCGTGCGTCAGTCGCCATCAGGACACACGAATCCGCGGATCCAGAGCCGCATAACTCAGATCTGCCGCTAAGTTGCTGAAGGCATAGGTCGTGGCGACTAGTAACGCAAGGACCTCTAGCAAAGGTACGTCTTGGGTCACCATTGCCTGCAGAAGCAACTGTCCCAGACCAGGATAGGAGAACACGTTCTCCACTATAATGAGGCCTCCCAGCATCCATCCGAAATTCATCGCGATAATGGTGATAGTAGGGAGCATGGAGTTGGGGAGCACATGCCGCAGGACCACCTGGCGCATAGGCATGCCCTTGAGGACCGCCGTGCGCACGTAGTGGGATTGCATCACCTCCATCACGTTCGCCCGAGTCATTCGCATGACGTAAGCGAACAAGACTCCTGTGAGGGTGAGTGCTGGCATGACCAGTATTGCAGGCCTCGTCAGAGGGGTCTCACCGGGCAGCATGACGCTCGAGGGAGGAAGCCAATGGAGCGTCGAAGCGAAGAAGAGCATGAGCAGGACGCCGGTTACGAACTCTGGCAGCGAAATCCCCACCAGGCCTATCACACTTACTAAGCGGTCCCCTAGCGTGTCCGGACGAACTCCGGCCCATACCCCAGCGATTACCGCTATGGGCATTCCAAATAAGAGTGCGAAGAGAGCCAGGACCGTTGAATGGAAAAGCCGCCTTGGTAGGATCTCGGCTATGGGCCTTTTGATAAAATATGAGTCACCCAGGTCCCCCTGCATCACTCCACCGACCCAGTCCAGATATCGCACGTGGGCGGGACTGTTTAGTCCCAACTCCTCGCGTACCAAGGCCAATCGCTCTGGTGTGGCGGTAGCCTTTAGCATCGCCTGCGCCACATCGCCGGGTAGTATCTCCATGATGGCGAAGATGGATATGGAGACCACCAGCAGCGTGATCAACATCAGGCTGATACGGAGTATCATGAAACGTAGCATGGTTTGGTTTACGGATGCCTTTAGGTCGTAGAACTCTCGGGGCTCATCTCGAGTCCCGCGGTTGAACTCAGCGAATCCCCTCAGGGATCCGCTGAGTTCAACCAGCTTGTCAAGACCTCTTCAGCGAGGCTTTACCGATCAAGCCAAGTCCAGCGAGCTTGGAACGTGAAGTCCGGCATCGGCACCAGGTCCCGTACGTCTAGTAGCGAGCCTACAAGAACCGGCCGAAACACCGGGATGATGCGCGGCACCTCATCGACGACGATGCACTGAAGCCGCCCATAGGTCGGCTTCTGGTCTTCCAGTGTTCCCTGCCCCATCGCCGTCTCCAGCAGACTGTCCAGCTCGAGATTGCTGTATTTCGACTCGTTCCAGGAACCGCCCGTCGGGTACACAACGGAGAAGGCCTCGTAAGCGGGCCTCCCGCCCCACCAGACGGTAACGAAGGGCTTCACCATCCACGCGTCCGACCAGTAACCGGTCTCAGGCACTTGTACAATTTCTATGTTGATGCCCCCGGGCGCTGCTCTCTCCTTCATGACAGTTGCCATAGGGACCATGGCCCCCCCTCCGGTGGTGGAGGTGTGGAGTTCTATGGTAATCCCATCGGGGTACCCGGCCTCCGCTAGGAGCGACTTTGCCAGATCGGGATCGTAGTCCGGTGGCATGCACTCCGAATTGAAGAGTGGGTCGCTCGGAATTATGGGATGGTCGTAGGCAATCCCACCCAGTCCGAATTGCGCGGCTTGGAGAATAGCTTTTCTATCAGTGACCGCTTGAATTGCCTTGCGTACCAGAACGTTGTCGAAGGGCGGCTCGGTCACGTCCATGGCCAAGTTAAGGTAGCCTGCGCTCGCTTGAGCTAGCACTTTGGTATTTGGGTCGGCCTCCAGACTAATCGAGCTCTCTATATCCAAGTCAAAGATGACATCGACGGTACCGGCCTTGAGGGACTCGGCGCGGGACTCAGGGCTGGCGAGATAGACGAAGATCATTTCGTCCACTAGGGGCACTCCCTCTAAAAAGTAGTCTTCGTTCTTCTTCATTACCGTGCGTTCCCCGGGCACGTGCTCCACGAGAATGAATGGGCCAGTCCCGAACTCTTCGAGTACGAACCGCTTGGTGTCCACATCCGAGGGAGTGATTACCATATGGTATTTCACCAGTGCTTCAAGGAGGACGGCGTTAGGTCCGTCGAATTCTAAGCGCAATGTGTGGTCGTCCACTGCGACCATGGCCAAGGGTTTCACCATCACGCTCGCGAGTGGAGACTCCACTTCGAACAGGCGGTTGATGGTAAAAATCACGTCCTCTGCCTTAAACTCCTTGCCATGATGGAACTTCACGCCCTTACGCAGGTTGAAGGTCCATTGGCTGGCGTCGTCGTTCGTAGTCCAGGACTCCGCTAGCATGGGCTTCATGGTCCCATCGGGAAGGCGTATCACTAGATTGTCGTAGAGATGTGGCATACCAGCGATGGCCGGCATATTCACCAGGGTAGGTGGGTCGAAGTCCCACTCGTCCGAGATCAGGCCCACTCGTAGTGATCCGCCAGTTGTCGGGCCCGAGGGCGTGGCAGTAGCGGGTATGGCTGTAGCCTGGGGTGTGGGTGTAGCCTGGGGTGTGGGTGTAGCCGCATCGCCACCGCAGGCCGCGAGTGCCAGCAGGGCTGTCGCTATCGCCGTGAGCAGTAAGGGGACGCCCCACCACGCTCGTAGGCGCTTCGGCAGGCTGCGTTGGGTTAATCGATTGGGGTTTGTTGTCCGCATACATTCCTCCTTTGTCTTAGTCTTTTGAGATTAGTATGGACTGCGTGCTGGTTATTCTCATAATCCACAAATTCAGAAGCTATGTCTTTCGATTTGACTCGAGAGAGGTGCGCGAGGAGTTGGAGTGTCCAGTGGAGATGAGACGAAAGCTCACCGGTTATAATTGGGGGGAGCTATGGAATACAAGGAACGTGGGAAACCGAGATTCACATTTGCTGGGAGGTCTTCATCCAGGGTCGAGTCTGCTCATAATGAGATATCTCCATTCCTTTTCTGACGCCTCTTGTCCTTGTCTCTCAGGGCAGTGTAGTCATTTCTGCCAAGCTTGTCAAATTGATCAAAGACATCCCTTGCCTGTTGGCTAGATGGGCACTGTTAATCTAGTGTTAGGTCAACCGTGCTATTTCAAAAGGGGCAGAGATGTGGCGACCTAGCTGTCAAACGGCCTCTTACGACCTAGGCTAACAATGAGCGGAAAGGGTCGCCATTAGCTTTTATAGACTACCAATTTGGTACACAAGGACAAAACAAAAGCCCTCTGGCATAACGTCAGGGGGCTTTTCCGTGCCTAAATAGTGGTGGGCGATACTGGACTCGAACCAGTGACCTCTTGCGTGTAAAACTATGGGCTTGGTGTGTCCACGAGTAAACCAGTGTATCTCCCTGCGGGAATCCCTGCCTAAATCGTATCATACTGTAAACCGCTGTTAGCCCGCGTCTGTGTAGTAAAGTGTGTAGTGGTGGAGCCTGCCCAGAGTGCACTCTTGGGCCTACATTCACTGAGTCCAGTTCCTAAAATCCTCTAGGAGAGTCTGCCTCAGCAGTAGGTGGTATCACCAATGGCGGAGTCTCACGATGCTGCTGATATGAACGCAATAAACACTGTTAGCAACTAGCCAAAACCAAATTTTGCACCCTTGGATTTACACTTGTGGGCCAAATGTAAGGCGACGAAGAGGTACCCCCCCCCATAGAGTTGTCATGTTTGCCCGCAACAGTAAGTGCCTGTTTCTAGGAACTACGCACGATACTGCGAGCCATACCCCTGCCGGGTTATAATGGGTGGAGAGATATATGGATTAAAGTTTCTGGAGGGAGCCGTGCCAAGGACCATAAGAACCAGTGTGACAGATCCTATCGAAATCTCCGAAATCGACGGTCCCAGTAAATATATTTACATTCAAAGAGGGAAAATAGGGATTACCCTCTGCCCAGGGAAAAAGGGGCTCTCCTCATTTGGAGGCACGTGGGATAGAGACCTTGAGACAGATCTTTCTGCTATTGAGCAGCAATTCAAGCCGGGCCTGGCCCTCACATTAATGACGGATTCGGAGTTGTCTGCAAGCAGCGTACACGGGTTAGGGGAGGCATTTCTAAATAAAGGAATACAGTGGATTCATTTCCAGACATCGGAACTATCTCCACCAGATGAATCTTCAATTCAACTCTGGGCTTCAATACCCTATGTGCTATCACTTCTTATGGAAGGATGCAATGTCTTAATCCATGATCGCGGGGGGCTCGGACGCGCAGCATGCCTAGCTGCTGTTCTCCTTATCGAATTAGGCGTGTACAACTCAGATGCTATCAACATGGTCCGACGTTCCAGGCCAGGAGCTATTGAAACAAGAGCGCAGGAACAATTTGTCTTAAATTATATACCCCACAACCTACCCCATTTCTTTTGTCATGGATGTGTTCAGAATATGATCAGATTATGGGGGCATATAATATCTACCTTTAACCATCTGCTACGTAAATCCGAGGGCCCTATTGGAGCGGTTGAGATAAATGTCTACAGAACATTTATCCAGGATTTTAGACATTATATGTCTGGGATCGGTACACAGATTGACAAGATAACTAAAAGCCTCAAGCTCTCTTCCAAACGTTTTCCGAACAATCTTCGTCGCTGGGGGAAAGTCTATCATTCCGGTGTTTCTGGGGGACTCTACCAACCCCCAGACGAACCAAAGCTACTAGTAGATTGGTGGCGTTCTGTTTCACTGGCGATTGGCAATTCTAATATTTTTGATAATCACATCTTCGATGACCAATCATTTGAAGAAGAAAAGAACCAGCAGAAACATAGAAAAAAGATGAGGGTTTTAGATGTTGAAGCCGCCAGCAATGCCGGATACATCATAGTAAATGTTGATTATGTTCCATATCCTTACAATATCCGTGTTGAATCTCCAGCTATATATGGTTACGACACAGATCTACCTAATCCAGAAGATAATGACTCCATTTGGAGGATAATAGACGAAGAAGATTGCCAACAAGAGAATGTAAAAGCAAAAGGATGCTTAGATGGAAATACCCCAAGAACATTAGCTATTGACTGGAATCAGATATCCAAAAACCAAAGTATTCAACTCTACGAAGCGATGGATAGCATCCAAAAATACTTTGATGACTATTACCAACGACTTAATCAAATGATTACGGCGCATAGTACTTTGCTGATCAAGAATGATATCCCCCATGAAGACTATGTCTGGCCGCGGGTTAACCAGCATCATCTAGAAAGAGGCTGTGAATTCCCTACATTCCCGTCTGGGAATCGGGAAGATGCTCGCTGACCTAGCTATTTCGTGCCTATAAATATGGTCGGGGTGATTGGATTCGAATCAACGGCCCCTTGCACCCCATAAAAGTACTGTCCTGTCTTTACGTATAAGCCAGCGTATCTCCCTGAAGGTATTGATGCCTGAATCTATATCCTTATGTAAATGACTGTTAATCGGCGTTGTTGTGCTTATTGTTTTACTAGCACCACAACAACCGCTCCTGTGATTGTCGCCCTTGGATTTACACTTGTTGGCCAAATGTAAGGCGACGGAGATGGAAAATCCCTCTATAGAGTTGTCATGTTGGCCCGCAACAGTAAGTGCCTAATGCTGGGCACGGCGCACGTCACTGCGAGCCATACCCCTGATGGGTTATAATGGGTGGAGGGTTCCACCGGGCTTTGCAAGCAGGTGGTCAAGGGTATAGTAATATCCGATATACTGGTTCCAACCCAAGAAAGTGTGCAATCCGTAGATTTGCATCCGATTTGCAACAAATAGAGATCTCCGCCCAATTAGTCAAAAGGCCCAACTCATGAATCTAGTCTACTCTGAGTCTTTCCTGAAATCCCTCGATCGCATGGATTCTTCGTCTCAGGACAGGATCAAAATCGCGATGTTTAACCTTGCTACAAACCCGATGACACCTGGCTTTCACCCCGAGAAACTTTTTGCGAACAACCTTTACTCGGGCCGGATTAACGAAAACCTAAGACTAATAATGAGCATAGATGGAGACCAATTTGTGGTCCTTTATGTAGACAACCACGATGACGCATATCGATGGGCTAAAAATCATAAATTACAAACGAACAAACCCACCGGTGCCATGCAATTGGTGAATATAGAACGTACCACTGAAATAATCATTGATCGTGAACACCTACACGTAGAACCTAGATTATTCGAAAAGCACAGCGATGACTACCTCCTCGCTTTAGGAGTCCCAGAGGAGTGGATACTACCGGTCAAAGAATCAACAAGGAAAGACCTAGAATTCCTGATAGAGAGATTGCCCAGTGAAATCATGGAACGGCTACTACAGCTCGAAGAGGGGAAACTGGTACCTATACCAAGAAGACATGATGGGGACCCACTGGAACATCCTGATTCATTGCGTCATTTTGTTACTGTCAAAGCTATCGATAGCCTGAGCACGGCGTTGGAATACCCTTGGGCTCAGTGGAGTGTATTCTTACATCCGGATCAACAGGATTTGGTAAAAGGATCATTCTCAGGGTCAACGAAGGTTTCCGGAAGTTCCGGTACGGGGAAAACAGTAGTCGCAGTGCATAGAGCATTCAAGTTGGCAAAAGAAGATCCCTCTTCACAGGTCTTACTAACCACATTCTCTAGAACCTTAGCATCTCGAATAAGACGGATGGTCGGAATTTTATCTGGGGCCACAGATAATATTCCGCCTAACTTAACTATTGAAAACATACATACAATAGCTGTGCAAATTTGGAATAGAAACAACCCAGGTGTTCAGTTTGAGGCAACTCAGGAAGAAAAGATAGAAGAGCATCTCAAATCGGCAATGGGTCTCAAGATATTGGGACCTTTAGACCTTAAGTTTGTCTTGTCCGAATGGAAGCATGTAGTAGATTACTGGGGTTTGACTGATCTGGAATCTTATCTGACATTCCCTAGGACCGGGCGCGGGACTATCCTCGGACAACGTCAACGGGAAGAGTTATGGTCCGTTTTTGGCCCCGTACTGCAGGACCTTTCCAACAGCAAATCCGAAATGACTTGGTCTCAACTAACTTTTTCCTCAGCAACACTCTCTGCAAAAGAAGAATCGTCTTCCTACCAACACATAGTCGTAGATGAAATCCAAGATTTCGGTCCCGCTGAAATATCCCTAATAAGGTCTCTGGTCTCACCTGGACCAAATGATCTGTTCCTATGTGGTGATGCAGGGCAAAGGATATTTAAAAGAACCTTTTCATGGAGCAGGGTCGGTATCCAAATACAAGGTAGATCTAGACATCTCCGCGTTAACTATCGAAATACTCAACAAATACAATCGTTTGCCGAAACCGTATTGAGTGGACCAGTAGTAGGAGGAGACGACGAAGAAGAAGATAGAAATTCTGTCTCTCTGTTAACGGGTGCCCCACCCATTATCAAAATATGTGAAGCTGAGTCCGAAGAGATATTACACATTGGTGAATGGTTACAAGACATGATACGACTCGGATACGGACAAGATGAAATTGCGATTGTTAGCAGACGAACTAAAACCCTATCAGATATAGGGCACCCGTCATTGCAAATGGCTGGCAACCTAAAGCGGAGAGACCTACAGGATTCCAGGCCGCCAAGTGAAGATGGTGTTGCTTTTGGCACAATGCATGGAGTAAAAGGGCTCGAATTTAAAGCGGTCGCTGTAATCGGATGCGGAGAGGAAGAGGTACCAGATAAGGAAATGCTGGACAGTGCATGTGACGAGTCAGAATTACAAGAAATCATGGAGACGGAAAAAAACCTGCTTCATGTTGCCTTAACACGAGCCCGTGAAAGACTTCTTATAACATGTTCAAGAAATCTTTCTCTCCTAATCAAAGATCAATCACAAAGTCGCTAGGCAGTTGCATGAGTGGATGACGGTGCATGTGGAGTGACAAAATGCCACCAGGATGCATGCGGATACGCCTGGCTTGCAGCAGGCAGCGGCACTCCGCTTTGAGGAAGGCTTAGCAGCATCCGCGGATTCAGAGCCAAGTATGGAGGCAGTTTTGGGATGAATTGGTACAAAAATTGGTACAGTAGGGGAAATGCTAAGGCCCCAGGAGACCCCTGGGGCCTTATTTTGTGCCTAAACAGTGGTGGGCGATAGAGGACTCGAACCTCTGACCCCTTGCGTGTAAAAAGTGCGCTCGGTTGTCTCCACGTGTAGACCACCGTTTATCCCTGAAGTCATTTTTACCTGAACTGTCCATTGGTGTAAACAACTGTTGATTGGCGTTAGGTTACAAACTAGGTTACAAACCCCCCAACAACCGCTTCTGTGCTTCGCACCCTTGGATTTACACTTGTTAGCCAAACGTAAGGCTACGAAGAGGGGAAATCCCCCTATGAAAGTGTCATGTTGACCCACAACGGTAAGCGCCTGTCTCTGGTGACGATGCACGTAGAATGCGGTGGCGGAGAGCCACTAGCCGATCTTGTTTAGTGCTTCCAAGAAGTCACTTACGGTACCAAAACTACCGGTGTCATTTCCAACCGCCTTTTTGCAGAAGGCCACAAAGTTCGTCGGGACATTTGAGTTGTTGATATCTTCATCCTCGTCCATCAAATCGTAGTCAAGCAAGTCCTTTCCGGTAGCTAAATCGAATGCCAGCAAACCAAGGCTACATATATCGTCTCTTATCCCAACTTCTTCCAGAGACTTGCTTAACCCGAAATCAATTACCTTTGCTACACCTTCGTTTGTCACGAGTACATTATCAATAACAAGGTCTGAGTGTGAGATTCCTTCGTTGTGCATTGCGGTTAACCCTGCACACACCCCGGTCAATATCCTGTGAACCTCTTTCATGGATCGCGAATGCCTCAAAATATGCGTCGATAAAGGCATCTGGAAATATTCCATAACAAGTATAGAAAATTCGGCCGCTCCAAATTCAGCAAGAGTCTTATCATTCGTTCTTTGAGTTACGTTGAGATGGGTCAAGATGGCCCTGTGGGTAGATCTTCTTTGCCAACCAGCGGGGTTAGGACTGCAGCTGGCGATAGGATGTTTGACAAAAGGCTTGGATTCGCAATTCAAAACGGTCCTATACCAATCGGGGACATGCACGAAGCCCAGATCACTTAGGTTGAGCAATTCCTCTACTCGTACAAGGTTCGGGTGCTCAAAGATTCTGAAGTCTCGTTCCATATCATCGGCGTTTACCTCTCTAGGGTCTAAGAGCTTTAGTGCTAACTCCCGAGGAGCCTCTCCATCAACAAAACCACGAACAACTGCGGCGTTGCCACCTGATCCGATGTGATCTATAGCTTGAAGGGATACTCCAAGCTGGTAAGTTTCGTGAGAGTAATCTCGAACTGGCATGTGGTTGATGTCCGTTGTGGTGTCTATCGAAGGATTAGAGTTTCGGCTATCAGCATTTTACTCGATTGTAAAGCATGCTGAAGCGCCGATTACAACCACGCATGGGCAACACTACGTGATATGTAAAGCTTTCAGTGCTACTCCGTTAAGGAGCCCTGAGGCCTCTTCGCTTGTGCTTTGGGATGCGCTTCCTCGCGAGTAGGGAATCTAACTTAAAGAGGACTGAGCGGCCGTTCTCGGCGTTCCGCGTCTCATTCCGCCATGTAAATACAGTCATGTTTGACACGCCGAGCTCATCCGCGATGGCAGCCATCGTCCAGCCCTTCTCCTTAAGGGCCAATAACGTATCGTGAATTTCATTCATAACTGTAACATTTGTTCCATTTCAGGTGGTTATTTCCGGTCAATTTGCAGCCTATAAAGCTTGCCCGAGATTTGACATTTGGCATTTTTACGCTATAATGTAGTTATAGCGTAAGTGGTCAACAAGTGCATTTGCGCCCCCCCCTGAACAACTGCGGTAAGAACTATTCGGCTTTTCGATGCAGAAAAGCAAATGAGATGCTTCAGCATCCAGAAATCCGATCTGGAAGTTGGGTAAAAGGCTCCGATTCCAACAACGTGTTGGGAACCCCCTCAAGTACAGCTTCAAGGCCTGTCTTACATACGGTTAAGCTCTGAAACGTAGGTTACAACCTACGTCCCGTAGACCTTCCTTCGCGACGCGCAGCTTACAGCCTATGCGTTGAAGGTACTCCATGCAACACCAGGCCGCTGTAATGTCGTTGTCAGTCAATTGTCAGCAAGAAGTCAAGCAACTCTACTCTAACCATTGGATAATGATAGTTAGAAACTACATGAGAGGAGGCATATGAAACGCAAGTTGCGCCGTTCCCTGGGAAGTCACAAGGTTCAAAAGTATTGTGGGAAGATTCTTTACCACACACATGATGAGGCTGAATTGGGTCTGTTTCGAAATTTGTACCGTGTAGTGTTCTCGTCAATGCACGTATATAACTGTTCCCTGCATGATGGATTTCACCTGGGGCACGATTCTCGCATGTCGAATTCAGAGATCCTAGGCCAGAGCCGACTAGCTGGAAAGCAATCTAGTAATTGGAGGTTTGTGAATGTTTGAACTGAACGATCACGATTCTACAGGTGATGGAAATAGCCAAGGACACGAAGAGGTTGAAGCAGAACAAGGATACGTTATGCAGTTTACCAAGAATGAAGCATTGTTCTTGGATGATAGTTTGACTCTAATGCTTGAACGAGAAGGAGATGAACGGCGAGTATATTCAATGAGACCTGTTCAATTGACTGCAAGATTGGCAGTACCGTTGGACTTAATGGACAAGATAGGGAAAGCTGTGGTCTATACTACAACGCCCGAAAACCAAGGAAAAGAATATGCATTTGAAATAGATATTCCAGAACTATTTATGATCAGAGAAGTAGCCTCATCCTTTATTGAGATTGAAGGAGAACCTGTGGGCCTCAATTTGAAGCGGAAAATATGTGCACTGCTCTACGCAAAAGAGTTAGAACTAGAGAGCAGAGATGCTCGACTCGCCCAATTGATGACTGGTATCAATCTGGATGTACAGGCGTCTGCCATTGATGGGGTAGACAGTTAAGGCCCAAGATGCGGCGTCGGAAAAACCACTAGTTGTTGATTTGAACAACCAGGTTATCCCCCTAATGAAGGAGCATATGAACGGCAAAAACGGGACTCACTCCTCCAAGCGCTTACTACTCTTCGATGGGCACGCCCTGGCTTTTCATAGCTGGTTCACCAGCTACCCCAACAAAGTGGTGCCGGGGTTCTTTCAGATGATTAGTGATGCAATAGAGAAACACATCCCTACGCATGTCATAGTCACCTTCGACCCACCACCGCCCACCTTCCGTCACAAGCTGTACCCTGACTACAAGGCTAACCGACCCCCGGTACCTGAGGGGTTACTTGAAGACTGTGAGCGGGTGCGACAGCGTCTGGAATCCCTGAACGTAGTCTTCTGCACCGTAGGAGGCTACGAGGCTGACGATGTGTTGGGAACTCTCTCTCGTAAGGCTTCTATGGCGGAATTCCAAACAGTGATCGTGACCAGCGACCTAGACCTGCTCCAACTTGTGACACCCATCACTGAGGTAGAGGTCTTCAGCCAGTACTGGGACACAAGGTTTTTCGGAGTAGCGGCTGCAAAGAGGCGATTTGGTGGAATCGCTCCTGAGAACATTCCCGACTACAAAGCCCTGGTTGGTGATAAGTCCGACAATCTCCCTGGGGTACCAGGAATAGGGGATGTGTCAGCCACGGCAGTACTGCAAGAACGTGGCAGACTGGACAATGTGTATGAAGACCTCGCTGTAATTCGCGAGTCCAGTTTTCGGGGCGCGAAACGTGTAGCTAGGTTATTGGAGGCGCACCGTGAACAGGCTTTCCTGATGAGGACTCTGACCACCATAGTGTGTGATGTGCCAGTTGATATAGACATAGATGGAGCGAAGCTACAGGATACCGGTCTTGGAGATATGGAGGTCAATCATTGAGCGGAATATTAACAGAAGTCCAAAAACAAGAATTCCTAGACATGATCAAGGCTTTTGGTCCAGTCGAGCGCCGTATCCTGATTGGTAGGGATGTTGACACAGATATCACGTATGACAATGTTTGGTCTCTATATCACTTCCCTGCATTACGATTTGGTCTGTCAGAGGAGCATGGCCGAATTCTCGAGAACATTGGCCGGGAATTTGGGTACAGCACTGAGGAGATAGGGGTCATTGAAGCCAAGGCCTTGCTTAAGATTAGACACCCGTCTCGTTCGAGGAAGCTAAAGAATATCCTGGACCATACCCAATTCTAGAGAATTTGCCACTTGGTGTCCTCCCAGCTACCTACCACATCTCACACGCTCCAGCCTGGCCTGTGGCATACCCCTGACGGGTTATATCGGGGAGGGTTCTAGGGGGTCTGTGAGATGAAGCTGAAGGCCATTTCGCTATTGTTGCTATTGCCAGCACTTATGGTGGTGTTGGTAGGTTGTGGTGCTACGATGACTGC
>VEXC01000021.1 GCA_009391225.1 SAR202 cluster bacterium AC-647-N09_OGT_505m
GAAGGTCGCCGTGAGTCCCATGCGCTTGGTCAGCCCCTCCAATACGCCGATATCCCGGATATGAGTTCGGTCATAGATTACTCCCACTAGGGCGAATAGGAGGGCAGTCATAATCCCGTGGGAGAACATCTGGAGGACCGCTCCACCCACTCCCAAGGAGTTCAGGGTGGCAAAGCCCATCAGAACGTACCCCATGTGGCTCACGCTGGAGTAACCGATGACATACTTCAGGTCCCGCTGACCCATCGCGGCCACAGCACCGTACACCACGTTGATTGTCCCCAGGATAATGAGCACAGGCATCCAGTCCTCCGCTCCCTGTGGTAGCAGGTCTATGCCAACCCGGATGATACCGTAAGCCCCAAGTTTCATCAGCACCCCAGCGTGAAGCATACTCACCGAGGTAGGCGCTGCTACGTGACCGTCCGGCGACCAAGTATGGAAGGGCCACAGACCCGCCAGCACACCAAATCCCACCATGAACAGTGGAAACACCCAGCGCTGGAAAGTCGGTGAGAAATTCCCTTCCTCTAGTCGTAACAGAGAAAAGGATCCCATGCTGCCTTCCACGTACATGGCAATGATGGCTATCCACACGAGAACGCTCCCCGCCACCAGGTACAGCATCAGTTTCATGGCCCCGTACTCCTTGGGACGGAGGAAGGTGCCAAAGTCGCTGCTGCTCCCCCACACTCCGATGAGCAGGTACATGGGGAGCACCGCCAACTCGTAAAAGAAGAAAAAGAAGAACAGGTCCAAGGAAACGAATACCCCAAAGACTCCCGCGGACAGCAGGAAGAACAGCATAAAGAAATCCTTGGTGCGGTACTCTATGTTCCACGAGATGAGGACTCCGGTGAGCATTACGATTCCAGTCAGCAGCAGCATGGGTACTGAGATGCCGTCTACGCCCAAGGAGAAGGTAATCCCTAGGGAGTCTAGCCACCGGAACTCCTGGACGAACTGGTACTGCTGAGATGCCGCCAGGTCGTTTTCATATGCCAGGAAGATGTAAGAACTGAGGCCCAGGAGTACCACGGCCACAGCGGCGGACGTAAGCCTGATATGCTGGAGCTTCTCCCTGGGGAGAAAGGCCAAGAGGACGCCCCAGCCGAATGGTATTACCACCAGGGCCATCAGTACGTATGAGTCGAAGGTGTCCAATTTGCCCTACTTGTCCTGTTCGCTCATTGACATGTCACATCCCCGCTCTTATGCATAGGGCAACGCCAGCCACCATATTAGGGCGACTGCCACAACGCCTATCACCATTCCCAAAGCGTAGTTGTATACCTTGCCAGTCTCCAGATACCTCAACATCCAGCCAGAGAGGAACACGGAGCGCCCGGTTCCATTCACCCCAGTATCGTTCAGCACAATGCGATCGAAGAGAGCCATGAAGTTGGCGAAGGCCAGGGCAACCCTATCAATGCCCCACTGGTACAGGTCGTCCAGATAATATTTGTTGACCAGCAAACGGTGTAGCCAGGAAAATCGCTCCCGAATGCGCTCCGCAGATAGCGAGCCCTTCATGTACAAGGCCCATCCCAGGGCAAATCCTCCAAGGGACAACGTTATGGAGAGGCCCATCACCAGGCCATTGATGTGGTAGCCTTCGGGATTTTCGTAGAACAGCCAGTTGCCAAAGCCATCGTAGCCTGGAATCAACCCTGGGGCCAGCAACCCCGCGCCCAAAGCCAGTGCTGCAAGCACCACCAGGGGCACTGTCATTGCCAAAGGGGATTCGTGGGCGAGTTCGTTCTCTGTCTTCAAATTGCCCAGTACCACTAGGAACAGAAGCCGGGCCATGTATAGGGCGCTCATGAGAGCGGCCACAAGGGTTAGAATAAAGAACACTGGTCGTTCATGGAGGACAGCCACCAGGATCTCATCCTTGCTGAAGAATCCGCTCAGCGGTGGGATACCACCCAGGGCTAGGACTCCTATCCCAAAGGTAACTGCGGTCACCGGCATTCGCCGCCACAGTCCCCCCATCTCTCGGATGTCCGTCTTTCCGCTGCCGTGGGAGATGCTCCCAGCCCCCAGGAAGAGGAGGGCCTTGGAGAAGGCGTGGGCAACAAGATGGAATATCGCAGCGGTGAACCCGAAAGACCCGAGGGCCAACATCATGAATCCCAGATGGCTTATTGTCGAATATGCCAGCACCCGTTTGAGGTCGGTCATCACCAAGGCCATAGCCGCTGCGAAGAAGGCGGTGATAAGGCCGATAACTGCTACTGTTAGCATCGCCGTATCAGATTCTATGAACAGGGGATATATTCGAGCGACCAGGAAGACTCCTGCAATGACCATGGTGGCAGCATGGATGAGGGCACTCACAGGGGTTGGCCCTTCCATTGCATCGGGGAGCCACACGTGTAGGGGGAACTGGGCCGATTTGCCCATTGCGCCCAGGAAGATGAGCAGCACAGCTGCGGTGAGTGTTCCGGAGTGGATGCCCAACTCTCCAGGCTGCTGTGCCACGTGGAAAATGGTAGTGATGTCAAAGGTGCCAGTCTCGTTGAACAGCAGTAGAATCCCTATCAGAAGCCCCACGTCCCCTATCCTGGTGGTGACAAAGGCTTTCTTAGCTGCCTCTGCCGCTGAGCGCCTCTCGTACCAGAACCCGATGAGCAGATAGGAGCACACACCTACCAACTCCCATGCTATGTACAGCAGCAGGAAGTTATCAGCCAGTACCAGGGTCAGCATGGCGGCAGCGAAGAGGGAGTGGACTGCGAAGTACCAACCAAAGGCCCGCTCCCCCATCATGTACCCCAGTGAGTACACCTGGACCATGAGGGCCACAAATGTCACTAGGCCCAGCATCACCACTGACAACTCGTCCACCATTATGCCCCAGGTGAAGGTGCTTTCCCCCACGGAGAACCAGTCAACCGAGAATATGCCCCCTCCCGAGGACAGGAACTCCCTGAGCACGTAGCAGAAGACTCCGAAGCCTCCCATGATGGCTAGAATGGAGAGGAAAGCTCCTTGCCAGCGAAGAAAACGACCCAAAACGATGATGAGAAAAAAGGCAGAGGCGCTAAGAGCGGGCGCTATCCATGCCCACTGCACTCCCAAGTTTCCCGCCGTCTCAACTTGAAGCATTGTCAACTACGTTCCTACCATTTCATCAGATCCACCTCATCCACATCTACAGAGGCACGGTCTCGAAAGAGGCGTAGGATTATCGCCATGGCCAAGCCTACCTCCGCGGCAGCCACGGTGATGACGAAAATTGCAATGACCTGTCCCGTGGCCTGCACCGGCTCACTGTATGCGGCGAAGGAGATGAGGTTGATGTTCACCGCGTTGAGCATCAGCTCCAGAGCGAGTAGAATCAGGACTGCGCTACGTCGCGCCAGCACACCGTATATGCCGATGGAGAACAGGGCGGCGCTAAGCACCTGAAAGTGAATCAGGCTCACTCTTGTTCCTTTTCTCTTGCTATGACTATGGCCCCAATAAGGGCCACCAGCAGCACCAGTGATGCCACTTCAAATGGCACAGCCCACTGGGCAAAAAGGGTGTCCCCCAGCTCTGAAAACGCCACGGAACTGCGGGTACTCTCGATTGGTGCTCCTTTTACCGCCGCCGCGGCCAGAAGGCCAAACACCGCCAAGGCCGCCACAACCGCCAGAGGCCACTGGGAGTTGTCCCTCATGGTTCGGAACTCATGCACACGGGTGAGCATTATTACGAAGAGTATTACTATGGTGATAGCTCCTCCGTAGATAAGCACCTGCACCAGGGCAAGAAATTCCGCCAGCAGCAGGAGGAACAGCCCAGCAACTCCCATGAGAGATACGAGAAGGAGAAGAGAGGCGTGGACAACGTTGCGGGCCACCACCACACCTACAGCCCCACCCAGGCATATCACACCCAGAAAGTAGAATACGATTAGAGAGAGGCTCATGTCTCAGCCTCCACGGCTTCCTCCTCCTTGGTCTCCTTCTGAGGTTTCCAGCCTATCTCACTCTGATATGCCTTGCCCATCTCCAATAGCTGCTCCAAGTCTGTCCGGTTCCCGTCACGAGCGTACTTACTCAGCTCATGCTCGTGGCTCATCTCAATGGCATCGAAGTTACACACGTCCACGCAAATAGCACATAGTATGCACCGACCCAGGTTTATCTCAAAGCTATCCACAATTTTTCGCCTGGAGCTCTTTCCTTCGGAACGAAGGGGGTTGTCTTTCATCGTCGCGGTCATACACTGAGTAGGGCAGTAGCGGACGCATACCATACAGCCCGTACAGAAGGGCTCTCCAACTTTCTCATCCCAGGTGAGTACTGGGAACCCCATAAAGCGGGCCTCTACGGGCTTATGTTCCTTAGGATATTGATATGTCACCGGCTTGCGGAAGAAGGTGGCCAGAGTGACTGCGAGACCCTTGATATTACCCAGCATGTGGTGCCTCCGATGTGGGGTTAAATAGCCGTACTGTGTACTCGGGAGTGGGCGCAGTGCCCATGTGCCTGCTGAGTCCCCAGATCGTGGCTCCCAGAATAGCCAGGGACATCAGGGTAAGGCTCCACGCAGGCCAGCCATAGAACATGTAAACAGCTGTGATTATAATGTTGACGAAGGCCAGGGGCACTAGTACCTTCCATCCCAGGGACATCAACTGATCGATTCTCAGTCGTGGATAGGTCCCACGTATCCAGAATATAATCAGGATGACCAAATATGTCTTACTTAAGAATACCAGCACCCCCACGGCTGTGACGTCGCTGGGAAGCCCTGGGAACAGCCATCCCCCCAGAAACATCAACACCGTAAGAGCGGCTATGGCAAATGTATTGATGTATTCCGCCAGGAAGAAAACCGCCCAGTGTGCACCACTGTACTCCACAAATGGCCCCCCCACTAGCTCGGACTCCGCTGGGTGTATGTCGAAAGGAGTGCGCCCAAGCTCTGCCAGCCCCGACACAAAGAATAACACCAGCCCCAGGGGCTGAATCAGAATGTATGGTACAGTACGTTGGCCATCTACAACCGTCTCTAGGTTCAAGGATTGGGCTAGCATGGCCACCCCAAGAATCGCCAGAATCAGCGGTATCTCGTAGCTTATAAGCTGGGCCGCGGCCCTGAACCCACCCAAAACGGCGTACTTATTGGACGAGGCCCAGCCAGCGGTTACCAGACCCACTATTGACAGGACGGAGAAGGCTATGATGTAGAACAGCCCCATGTCCAAATTCCGTATCACCGTGTCCCTTGCAAGAGGTATGGTTACCCAAATCATGAATGATGGAACAAACACAGCCAGCGGCGCTACCCAGTACACTACCCGGTCCACCCACGTGGATAGCAGGTCCTCTTTAGCCATGAGCTTTATAGCGTCGGCCACCGGCTGCAGCAAACCAAATGGACCTACGTGCATGGGGCCCATACGCATCTGGATTCGCCCCAGGAATTTCCGCTCCAGCCAAGTCAGAGATAAGACCACCACGGAAAGCCCTGTTAGTAGGCCCAGAATAGCCGAAACCAACATGGCGGTATCCAACAAGCTCATCGGTCCACCTCTCCCAGCACTACATCTAGGGAGCCCAGGATCACCACCGTGTCAGCCACGTAGGAATCCCTTAACAGGTGTTTCAGCGACATCAGGTTGCAGAAGGACGGAGGGCGCACCTTTACTCTGTATGGCTTGTCGGCGCCATTGCTCACCAGGTATACCCCTATCTCTCCCCTGGGATTCTCTGCACGTACGTAGACCTCTCCGGCTGGGGGGCGAAGCACAATCCTCACAGGCGTGGCAATAGGTCCCTCTGGCATCTGGTGAAGGGCCTGCTCAATGATACGAATTGATTGGCGCATCTCCTCAACACGGACGTAATATCTGTCCCACGAGTCACCTTTTTCCCCGATTGGGATGCCGAAGTCGAATCGGTCATAGACCGAATAAGGCTCGTCCTTCCGAACGTCCATGGGAACGCCGCAGGCTCGCAAAGAAGGCCCGCTCATGCCATGGGCTATAGCTGTCTCAGCGTCGATAATCCCAATTCCCTTGGTACGGGCCAAAAATATCTCGCCGAAGCTCAGAAGCCGGTCTCCTTCGTCAATGCCTTGTTTTAGCTCTGAAAGCAGAGTGGTAACGCGCTGATGGAAGTCTTCTGGGACATCGTTCTTGACGCCTCCGATACGGATGTAGTTGTGCATCATCCGCGCTCCGCTCACCGCCTCGAACATGGTCTGTATCTTCTCCCTATCCCGGAAGGCATACATGATTGGTGTCATGGCCCCGGCGTCGATACCGAAAGTGCCAAAGAAGAGGAGATGGCTTGATATGCGGTTTAACTCGCACATTATGACCCTGATGTATTCTGCTCGTTCCGGTACCGCAAGGGCCATGAGTTTCTCCACTGCCATACAGAAGACCAACTCATTGTTGAAGTTGCCTATGTAGTCTAGGCGATCAAAGAGTGTGACAATCTGGGCATAAATCTCTCCCTCACACAGCTTCTCTGCGCCCCTGTGTAGATAACCTATGTGGGGCTCCACGTCCAAGATTCGCTCCCCGTCCACCGATAGCACCATACGGAAAACTCCGTGTGTGCTGGGGTGTTGAGGCCCCATGTTCACCATCATCTGGACAGTATCCAATTGGCCTCCCGTGCTCATGTCTACCACTCCGTATACTCCGGCATCTCATAGCTCTTGCGGCCTGGGTATCCGTCAAATCCTTCGTACAGAAGCAGTGGTGTCATGTTGGGATGACCCTCAAAAATCACGCCAAACAAGTCGTGGGCTTCTCGCTCGAACCAATCTGCCCCGGGCCACACAGGCATAACCGACGGCAAGCTAGGTTCATCGAGGGTAACATTCGCCTTAAGTACCATCTTGTGTTTCATGGTGGTGCTGTACAGGTGATACACCACCTGTAGGTGCTCAAGATAGTCCACAACGCAGAGACACAGGAGAAAGTCGAAGGAAAGCTGGGGGTCATCTTTTGCCACCTGGCAGATGGAGGGGATATCCTGGGGTTTTACGGTCACCTCCACCAGGTTCACTGTTGCCCCTATTGCCGGCTGAAACTGCGCCAGGATTTTTGGGAGCAGGAGTTCCAGGGCATGCCCTTTGTCGTCCAGAGCGACAGGGGCCCGTGGGGCCTCCTCTCGCCTATGCCTTTCTACCACGCTCTTTGGCGTCCTGCATAATCTTTTTCTGCAGTTTCAAGATGCCATCTATCAGGGCCTCGGGTCTGGGAGGGCATCCTGGCACATAAACATCCACGGGGATTATGTGGTCCACTCCCATCACCACTGAATAGGACCGATAGTATGGCCCTCCGTTGGTTGCACAGCTTCCCATCGCTATGACCCATTTGGGCTCAGGCATCTGCTCGTATAGGATTCTTATGGGCTCGGCCATCTTCTTAACCACCGTTCCGGCCACAATCATCACATCCGACTGTCTGGGGGACGGCCAAGTGACAATGCCAAACCTGTCCAAATCGTGATCAGCCATATAAGTGCTCATCATCTCTATGGCACAGCAGGCTAGTCCGAAGGTCATGGGCCATAGGGACGACTTCCGGGCCATAGCGATAAGCTGCTCGGACTTGGCGGTGACAACACCCGGTGCAGCACGGTTCAGGATGCTGCGGGGTTCAAGATTTCCAGTACCTTCAGTCAATTCCACTGCAGCACTCCCTTCTTCCAGCTATAGACAATGCCAAAGAAGAGGATTCCAATGAATATGAGCATCTCGTAGAACACCGCGTCAATACTGGTAAGAAATACGACAGCCCAAGGGAAGAGGAAAACTGCCTCAACGTCGAATATGAGAAACAGAATCGCGAAGATGTAGTATCTCATGTGCAACTGAGACCAAGAGTAGGGCGCGGGAGGGATTCCGCACTCATAGGGCATGTCCTTGATGGAAGATTGCTTTTTGGGGGATAGCAAGAAGGAGGCGGCAAACATGATTCCCATGCCGACAAACCCCACAATGCCCGCTATGACCACCGCGGCGTAGTTGGCCGCGAAACCTTCAGGTGCCACTTACATCACCCCGGCAATGCCCCCAAGAGGAGGTATTGTCATAGAATCAACCAGGAACTGTAGCATATACTAGCGCATAGGTACTGTCAATTACACTACCAGCAGAAAAACCCGTCTTAAGCTACCAATCATTGAGTGGAACCAATACTTTGACTGGTACAAATACTCTCGGGATAGGTTGCGGCAGGCTTCATTACAGTTAACCCAGCAGAAAATCGTATATGGGCCGCACGGTAGAATCCCCGGTTTCCTTCCAGACGACTCTTACTCTGATACCAACCATTTCTTATCCCAGTGGGCTATCCTCTAGGGCCGTAGTATAATTATAATAGAGTGGTCTAGAACAATAACCAAACCAACACAGCCATGACAGCCATGACCCTCGGCAACCAAGGAGGGACGGGATTGGATTTTGGATTCAGCGCCGAGGATGAGGATTTCCAGAAAGAAGTCCGAAACTTCATCCTCACCGAGATTCCCAAGGAACTGCTTTGGATGGAACGGGATCTCTTCACAGATTTCATCTGGCCCACCGTGCAGAAAATGCGAAACGCGCTAGCACAGAAGGGCTGGACTATCATGCATTGGCCCAAGGAGTACGGAGGCCAAGATGTCTCACCAATCAGGCATATGCTATTCAGAGAAGAGATGGCATACTGGGGCGTTGCCGGTGCCATAGCCTTTGATGATGGCCCCAACCTCATAGGTCCTGCGTTAATCCAGTTCGGGCCCCAGCATCTCAAGAGCACCCACCTGGCCCCCATTGCCAAAGCAGAAACATTCTGGTGCCAGGGATACACTGAACCTGGGGGTGGTTCAGACCTCGCCTCTGTACGTACCACGGCTGTGCAGGAAGGTAATCACTACATAATAAACGGCCAGAAGGACTACATAGGAGGAGCGGCACGGGCAGACTGGATTCACATTCTGGCGCGTACTAACCCTCAGGCCCCAAGACATCAAGATGTCAGCTACTTCATCGTAAACATGAAATCACCAGGAATCACTCTTCGCTCTCTAGACGAAGGTCAAGGTAGGAGTGGAATGCTCAACGAGGTATTCTTCGATGACCTTCGCGTTCCGGCGGAGAATATAGTAGGGGAACCAGATGGGGGATGGATAGTGGCTATGAGCACACTTAACCGCCAGCGAGGTAACATCGAGTTGGTTGGCCGCGCCCGTAGTCTCCTAGAGGACTTGGTGACCTATACCAAGAATACCACACACAACGTAGGTACCCTTTTCGATGTTCCTCAAGTACGCGACAAACTAGGAGAGGCGGCGACGCGAATAGAGGCATGCCGTATGGCCTCCTATAGGTTAGCATGGTCCCAACAACAGGGGCTCGCTTCGGTTTCTGAAAGCTCAATAGCCAAACTCCTGGCCAGCGAAACCTGGCAATGGTTTGCCAACATGGCTATGCAGATACTTGGTCTCTATGGACCGTTAGAGAGTTCCTCGTTAGAAACCCCGCTTAAAGGGAGGATTGAAGAAGCCTACATGAGTTCTGTACCAGAAACGATCTTCCTAGGCACTTCAGAGATACATCGAAACATTATCGCCCAACGTGGCCTAGGGATGCCCAGCGAATAGCTAAGCCGGCTTCTATATTTTCCACAATGAGAGGTAGCATTGGGATTTGAGAGAAGAATCTATCAAACACGGATAATGCTATTGATCCTAAAAACCCCGGTAACATTACGCTGTTTGATTCAGCAATTGTCTGTCAAGGCACTTGATAAACATTTTCATTTACCAGTTGCTATCCATTAGGAAAGCCCATTAGGAAAGCCCATCCCTCCCTGGACTAACCCGATACAGTTACAGTCTTAATTGACTACCCTTATCAGGTACGAAATAATTGTCTAATAGTGAAGGAGACAAACTTCATGGACTTCGCTCTTACAGAAGAACAAGAAATGCTCAGGACCTTCACCAGAGAGTTCTTAGAGACCGAGTGTCCCAAAACCCTGGTACGGCAGATGGAAACCGACAAGACCGGCCACTCTCCAGAGCTTTGGGGAAAGATGGCGGAACTAGGTTGGACGGGGTTTCTTTTACCAGCGGAGTATGGAGGCCCGGAATTCAGCTTTCAACATATGGCAATTCTCCTAGAGGAAATGGGTCGAGCGCTCCTCCCAGGCCCATATTTTTCCACAGTTGTTCTTTGCGGTCAGGCTATCCTAGATGCTGGGACGGAGGATCAGAAGGTAGAATTCCTGCAAAAGATAGGCTTTGGTGAACTAGTCATGGCTCTAGCCATCACGGAAGTCAGTGCTAGTTACCATGCAAGGGATATCAACGTCCGTGCCGATTTATCAGGCGACGGCTATACGATTAGCGGCACGAAGACGTTTGTGTCCGATGGTCAAATCGCAGACTACTTCATAGTCGTCACTAGGACTGCCGGAGGTGTAGACCCTGAACAAGGAATCTCTCTTTTCATAGTGGATGCCTACAGCCCCGGCATCACTATCAAGCCGTTGGAAGTCATGGGTATTGATAAACAGGCGCAGGTGATTTTTCAGAATGTGCAAGTGCCTACAGACCGACTTCTGGGTCATTCAGATGATGGGTGGCCCCTGGTGGAAAAACTGTTGGCCTGGGGTGCTGCGGGAAAGTGTGCTGAGGCTGTGGGTGGTGCTCAGGCAGCGATGGAACTTGCAGTGAACTATGTAAACAACCGCTCAGCATTTGGGCAAACCATAGGTAGCCTACAGGCTATTCAGCATCACTGTGCCAACATGTTCACGGCCGTTGAGACCTCCCGTAATCTAGCATACCAGGCCGCGTGGCTAGTAGCTCAAGGCGAAACCAATGCCACCGAAATTTCAGAGGCCAAAGCCTGGATCAGCGAAGCCTATCGTACAGTCACATCTCTGGCCCACCAGTGTCATGGATGCATAGCCTTCACCAAGGAGATGGACATCCATCTGTTTCACAAGAAAGCTAAGGTCAGTGAGCTCCTATTCGGAGATGCTGCCTTCCACTGGGAGAAGATTGCCAGCGTCTTGGCGGCGCAGGCATCCGCCCTTACAAGATGATTCCTGTCGCAGAGGGCGGCCAAGTCCCATATAATACGTGGAAATCCGTTAACCACCAGAAAGGAGCATCCGCATGGAATACCGAAAGCTTGGCCCATCCGGGCTTGAAGTTTCTACCGTTGGCCTAGGCACCAACAACTTTGGGGGTAGGGTAGATGAGGAAAGGTCCGCAATGGTGGTCCACCAGGCCATCGAAGAGGGCATAAACTTCATCGATACGGCCAATATCTACGGCAGGGGTCTTTCAGAGGAACGAATAGGTAAGGCAGTCAAGCACGTCCGTAACCAGATTCTCATAGCCACTAAGGTATCAGGCCCAATGGGCGACGGTCCCAATAATCGAGGAAATTCTCGCATTCATATCATGCAGCAGGTGGAGGACAGCCTTCGTCGGCTCCAGACTGACTACATAGACCTCTATCAGATACACTTCACCGACTCTGGCACTCCCATAGAGGAGACCATGCGTGTCCTGGACACTCTGGTGCACCAGGGCAAAGTGCGCTACATTGGCTGCTCCAACTTCGCTGCCTGGCAGGTGTGCGAGGCCATCTGGACCTCCAAAGCGCTGAACCTTACTCCATTCGTCAGCGTCCAGCCTGAGTACAGCCTCCTGAACCGCACCATCGAACATGAACTGATCCCTTTCTGCCATGCCTATGGCATTGGGATACTCCCCTATTTCCCTCTCGCTAGCGGCTTCCTCACAGGGAAATATCGCGAGGGCGAGCCAGTCCCAGAAGGCACCCGACTCGCCAGCAACACCCGTGCCCAAGAACGCACTCTCACCGAGAAGAACTTTGCGACGTTGACTAGGTTGGAGAGCTTCGCCGAGGAGCGAGGACACCCGATTGTGGAGTTGGCTTTTGCCTGGTTGCTGGACAACTCTGCTGTCAGTTCGGTAATCGCTGGAGCCACGCGGCCAGAGCAGGTAGTAGCCAACGCCAAGGCTGCTGACTGGCATCTTACCCGAGAAGACATGGAAGAGATAACTGGACTACTCAAAAATCAGGCCTGAAATCCCAGCCAATGTTGAGTCAGGTTATTACAGTATCCTTGGCGGTGGTGTGGTGAAGGTCACGCCGCAGGCCCGTGGGCGTCACTCAGGATCGGCAAAGCCCGGATTCACACCTCACGAACCATAGAACATGGCCAGTACGGCCTGAGTTGATTGCGGGAGTAGAGGCGTACGGCTGCCATCTACTTTAGGAGAGTGGTTGAGAGAGAGATATAGACCATCGAAGAGGATGAGTTCAATACACTCCGTGCCGGTGCCTGGGTATCAAGATACATCGGCCAGCAGACCTCCATGTTGAACTACCTTGGTCTCGGCCGTATCGCTTCGGAGAAATGGCCCAGCATCTACGCGGTCCTCGGCAGCGGGTGCTGTTTGGAGGAATATGGCACCATGCACGGCAACTAGGACATTCGGTAGTGTGTGCTGAATGTGGCCGCTTCCCTTATTGGCATGGACTGACCCTGGATTTGCAAGTAGGCCTATGCTTGCTGGATGAAGGAGGCTCAGGAACCCACGGACTGCGCTATTGGCGAATCCCAGGACATGAAGATGCAGTGTGTGTTCAGGCCAAGGGAGATATTGAAGGAGTAATTAACATTCCGTTGAATATCTACAGGGTCGAGAGTACCCTATCCAAGATTGAAAATCCCATCGTATAAGAGCTAAGAGCAAGGAGGCGAATATGAGAATAGGTTTGGTCTCAGATACCCGTGTGCTGAGAGGTGAGGAAGTGCCTGAAGAGGTAATTTTGGCTTTTCAAGGGGTGGATATGATCCTACACGCAGGTGGGATTTCTACGTCCGCCGTCTTGGATAGATTAGAACACATCGCGCCTGTGAAAGCTGCTGGGAGGATGGAAGGTGGTCAGGCAGAGGCCCCTCAACCTTACGCGCTGGAAAATGCAGGAGACCATAGAGTTGCCCTACAGCAGGTTCTCGAGTTGGAAGGCCATACAATCGGCTTGGTGAACGAATTGTGGCTTCCCGGTTTCAACGACGAGCTTATGCCTGGCGTCATAGAGGCTCACCACCTTCCAGACCAGGCCCTGCCAAAGCTGCTTGAGGAATATTTTGGAACAGAGGTGGACATCGTGGTCCTTGGCCGCACTCTTTACGCGATGGTGGAGGAGCATCAAGGTATCCTGTTCATAAACCCGGGAAGCCCCACACTACCCAAGAATCTTGTGAAGCTCGGTAGTGTTGCGATTCTGGAATTGACTCCAGGGAGACGAGATGTCAGGCTAATCGACCTGGCTACAGCCAGCTAGTCTCAACGGCTGATTTACCCTTTGTAGGCGCCCTACATTAGACTGAAATCGCAAACGAACTCTCTGAGAGAGTCCTTCTGTTGCATTGCACGCCCACCGCGAATCGGTAGAAGGGCAGGATGGCTAGGACTGGGGTTCATCCGCGTTCACGATTCTCACGAAGCGACGTTTGCCGACCCGAACAATATCTTCTGGCTCAACCGCTGTTTTCTCATCTGGTTCTAGAGGCCTGTCGTTGATGTCAACGGAGCCCTGGGCAATTAGCCGTTTTGCCTCTGTGCGGCTGGCCGCTAAAGAAGCGGTGACCAACAATCGTGCAAGATCGACATCTATCCCAGATGTCGATCTCCCTGTATGAGACCCTAATCCATCCTTTTGGTCACTGAAACTAGCCAAGAGCTCTGCGTTAGGCCCTGTCCCAGGTGAACGGAAGGAGAATGCCAACACGGGTATCTCGTCAGGTATGTCCCTGCGCTGGTATGTCCTCTCAAAGCGCTCTTCTGCCTGCTGTGTTGCTTGTGCATCATGGAACTGGGCGACGATGTTCCGGGCCAGGAGCTTTTTGAGATACATTGGGTTGATGGATTGGGTATCCAAGTGATGGCGGATCTCCGCTAGTTCTGTGTCAGGAATGTCAGTGACCAACTCAAAGTAGTCCATCATCAGCGAATCTGGGATGGACATGATCTTGCCGTACATCTCGTTGGCTGGCTCGTCCACTCCTATGTAGTTGTCTAGGCTCTTGCTCATCTTCTGGACGCCGTCTGTGCCTACCAGTATTGGCATGATGAAGCACTGCTGCTGACTCTGACCCATCATGCCTTGGAGGTCCCGTCCCACTAGGAGGTTGAATCGCTGGTCGCTTCCCCCGAACTCCACGTCGGACCCAATGGCCACCGAGTCGTAGGCCTGGAGTAGTGGGTAGAGGAACTCAGTGATGGCGATGGGTCGCTGGGCACGGAAGCGCTGGGCAAAATCGTCTCGCGCCAAGAACTGGGCCACGGTGAATCGACGAGTGAGGTCAAAGACGTTGGACAAGGTGAATTTGCCGAACCACTCGCTCTGCCACACGGTCTCGGTGCGTTCCTTGTCCACTACTTTGAAGAACTGTTGCAGGTAGGTCTCCGCGTTGGCCCTAACCTCTTCTGCAGTGAGCATGGGACGGGTAATTGACTGGCCGCTGGGGTCACCAATCTGCGCCGTCCAATCCCCAACTATGAGGACAACCTGGTGTCCCAGTTCTTGGAGCTGTCGTAGCTTGCGAAGGCCGACGGCGTGTCCCATGTGAATGTCTGGGCGGCTGGGGTCGAAGCCCATTTTCAGGCGCAGTGGCTTGCCAGCCTGGAGGAGTCGTACGAACTCATCCTCCACGATAATCTCGGAGACGCCGCGCCTGAGTACGTTATGAAGGATTGTGGGGTCTATCAACTCGTTAGCCAAGTGGTTCAGTCTATGTCAAAGGGAATCAGGATTCACGTGGACTAACCCCGGGGCTTATCCAGGATCTCTCTGGTCTGCTCTACGTCCTTGTGCATCTGGGCCACCAGTTCCTCTGGTGTATCGAAGCGCTGCTCGTTGCGCAGGCGCTCAACGAATCCCACAGATATTTCGGAGCCGTACAGGTCTCCATCGAAATCTAGAAGAAAGGCTTCCACAATGCGCTCAGTTTCTTCGAAGGTTGGCCTGACACCTATGTTGGTGGCTGCCATATACCGTTTATTGCCCACTTGGGCCCAGGTGGCGTAAATGCCATCCATTGGCAGTATACGGTTGTTGGCAATGCTCAGGTTCGCCGTCGGGAAACCCAGGGACTTGCCCCTGGAGTTGCCCTCAATCACTTTGCCTTGGAGTGTGAATGACCTCCCTAAGTTTTGGTACGCTTTGTCCACGTCCCCTGCTAAGATAGCTTCCCGAGTTGCAGTGCTGCTGACTCGTTCTCCATCCGCGGATACTGGATCCACGACGGTAACAGAGAAGCCCTTTTCGCCGCCGATCGCCTTGAGGAACTCTGGTGTGCCCTCTCTTTTATACCCCATGACGAAGTTGTGCCCCATAACAAGCCCGGCCATTCGCAAACGGTTCTGGAGTAACTCCACGAACTCATGGGCCCTCAAACGAGACAACTCTAGCTCGAAGGTCAGGGGGATTACCATATCTACGTTGGTGTTCTCCAGAAGGGCCAGCCTGTCATTTATAGACGTGATAAACTTGACACATGTATCAGGAACCAGAACTGTCCGTGGATGGTTGACGAATGTCAGGACACCACTGAGCATATTGCCTTGTAAGGCAGTGTTCTTGAGTTGGTTCAGGAGGTGTTGGTGGCCGATGTGCACCCCATCGAAGACACCTATGGCCAGAACAGTATTCTCCTGAGGTAATTGTGCAGGCAGTTCTTGGTGGACTCGCATTGAGCTGCAGCTTCGGCCCGAGAAATTAGATAGCTTGCAACGAATAGGGAAGAGCAATAGGATGGTAACACAGCCCTA
>VEXC01000022.1 GCA_009391225.1 SAR202 cluster bacterium AC-647-N09_OGT_505m
CATCTCCATGTGAGATCCAGTATCGTAGTGCGTGGAGATAGCCTCTTCATGGGATCCCGACGTGTCGTGGGTAGAGAGTATATCCAGGTGAGATCCAGTATCGTAGTGCGTGGATATCATCACGTCATGTGAGACAGAATCAGAATGGGCAGAAAGCAACTCAAGATGGGATCCAGAATCGTAGTGCGTAGATAGTGCTGCATTGTGAGATCCGGTAGGTACGTGGTCTGAAATCAGTTGATCGTGACCAGCACTCGGGCTATCCTGAGCGAATACCCCCATAGGCACCATCAATATGAGTAACAACAAAGTCGCGAGAACGGCGAGTGTTGATAATTTGAGTTGGAGTGAGCCTATAGCTCCGTACATCTTGGACCCTTATGTGAATTGCGCTAGCGGCATTATACATTATAGAGGAATTCTGATATAAATTGGGTACTTGTTAGATATTGATTGAATCTCGTGGAAATGCTATTCCTGGTATCTCATTAATCGATAGACATGCTATAGTTTTGTGAGAGACTTATTAATTTGTAAGGTGCTATCTTGTACATTTCTAGCTCTGCAGTTGCGACTGTCAGGCAGTTACTACAGAGGGTACTTGTTGGGCTTTTCCTGCTAATTGTTCTTTTGGCCGTGGCTTGTGGGGGATCTGACCCAACCCCAACTACCAACCCTAGCCCCATTCCTACCAACACCCCATTGCTAACCCATGTTGCCTCACCGGCGGCTGAAGTCGCCACATCCGTTACTTTGAGTCCCAACTCGCCCATACTGACAGCTGGTCAGACGCGATTGCTGGTTGCAACTGCCAAGGATGCGGCTGGAGTTGTACTGGCCGACCTTAGCGCCACATGGTCCACATCAAACCAGTCTGTTGCAACAGTATCAGCAGACGGTCTTGTGACAGGTATATCGCCTGGCTCAGTTATAGTAACTGTCAGTACCGGAGGAGTAATCGGAACTTCATCCATAACTGTGTCTGAAGCAAAGGTCGGCTCTATAGCCGTAAATCCTCAGTCAGCCACCCTGATAACTGGACAAACCCAAAAATTGACAGCAACCCTCAAGGATGTGCAAGGCAATGTAGTAGCCAGTCAGACCATTGTCTGGGAAAGTTCTACCAGGTCGTCTGCGACAGTCTCTACAACTGGGTTGGTCACAGGCATAGCTCCTGGCACAAGCACGATAACTGCTACAGCATATGGGAAAACCGCAACTGCAGTTATCTCTGTCACTCAAGCTACAATAGCTAATGTGACACTAGTTCCAGAATCACACACCGTGACGATTGGACAGATCAAACAGATGTCCGTCAGTGTCAGGGATACACACGGGAACGTGATCAAAAACCTACCGGTGGATTGGTCAAGTTCCAAGATGTCTGTGGCTACAGTTTCCGCCACAGGTTTGGTTTCTGCCATAGCTTCTGGTACAAGTACTGTAACCGCCACGGTGTCAGGTGTAAGTGACACAACCATTGTCACAGTGACTGTTATACCAGCCTCATCGGTAACAGTAAGCCCACAGTCGCCTAACGTTACCACTGGTCAAACACAGCAATTGATATCTACCATGCTAGATGCGAATGGTAATGTGATTGCTGGCCAAACGGTCTCGTGGTCAAGTTCAAATCCCTCGTCTGCTACTGTATCTGACATTGGGCTGGTTACTGGGATAGCCCCTGGCACTAGTACGGTTACCGCCACATCTGGAGGTGTAACAGGTACAGCGCTCATAACAGTAACTGAGGCCTCTATTGCTTCTGTTACAGTTACACCATCCCTTTACGTTCTGACTGCTGGAAGTATAGTAAAGCTTAGTGCCACCCTAAAAGACACCTCCGGTAACGAGATCACTGGTAGGGCTGTAACTTGGTCAAGTTCAGATCCGTCAGTCGCCACTGTCTCAGATACTGGGTTTGTGAATAGCAAAGCGCAGGGCTCTGCCACAATTACCGCCACGGCCGAAGGGATTAGTGCGACTGCAAGTATAGAAGTCGTGGAATTGGCATATTGATCTGAACTAAGGTCTTATCTCAGCTTGTCCCATTGGTGACGAGAGAGCAGGCACTAATCTCGGCCTCACTGCGGTCCGATTGTCGCGGGGCCACCTGCTCGGCGAGCTTGTGGATGGTCAGGCTGTAGCTCCAAGATCGCAGGTTGTCGGGTTGAATTCGCGGGAGGGGCACGGTCTACTGTCTCGGCCACAGGTCATAGGGAAAGCCATTGAGGATAATTGCTTCCCGATTCCTAGGGCAGTGGCAACTCTACCCATGCTTCTCGCTCCGCCGAGAGGAAGCAGGCCGTGGTAAACTCTGTGTACTTGAGACCGTCGAAGAAGGTCGCCAGATCAGGAGAGGGCATTCTGTCATCCCGAATCATCGAGATGAAGTCCTCGTTCATCGCCCAACGGCTCTCGGTTCCAGGAGGAATGGGAATCGGCTGGAGCTCCTGTTCTCCAGCCCGAGCGCCGAAGATTCCGACAGGTCCTTGTCCTCGCGTAGGCCAATAGTGGACCAGGGTCCCTCCACTCCCATATATCTCCAGCCGAGGATGTCCCCCTAGACGGGTCACCCCGCTGTGCAGATACACTATGGGGGTGCCGTCTTCAAGCTCTGCTAGTATGTTCATGGTATCGGGCAGTTGACCATATGAGTCAACGTCTAGCCGCTCAGGGTGAAAGGTCTTCACCTGGGCAAAGACTCGCAGATGGTCTCCGAACCAGCGTCGGTTGATCTCGGCACTAACACCCAAGTACTGGAAGTTGATGCCCGAAAACTTACGACTCTGTCGCCAGTGCAACGGCTGAGAGAAATCAGCATACTGGCCGTTGAACCGATAATCCAAGACCTGGTAGACCCGACCCACATAGCCCTCCGCTAGGAGTTTACGCATCATGGCATCGCCAGGCACTCGCAGGTTGGAGAGCATCGTTTTGAGGTGGGGATTCTCCTGAGCTGTGTGGTACATGGCCCGTGCCCCTGCCAAGTCATCTGCCATGTGGGCTTCTGTAAACACATGCTTACCTGCTCTCATGGCCGCGACGGCCACTGGTGCATGCATGTAGGGCCAGGTGCCAATTACCACGGCATCCACTTGGGGCAGAGAGACCACTTCATGCCAATCAGTCAAGACCGTGGAGAAGTTGAATTCTCTCGCCACCGCCTGCCCAGAGGCCTCGGAGCGATTGCAGACGGCTACAATCTCAACTCCCGGGATCTTGAGGAAGTTCGGTAGATGAAACCTGCGTGTGAAGCTACCGGCGCCAACTACAGCCAGGCGAACAGGTTGTTGAGCCATAGTTCTCTCCCATATCACTTCACCGATTTTAGAGTATGCATACTCTAACGTTCCTCACCTCAATACTCCTGATCCCGAGAAAGCTGCCATACACGACAAGAACCATGGTAGTATCACTTTCGGACTCAGTCAAACATCGCATCAAGCTTGGCAAGATTCCGTCTACTCTACTATCGCAGGCGCCATGCCACTTCCGGTGAATTTGCCATATCCTCGGGCAACGGTAAGGTGGAAGAAGATCCCTGTACACCTCATCATGTCACACGCGTCACGTAGCTTAGCTGGGAACACCCTGCAATCCAGGAAAATCCCTCGGTTTCCTATTGGCTGCAGCGGACCTCCTGAAGCAGGATCGGCTCAATAGGGTGAGTCGAGAAGGGGTACTAGTACGTCACCAACCGAATGTATGGTGCAAGGTGGTAATGAGCCATTGGCCAGGGATATGTTGAGGTGTGGCAGAAGGGTACAATCTAGAGCCACCCCTGTTCTACGAAATACCCCTTAGGGTTCACAATAGCGGGAGGGCCCCACAGCACTAGGAGTCCGTTGAGGGATTAGGTACAACTAGGCCCTGAAATGACGAATTGCCCGGTCACTTGACGTGTGGTGCATAGTCCATCCCTATATGGCCCAGAGCCTTCAACTCATCGTATTCCTCCTCCGAGAGGTTGAGCACTTCTCGGTATATGTAGTCGTTGTCCTCACCCACCCTAACTGGAGGCTTACGCACCTCAAAGGGTATCTTGGACATCTTGTAGGTTGTGCCGGGATAGAGATGGGTACCCACCTCAGGAGCTGTGACTGATACGAAGAAGCCCCGTTCCTTAATGTGGGGATCATTGAAGGCATGCTCTTCGTGCATCACATGCCCCGCGCTAATTCCCCCAATCTGCAGGGTATGGAACAAATCAATGGGGTCTTGAGTGGTCGTCCATGCCCCAATTATCTGATCTACCTGGTTATGGTTGGCCAAGAGCCCAACCATGTCACCAAACCGTTCATCTTCCACCAACTCTTGCTTCTCCATGAGGCGGCAGAGAGTATGCCATTGCTCTATCTTTCCAAGGGAGATTGCGATCCATTCATCGTCTCCGGCGCAAGGGTAAACCCCCTGCACCATCAGCCCCATGTGATCTCGGTTACCAGGAGAGGAGGCCACCCGGCCGTTGATTGTGTAGTCCATGAAGAGCTCCCCCAAGTGGGGCAAGAAATTCTCGGCCAGGGATATGTCTATGTACATTCCATTTCCTGTCTTCTCTCGCTGTCGTAAGGCCATAATGGCTGCGATGGCAATGGTGACCCCAGAGCACGCATCGGTGGCAACAGAGGCAGGGACCCCTTCAGAATCCATGTCCGGATAGCCCATGACTGAGTAGTGGCCGATACCAGCCTCAAACTGGCTCCCTATCCCACGATAGTGAGTCCACGGCCCAGTCTGTCCATACCCACACACAGAGATCATTATGAGCCTGGGATTCCATTGGCTCACAACCGAGTAATCGACTCCAAGCCCAGCCATGGAGCCTGAGGCATTGTTCTCAATGAACACGTCACTTACCTCCACCAGCTTGCGGAAGGTCTCCAGCCCTTTAGGGGATAGGAGGTCCAGGGACATGCTGTGCTTGTTGCGTGCGTGCTGGTTGAATCCGGATGATCGATTCCAGGGCCGTTCTCCGGGGTCCCTGTCAGGAAACGTCGACCTAGCCCGCTTTTTCTCAGCATCCGGGTCAGGATGTGCATACTGGCCTCGGCCTGGCGGTATTCGCTGGAGCGTCTCCACCCGAATCACCTCGGCTCCATTGTCGCCAAGGAACATGGTTCCGTAGGGACCCGCGAAAATCACTGTCATATCGACAATGCGTATTCCTTCCAAAGGAAGTTTGTTCCTCTCGCCACTCTGTTCGATTGAGGCGCTATCCACGCCTACTTCGGTTCTCAACTCAGCCAAGCTGGATCCCTCTAGCCCAGCGGAACCACTCATCCCCGAAATACGCAACTCGTCTTCAAGGACTTCGCTATTGTGTTGGCCCAGCATGGGTGCCGGTCTATGGATATTCCACCACCCATTATTGTTGAATATCGGCGCGCCAGGATAACGGAACTCTCCCGCTACGGGGTGGTCTATCTCTACGAAGTAATTCCGAAAAGCAAGCTGCTGGTGGTTGTCTACTGCCTGGTCAATAGTGAGGATGGGACCGATGAGCATTTCGTTGGCCTGTCCCTCCGCCACCACCTCCTCCATAGTCCTCTCCAATATCCATGGAAGCCAGATGGTGGTCTCAAATTCTTCCCGGGCGTCCAGGTCCAACTGGCCCATAGTTGTGCCATAGTAGCTGTCCACCAGGTCCGGCCTTCCCATGGTATCGGCTACCCTGGGCCATCGCGCACCCCCTCCTGACACCGAGATGTAGCCGTCGGCGCAGGGATAAACACCACTGGGATAGCCACCCCTTATGGGACCCAGGCGTTGCCCTTTGTCTCCGGTGTACTGATATTGCACCAGAGATCCAGTGCGCCCATTAATGGAGCCCAACTGGGTCTCAAATATCGAGACATCCACATGCTGTCCACCCAGCCCCTGGTGCTCTCTCCCATACCAGGCAAATAGCGTTGCCACTGCTGCGGTGTTACCTGCCTGATAAAACCCGTGGTTCCCTCCTAGCTTCAGGGGATGACGGTCTGGTAGCCCTGAGGAGTTCATCTTCCCTCCCGTGGCAAACAGCACCAGTTCTGATAGCCTGTAATCACGGTATGGACCAGTCTGCCCGAAGTTGGAAACCGAGGTCATTATCAGGTCAGGGTTGATTTTAGTCAGAGAGTCGTAGTCCAATCCCAACCTGGCCATCACCTCGGGTTTGAAGCTCTCCACCAGGATGTCTGCTCCCTTCACCAGCTCCTTCAGGGTTTCCACGCCTTCCGTGGTCTTCAAGTCAAGGGTTATGCCCCGTTTGTTGGTGTTCAGGAAAAGAAACAGGCCACTCTTCTCGGGGTGAGAGAGGTCACCTGGGAATGGACCCATTCTACGGGCGTAGTCCCCTGTGCCGGGGCGTTCCACCTTTATCACGTCGGCACCGAAGTCCGCCAGGAGCTTTGTGCAGTAAGGCCCGGCGATGCCGTGGGTCAGATCAATGACACGAAGATCGGAGAGAGGCTGCGCCTCCGAGTGCTCTACCATGGATTCCCTCCTGCTTAACAAGGATCTTGGCTTTTATCGTCTAGAGACCGGGTTCGGACTGACTAGCCGTGTGAGTAGCTAGTCAGCGGGTTCCACAGCGGTTTGCAAGCAGGTGTCACAGGTTCGAGTCCACTATCTGACACCATAGTTTTGTACAAAAAGGACCTCCAACACTATGCCAGAGGTCTCTTGTGGGGGAGACACTACACCGCTGCTTACCTACACACCCCTAATTACTCTAAATTCTTGGCCTCAATCCACGCTAGCTTCTCATCGACCTGTTCCTGTGTTATATCACCTCTTGCTAAGGCGTCCAGAATCTCGGCCTGTATATCTCCAAGGGCACAAGGCATGTAAAGAACAGTCCCATCTTCTTTAAGGTGCTCGTGGTGGCCAGAACAACCAATCTCTAAGGCTGCTTGCTCAGCACCTTCTATGGTTTCAAAGACCAGTCCCTCGCACTTTGTTCCGTCCTCCATGAGAACTGTCTGCCAATTGCCAGTTGAATGGTGGTTAGTTACATTTTCTGCTTTGCTAGGCTCACTATCGGAGTCAGGCCCCATTGCGGCCGTAGCAATCGCACTGGTCATAACCAAAACTATTGTAATGCCTACTAAAGCACCCAGATACACCCGTGTCCTCATGGAGTCATCTTATCACATAATGACGACGCAAAAACAAGGCAGTCGTTGTAAGGCTAATACAACTACCCAGATTAACGACCATTTACACGACGCTACAGATTCAGGTATAAATACGTTCAGTAGGATACACTGGCTTACACTGGGAGACAGCAGAAACCTGGATTCCCAAGCAAGTTGTCGTGGGTTAGACCCCCATCACCCGCCCTCCTTTTTTGGGCACGACCCACCCCCTGACATTATGCCAAACGCTTATGGTTTGTCCCAGTACACAGTTTAGTACACAGATTTGTAGAAAAAGTGGATGGTTTTCCCACGTCCCATGATTCCTGCTAAGCTATCCGACTTCAGATTTTGCAGGTGTCGTGATGGTCCCTTGATTGGGATTTAAATCTGGCATTCTCTTTCCAGCCTATAGCTCCTACAGAAACCGCTCTCTCAATCTTTCCATTCCCTGGAACTGTATATCCAGCATATCCCGTTGAGCCATCAACTGCCTTAGTGCCTCATTGAAAGGATACATTCCCTGTGATCGCTCCTGGTGTTCGTAGACCATGTTAGCTGTTTCTACCTTTAAAGTTCTCTAATTTGAGACATTCTGGTCTATAATCAGATCAACTGACTCGTGAGAAGGGTTGGTCACTTCAAACCCAGAGTATATGCGAGCCGGTTCCAATCACAAGAATTGTTCCGGTGAATAATGCTTGTGACCGCTAAATAGTCATTGCTGGTGAGCTAAGGAGACCTTAAAGATGAAGGTTCTATACCATGCGGGATGTGATGACGGGTTCGGAGCTGCTTACGCTATTTGGCTCAAACATGGATACCAAGCCGAATATATTCCAGTCCAGTATGGACAGCCTTTTCCGGAGGTCTCACCCGGTGAGACTGTTTATGTGGTCGACTTTTCATATTCACGGGACATCCTCCAGTGGGTTGCCAATCGGTGCAGACTCGTTGTGCTAGACCACCATAAAACTGCCATGGATGATTTGGCAGATTTGCCCTTCGCATATTTTGATATGAATAAATCTGGTGCTGTCTTGGCTTGGGAATATTTTCACCCAAATGAATCTATTCCTCTGTTATTGGCATACGTGCAAGATTACGACCTGTGGAATAAAGAACTCCCTCATACTGAGGAGAATAAGGCGTGGAGAGGGTCATTCCCTAGGACATTCAGTAGTTGGCAAGAGATGGCTCTAGCTGTATCACGTGACCACATATGGAAGACGGATGGGGAAGCTATATTGCGCTCTGAGAAAATGCAAATTCGACACAGGGTGTCACAGGCATTTGAAGTAACAATTGACCCCCATGTGGTACTTGCTGTAAACGAGACGCAACATTATAGCGAGGTAGCCGGTGAACTTGCCAAGGATACCCGGTACCCTTTCGGGGCATGCTTCTTCATACGGGGTGATGGTCTAAAGATATGGAGTTTGCGATCGGATAGAAATTTAGGAGATTTCGATGTGAGTGCAGTAGCCAAGCTAAGAGGTGGTGGGGGCCACCGGAACGCGGCCAGCTTCAAGGAATCAGCCGAGTGTCCAATATTACTGTCTACGCCCAGTTGAACCCTTCATCCGTCAATTCCCATGACGATGGCGAATGAAATGCAGGAACTTGAATTCGGAATATTCACATTAGCACAAATTATTAAAGAGGATCTCGGAGATTCTGATTCTGGCGGATCAGCAGAGAATGTAGCTGGGTACTCTCATGGCTATGTACCAGAATTTCCTATGCGTGGAAGCGATGACGATCCAGCATTTATAACAGAACTCAGAAAACGATTCTAGGTGTTACCTCGAAAAGCCATAAGAGAGAAAGGGTCTCTATAATACGCAGGAAGTCGAACGGGGACACGCTAATTTTCAGCAGGAAATACTTGTCCTAGATGCTTAGACTAACCCATCACACCATTGCGCGTTGGGCGGGTGGAGAGACGGAACCTGGGTCAGCTACCCCCATCTTATTCTTATTCGGACTGTGAGCCCTGGTAGCGATGAAGGTCCCAGCCTGGCCCCCCGGAGAGGAGACCCACCGCTACCCAGGCTTGTGTGACACCCCTCAACTTCGGGTATCCACTGGGAGTTATGCACTTGACAGCCTATGGCGATAGCCGTAGCATCGCCCTATCAGCGCTGGAGAGGTGTCGAATTTGGCTGAAGGCTTACTATCCGACCTCAAGATTGTGGAGTTGGGGTCTTTTATCTCTGCTGCTTTTTGCAGCAAGCTCATGGGAGATCTGGGGGCCGACGTGATTAAGGTGGAGGAGCCCGGAGTTGGAGATGAGGCCCGTCGACACGGGCCCTTTTACAAGGATATTCCCGACCCGGAGACGAGCGGCCTATTTCTCTATCTCAACACCAACAAGAAGAGTGTAACTATCAACGTCAAGGGCACTACAGGAAAGAAGGTACTTCTTGACCTGTTAGAGGACGCCGACATCTTCGTGGAGAACAATCCACCCGCGGTTATGGAAGAGCTTGGCCTGACTTACGAGGTCCTGAGCAAGATAAACCCACGCCTCATCATGACCTCTATCACCTACTTCGGTCAGACTGGGCCCTATCGGGACTACAAAGGAAGCGATCTCATAGCCATGAGCTTGGGCGGCGTGGCCTACGGAACGCCCATAACAGTTGAGGACCCGGAGGCCAACAGGCCACTGCGTGGTGGCGGGCATCAGGCAGAGTTCACTGCAGGGGCCGCGGCTGCCTCAACTACTATGGGAGCAATTTTCTACCGCATGTTCAACGATGAGGGCCAGCACATCGACATATCAGTCAGCGATGTCATAGCAACCCTCCCGAGGAATGCAATGGCCACCTACTTGTACGGAGGCCCGGTGCCCAAACGGTCTCCGGACTCCGTGCTGCCCTTGTCTACCCGCATCTACAAGACCAAAGATGGGTTCGCAGCTATAGGTGCGGCTGCAGACCAGCATTTCGCAAACATGGTAAAGGCGATGGGAAGCCCAGAATGGGCGGACAACCCCATGTTCGCCACCAGGGAGGGGCGGGCCGAGTTCGGAGACGCCCTTGGGGCCATGGTCCAAGACTGGGTATCTGACTATACCACCTATGACGCGTACACCCTCCTCCAACAGTTCCATGTACCCAGCTTCCCGGTTAATAGGATTGACGACATAGTTAGCTCCGGACATCTTAATGACAGGGGAGTTTTTGTAGAGGTAGACCACCCAAAGACCGGCAAAGTCCTCTATCCCGGCTCGGCCGCTCGCTATTCTGAGGAGGTATGGAGTATAAGAGCCCCGGCACCTTTCCTCGGGCAGCACAACGACGAGATACTATGTCAGCGCCTCGGCTATTCAAGGGAACAACTGGTGCAGATGACGCAACTGGGTGTAATTTAGTTCTAAAGAGGATAATGATGGGTAAACTTCCATTAGAAGGAATAAGGGTCGCAGATTTCACTTGGGCGCTATCAGGGCCTTATACGACTTCGTGGCTTTCGCTGCTGGGTGCTGAGGTCATCAAGATCGAGAGCACGCTGCATCCGGATGTTACCCGAAACAATCCCCTCTCCTCAGGCAGCGGGCTCAACCAGTCTCCAGGATTCAACTGCCTGAGCTATGCCAAGAAGAGTGTCACTATCAACCTGGGAACTGAAAAGGGAATCGAGCTAGCCAAGAAGCTAATAGCGGTAAGCGATATGGTAAGCGACAGCTTTGCCTACGGCGTCATGGAGCGGCACGGCTTGGGCTATGAAGAACTGAAGAAGATCAAACCAGACCTAATCGTATTCTCCAAGAATACCATGGGCGCTTATGGTAGAGAGCGGCACCTCTTCGGCTGGGGCACCGCAGTTATCTCATACGCCGGGCTTGTATCCATAACCGGGTACGAAGCGGACGGCCTCCCACAGATGATGGGTGGAACGTGGCCTGACTACACTCTTGGCAACTACAGCCCATTCTTGATCATGGCTGCTCTATACTACCGCCAAAAAACTGGTCAGGGTATGTTCCTGGACGCCGCGATGTGCGATGCGGTGATCACGATGATGCCAGAGGCCGTGATGGACTATACGATGAACGGCCGAGTCCAGGAGACCCGCGGGAACAAAGACGAGCGCTTCGTGCCTCACGATGTCTACCGCTGCATAGGCGACGATAAATGGGTGGCGATTGTAATCGAGAATGACGCTGAGTGGGAGACATTCTGCAAACTAACTGGACGTGAAGACTGGCGAGAAGACGAGCGACTCTCCGACCTTTACGGCCGCCAGCAGAACCGCCAAGAGATTGACCGCGGGATAGATGACTGGACCTCCACTAAGACCGCTGCGGAGGTTACTGAGACCCTGCAACAGGCAGGAATACCAGCCATCCCGGTCAATAATCTCGAAGAGGTGACACAGGACCCCCACCTTCGGTCTAGAGGGCTTTTCAAGGAGATAACCCATCCTGAGGTGGGCACAAAGCTGTATCCTGGAACTCCCATGAACCTGAGCAAAGTGCCAGACCTCAAGTATGAACGCTCGCCCCTGATCGGGGAACACAACCAGTACGTCTTCAGCGAATTGTGCGGCATCAGCCAAGGCGAACTGGGCCAGCTTGTTGAAGAGGGTGTAATAGTTTGAGATGCGGGCACTCTTTGTTTCTCTTTGCGTCTATACTCAAACTGGTTGTGCAGAACCCCTGCCCGAGTCGGCAAGCCAAATCGGCCTACAACCGACTACATTATTAGCACGCTAGCCGAAGGCTTTACCGAGCCTGTGATGGCTATTCCGATGCTGTTTGCAATCCCTGCAATAGCCCAGATGGAGATTCCGGATTGGCCACGTGGAGAGGATGACCCTCCGCTGCTCTGCGACATCCCCTCTGGAGGGTTATAATGGAGCGAGGGCTTAGGGTTTCTATCAGTCCAAATTCATAACTTGATAGAGGATCCAACGCTGTTATGGCAAACATGTCAGCTGGATACAGACGAGAATGTTCGATATAGGATTTATGCTCTTAGACACCGGCGGGTTCGATACTAGGCTTGGACCCAGCACTGGCATCTACGTATAGATATCATACAAACAGAAAGGGAGGATATCCAGATGGCTGCAAATTCGCTCGAATCAGAGAGGCAACAGTTGGTCGCCAGGTTAAGGAATATTAGGGAAACATATGAGAAATGTGTCGCAGACATACCTACACAGGTGGCCACTAGGGGAACGGAGTGGTCCGTTGTCGATTTACTTAGGCATACTACAGGAGGGTACTTGAGGAACCTGCTGGTTCGGCTCTTGGATGAAGTCGATCCAGATCTAGGTGTGGGTGGCTTTGACGCTGATGCCAATTGGAAGAGGGTTACGGACAGCATACTGCGCGATATAGACGGGGCGATCGATTATGCAGTAGATTTGAATGTTGAGCAACTAGGACGATTAGGCCGCCGTGGATCCCGGACTGTTCGTGTGGTGGATTTGCTGACACAGATGGCTGACCACTACGATGAACATTTGGCCCAACTCAGAGATGAAATTAGGCCACGCGAGGGTCTACCTAGCCTATAGATCCTAACAGAGTGCTTTCTGATTCTCTCCTGCGCAACGGTACACATTGTGAAGAACCGCTAGTGGCTCTCTATTGCTTTGCGGGCTTCTGACGCGTCCGCTAATTTGATAGTCCAAGATAGCTTGAGGGATCACGGCAGTCACCGTCTCACACATGGAGAGATCTATGAACTGTCCCTCACAGCTAGGACCACTATGATGTAACCCCACAAATATAATGCATTCCAAGGCTGTCCATATTAGATAATCTGGCCGAGTACTACCCCTGACCTGCGACATCCACCTGACTGGCTGTGATAGGTGGAGGGTTCTCGTGAGTTAGTGGCAATGCAGGGTTTGCCGTTTATGATAGGTGCGCCTCAGGCACGAAATACCCTGACCATGGATGCCTCGCCAGATATCTGAATCGCGAATCTATCTGCCTTCCACAACCACCCTCAGGATTAGCGAGAGGCGCAGCCGGCTGTTGTGTCTTTCTGCGCCATCGAGACAAAAGCCAGGATAGATGCCGTCAATCCGTCTTCAGATGCAATGTTACTCTGGAAGAAGTGTGAGTAAGCTCTCAAAAGCTCTATAGACCCCGTCGGAGACCACCGCAAACGTCACCTTCTCCAGGGTCGTCTGTCCAGCCAAATGGCTCGCGGCAATTGTGACCATAATCTGGGCCGCCTTCTCAATTGGGAACCCACGGTTGCCAGTGCCAATCGCGGGAATGGCGATGGTTTTCAGTCCCAGAGAGTTTCCCAGCGCCAGGACATCCCGAGTCGTTATGGTCACCACCTCGTCCATGGTCAGAGTATCGCCGGAATGGTCTCCTCCCGTTATGGCATGGAAAATTCGCCCTGCCTTGAGACTGCCGGCGCCAGTCACCGCCACGTCCCCGATGAACAGCGGAGCCTGTGCCCATAGCTGCTCCTGGATCTGCGATCCTCCGCGCTCCAATATCGCCCCGGACAACGTGTTGTGCTCAAAGTCGAGCCAACTAGCGGCTGTGCTGACTATGGCATCCACTTCCATGTCCACCATGTCGTCGCGGGTAAGCGCCAGGTGCCTGGGAGAGTCGCTACCCTCCGGCGAAATGGGCCTGTCAATGTCTGGATACGGGCCATTGCGGGCGTCTAAGGCAGCTGAATAGGCGTCCGATTCCCCAAGCTGCTCAGAGAGCCACGTTCCCAGTTTCTCACGAAGCTCAACCTTGGACCCAACTAGGTTCGTTCCAACGCCAGGGTAGATGACAAGCTCCTTTGGCTCGCCGGCCCTGTTGTACAGTTCCACGGCCTGGTCCAGGGGATTCCGAGTGTCCTTCTCCCCGTGGATGACCAACAGTGGCTTGGGGCCTAGTCGGTCGATTATCTCAGGGTCATCCACTCCGGAGCTGATGGCTACCAGGGCCTTCACCAGGGGGTGCAGCGCCGCGGTGAACATGGCGACGGCG
>VEXC01000023.1 GCA_009391225.1 SAR202 cluster bacterium AC-647-N09_OGT_505m
TATCCCCTTTGGGAACACTTCCTATTGGCAGAACACGCATCTCCGGAATTGTTTCCACATGAGTCACTGGGCTATCGAATAGACTAGGATTCGGGTATCATTCAGTCAGGCAGTGCGATGCCCTGAGGGACGCTATGGAAATACAGTCCAACAATATCCTTGACTATGTAGGGGACACACCCCTGGTGGAAATATCCCGTATGAGCCCCAAGCTTGAAGTACGCATCTTTGCCAAGCTAGAAGGACATAATCCAACGGGGAGCATTAAGGATAGGGTTGCCAAGTACCTAGTGCAACAAGCAGAGGCTACGGGTGAGTTGAAGCCTGGCCAGACCCTGGTCGAGGCTAGCACCGGGAACACCGCTCTGGCTCTTGCACTTATAGCCAAACAGAAAGGCTACAAGATTAAGGTCGTCATGCTCCGCAGGGCAACCCCAGGCGTGGCGGAACTCTTGGTGACATATGGAGTGGAAATAGTATGGTGTAATCCATTGGCAGGGATGAAGGGTGCCATAGAGATGGCGGAGCAGATGAGCCGGTCAGAAGGATACTTCAACACCTGTCAGTTCCAGAGTAAAGCCAATGTTCTGGCTCACTACGAGACTACCGGTCCGGAGATCCTACACTCTCTCCCAGCAGTGGATGTTTTCATTGCTGGCATAGGGACAGGCGGGACACTTATGGGTGTGGGTGACAAACTGAAGGAGCATAACCCTCAGACAAGGATAATCGGGGTAGAGCCCAAGATGGGAGACCAGCTCCAAGGACTAAGGAGCCTCCAGGAGGGGTTCACACCACCGTTGCTGGACCTGGACAAGCTGGATGGGAGATTCTTGGTAGATTCCCAAGATGCCTTCGACTGCGCTCGCTCTCTCCTGGAGAAGGAGGGGATCTTCGCTGGGGTATCTTCCGGGGCCGTCCTCTGTTGCGCCCAGCGAGTGGCCCAGAGAATGGAGAGTGGAAACATCGTCGTCATCTTCGCCGACGGCGGTTGGAAGTACCTGACGGCAGGGCCATGGAGGGAAGAAATGGAAGCCAGGATGCTGCACCCGGACGAAACGGCATGGTGGTAGAGATGTATTTGCTCGCTCATTGTGAGACTCGGCCCAGATTTCTTCTGTGTTGAGAGTCTCGAGGAAGTTATGCCCGGTGAACAACAAGGTGGAAAGATTATATATCACGCTCTTCGAGTTTCAGCTACCCTCATACCTTTTGGTGAATTAAGAAATATTCCAGACTGTCTGCCAGGGCCATCCAACTGGCCTCTATGATGTCACTTGAGGAGCCCACAGTCTGCCACTGGCTCTTACCATCGGTGGACTCTATGAGCACTCGCACTATGGCCCTCGTGTCCCGGCCTTGGTCTACCACCCTTACCTTGTAGTCCATCAGTTTTACAGAGTTCACGGAGGGGTAGAACTCTCTCAGGGCCTTCCGCAGGGCGTTATCCAGGGCATTCACTGGGCCGTTGCCTTCCGCGGCGGTATGAATCACCTGGGAAGCTACCCTCACCTTGACCACCGCCTCCGCTAGCATATCTCCGTTGTTCTCATTGACCGAGGCACGACGACGGTTCTCAACCAGCACCATGAAGTCCACCAGGTCGAAGGGAGGATTATACCCCTCCAGGTCCCTTCTTACCATCAGCTCGAATGAGGCTTCTGCACCCTCGTACTGGAATCCCTTGCTCTCCTGCACCTTGATTTTGTCTAAGAAGCTTCCAATCTGCTCCCGGCTCACCATGTCCTCCAGCCCGAGCTCCTGCAGTCGTTGCTGGATATTCCCACGCCCAGAAAGCTCAGAGACAACCACCCTTTTAGCGTTTCCCACAGTCTCTGGGGCGATGTGTTGATAGCTCTCCTCTAGTTTGGCAATCGCGGCCGCGTGCAGTCCACCCTTGTGACTGAAGGAGCTGGATCCCACGTATGGCTGTTGGCTATTGGGTGGAATGTTCACTATCTCACTCACGTAGTGGGATGCCTCTGTGAGGCCGGCGAGTTGCTCGTCGCTCACGCAAGGGATGCCCATCTTCACCTTCAAATTGACAATCACCGAAAGTAGGTTGGCATTGCCACATCGCTCCCCATATCCATTGATAGTACCCTGCACCTGGGTAGCTCCAGATATAACTGCGGCCAGGGTATTGGCGACGGCCATGTCGGAATCGTTATGGCAGTGAATCCCCAAAGGTGTCTTCACCTCCTGGCCCACACGGGCTACCATAGCGCTTATCTCATTGGTCAACACACCGCCATTTGTGTCACACAACACCAGGCAGTCAGCACCAGCTTCCGCCGCCACCTTGAGGCTCTGCAGAGCGTACTCTCGATTGGACTTGAAACCATCGAAAAAGTGCTCGGCATCGAAGAATACGGTTCGTCCCTGCCGCTTAAGAAAAGAGACGGAGTCCGATATCATTGCCAGGTTCTCTTCCAGGGTAGTCTCGAGCACCCTTTGAACGTGTAGTTCAGAACTCTTTCCCACCAGTGTCACGACGGGAGTCTCTGCCGCCAGCAATGCCTGGATGTTGCCGTCGTCCTCTACCAGTATTCCGGCCCGACGGGTGCTTCCAAACGCGGCGATACGGGCGTTTGAGAGGGAAAGTGACTTAATCCTTTGGAAGTACTCCACATCCTTTGGATTTGAGCCTGGCCATCCACCCTCAATGTAATGGACTCCTAGTTCATCCAGCCTGCGCGTTATCTTGAGCTTGTCGTCCGCAGAGAGAGAGAGCCCCTCCTGCTGTGCTCCATCTCTCAGTGTAGTGTCATAAAGCTGTATGTGCACGACTCCCCCTACAAAATAAAAAGCCCCGTCCTCAAGGGACGGGACATTAACTCCCGCGGTACCACCCTTTTTCCCCGACATCATCGGGGCACTCCTTACAGGACACCAACATGCCCTCGTCACTGGTAACGGCGTACGACTCCGGCTCGGTCTACTGACCCCTGCGTATCGGGGCTTTTTGCGAGCGGCTCAGGAGGGATTTTTCGAGGGCTCTTTCGCGTCTGCTCTCACCATCCCAGACTCGCTGGGCGAAGGCGTTCCTCGTACTCGTCTCCGTCTATGCTTTTGTGGCAGAACGGTATCACACAACACAAGTCTAGGTCAAGGTTGTGTGGCTGATTACTTGCGGCGCTCCAAACACGCCCACGGTGTGTATCCATATTGAGGTCTCTTTAGGCTCTAGATATGGGTACTAATGCCTAACGCCAATGTTAACGCTATATTTCTTGTCACCATAAGGGAAGCGAACGGGCTCAGATTCTTCGTTCACCTGAGGCAAACTCAGAATGCCAGTTTCCCAGGGCTAGGCATTAGTTGTCGTCTAGCTTTTGGCCAATCTCACGGAGGAAACGTTCCACATCTGGAGAAAGAGGTGACTCTTCTTGTGGGGGCTCAGGGGCCTGCTGGTCGTCGTAGTATTCCTCCAGCTGTGCAATCAGCGCCTTGACCTGAGAGTTGTTCTCTACCTGGCCACCTATGTCTTGGTACTGACTCTGGCCGCGCTCAGTTTCCGTCAGGTGCGCAGGGAAGTCATAGAGGGCACAGAGAACCTCCATTAGTCTGGCGGTTCCGGCATAGTCCTCTTCCAGGCTCAGATAATGAGGCAAGTGCACCATGAAGTTAATCATCTCAGTGCCTAGTTTCTCTAGTTCCTCCGTCACCGAGTTCATTATGCTGGTTGGACCCTGGTATCCCCCAGTTGCCTGACGGGGTGTGATAAGCCCCTTCAGTGTCGGAATTTTCTCCAGTTCTGGGGAGCCTGTGACCCTAATGGGCCGGGTATGGGGCACAGCATTGTACATCGCACTGATGCGGCAGTAGCGCTTTATGTTGAATGTTTTGAGTAACTCTACTAGGGACTTGATGTATCTCTCTGCGAAGGAATGGGGTTCCATGAGGTGGATAAACAAGAAATCTGGCCCATCCGTTCCTAAGGCGTAGTAGATGTTTGTGTTGGGGACTACAACGACGCGCTGGCCCTCGACAAAACTCGATGTTGGGCGATAACGGGTGAAATCAAAAAAGGTCCCGGGGCGATGCAGCTTTCCGAACTCCTTAGCTCCAAGGTGGCGTTCCATTCTTTCTAAGGCCATGGTTCCAACGCTGCCCGCATCTACCCAAGGGTGAAGTAAGGCAATGGCATGAAGGTCCTTAAATTCTGGAATGGGTTCTTGAATCTCAAAGGCGCCAATCCTCATGTCAATATCTTGCCACAAAGCGAGGAATTTGGCAAATCGGAAGATTGGGTGAGTGCCATTCCACATCCTCAATACAATTTTGGACTCAAGCTGTCCCACCCATTTGAGAACCACTTATTTGGAGCCAAATATCGAGATGACCTCTCATAGAGGGAATCAGGTGTCATCGAGAACAGGGGTTTATTGACTTGATAAGATATTAAATGGTAGACTCACCCAGAATCACATTCTTTCTTTCTATTGATTGTTCTATTGTCTATTGATTGATAGAATGTCACTGCAGCGCTCGGAAAGTCCCTTGAGGTTCTGGGCATAGATGAATGGGCAGCCTAGAGGCCTAGCAAAGGCTACAGGAGGACTTGAGAGCGTTGAGTGATAAGAGTTTGGTATGTAGAGAATGTGGATCCGAGTTTCTCTTCACTGAAGGGGAACAGGAGTTTTACCAGAAGCGCGGGTTGCTCAACGAGCCCAGCCGCTGTGCTGACTGCCGTGCCTCGCGGCGGCGTGCAAGTACAAGCGGTGGCTTCGAAGGCGGTACTCGCCCCATGTACTCGATAATCTGCGCATCATGCGGCAAGGATGCGGAGGTTCCTTTCCAGCCCAGGCTAGGAAGGCCCGTGTACTGCAATGAGTGCTTTACCGCTGAGAGGGCCGCAAGATAAAACTCTCCCAGGGGCCATTCCAGATTGTTTTGAAATGGTGTTCGCGTGATACTCCAGATGTGATTTGGATTCGCCTCTAAGACTATTGGGGACTTTCTGAAACACTTCATAGATTCCGCACCTTCAAGGAATAGTACTTAGGGGATTTCTGTTTGCTGGAGACTTATTGAGGTTGGCTTCGGCAGTACATTCTTGGCGATTTGTCCCATCCCCACTATTAGTTTCCCTGTTTGGGTCCCTGGTTTACTCCGTAGGACAGCTATGCTATAATTTCGGCGAAGAAAAAAGAGAAAGGTCATAACATAGATGCTGGGGATGGAGACGAAGCAAGCTCTTATTAGGGAGTACCAGACAAAAGAAGGTGATACCGGATCCACTGGGGTGCAAATAGCCATCCTTACACAGCGGATAAATCATCTTACTGGCCACCTCAGGGTGAACCGCAAGGACTATCATTGTCTCCGTGGATTACTAAAGCTGGTGGGCCGTCGACGGCGACTATTACGCTATCTAAGAAAAGAGGATAGCGGCCGATACAGGGACCTGACAGACAGGCTTGTCATTCGAAGGTAGCACCCCAACCAGGCTGCTGTTTCTTTGTTCTCCCTAAGTGTTGATTAGCTAGAGGAGGATATTGTTATCTTGATTCACACTACAAGCAGGGAGATTGCTGGGCGAAAGCTCACGATTGAGACTGGCAAGCTGGCAAACCAAGCCGGTGGCTCTGTTACCGTCAGGTACGGGGACTCGATTATCCTGGTCACAGCTTGTGCTTCGCCCAATCCAAGAGATGGGATAGACTTCCTGCCCCTGACCATAGACTACGAGGAGCGCCTTTACGCCGCAGGAAAGATTCCGGGGAGTTTTTTCCGTAGAGAGGGCAGACCCACCGAAATCGCAACACTTGCCGCTCGCCTTACTGACCGCCCATTGAGACCCCTTTTCCCAAAGGGGCTTCACAACGAGATTCAGGTGGTCATCACAGTCCTCTCTGCAGACCAAGAGAACGACCCAGATATCCTGGGCATAATAGGGGCATCATCTGCCTTGTGCTTGTCGGAAATACCCTTCGACGGGCCTGTCAGCGCCACCAGGCTTGGCTATTTGTACGGGGAGATTGTCGTCAATCCCACCTATGCTCAGCTAGAGGAAAGCGAACTGGACCTGGTGGTGGCTGGGACAAATGATGCCATTGCTATGGTGGAAGCCGGGGCCTGCGAGGTATCCGAAGATGTGATTATTGAGGCGATTAAACGTGGCCAGGAGGTCAACCAGGAGATAATCAGTCTTCAGCAAGAGATGGTCGCTTTGGCTGCAAAGCCCAAGATGTCCATCTCACTGAACGGCCAGGCAGAAGATGGGCTGATAGAGAAAGTGGCATCCATACTTGGAGACCGTTTGCACGCCACAGTTTTCACCAATCGAGAGAAGGGAGAGAGGGACGGTGCACTGAACACCCTCAGCGCGGATGTTGAGGCCCAGTTGGGTGAGGACTACTCTCGCCAGGCGATAAACACGGCATTTGAGGCCCTAGTCAAGAAAGAGGTGCGCTCTGGGATAGTCGAAGGTGGCCAGCGCCCAGATGGTAGACAGGCAAAGGAGATACGGCCCATAAGCTGCGAGGCCTCAATCCTACCAAGGGCTCACGGCACAGGTCTCTTCTCCCGAGGACAAACTCAAGTGCTCACCATTGCGACTCTGGGGTCTATGTCAGAGATGCAGAAGCTGGATACCATAAGTCCAGAAGTGAGCAAACGCTACCTTCATCACTACAACTTTCCTCCCTACTCCGTTGGCGAAGTCCGAAGATTGGGGACTGGCCGACGGGAGATAGGACACGGTGCTCTGGCAGAGCGTGCCCTCCTTCCGGTCATCCCGGACGAAGATGAGTTTCCCTACACCATTCGCCTGGTATCCGAGTCCATTAGCTCCAACGGCAGCACTTCCATGGCCAGCGTTTGTGGCAGCACTCTGGCTTTGATGGATGCTGGCGTACCACTCAAAGCACCTGTGGCTGGGATAGCTATGGGCCTGGTCATGACAGAGGATGAACGATACGTTATCCTGACTGACATTCAGGGAGTCGAAGACGCCCTAGGAGACATGGACTTCAAAGTAGCTGGAAGTACCCGGGGCATCACCGCCCTGCAGATGGATATTAAGGTAAAAGGCATAACCTATGGCATAATGGAGGAGGCACTGAAGCAAGCTCGGGAGGCCCGCCTCTTTGTGCTGGAACGCATAGGGGATACCTTGGCCGGACCAAGGCCAGAACTTAGCCCCTATGCCCCGCGTATGCTGAGGCTGAGTATCCCGGTGGAAAAGATTGGAGCAGTCATTGGACCCGGCGGGAAAACTATACGCTCCATCATAGAAGAAACCAAGGCCACCATAAACGTAGATAACGATGGCACGGTAACTGTCGGTTCAATAAGCCAGGAAGCGGCCCAGATGGCTGTGGAGCGGATAGAGGCGCTGACTAAGGAGGCTGAGGTGGGTGCCATATACACTGGGAAGGTAGTTCGGCTTATGAGCTTTGGCGCATTTGTGGAGATACTGCCCGGTAAAGACGGACTGGTACACATAAGCGAGCTCTCAAATGAGCGAGTTGCTTCAGTAGAAGATGTGGTCAACATTGGAGATGAGGTAAAGGTTATGGTAAAGGAAATAGACTCCATGGGGCGCATCAATCTCTCCAGGCGCGCTCTACTATAGCAAACGCCTCAGGATGGAGACTCGGGACCTATTGATGCAGAGAGCAGACCACACTTCGATAGTGAAAGAGATGATTGACCCCGGGGCCCACGTGCTTCTGGTCCGCCTTCCAACTCACAGGGAAAGCGGAGGCTTCCCTACAGGCCATCTCTATAGTGCAATGTCAGGGGGCTTAGCCCTCGCTGAAGGTCTGGGGTTGTCCCCCAGGTTCCCTATCTTCCCCCTCTCATCCATGACAGGGGGCTAAGGGGTGAGGTACATGACGTTGGAGAGGATGAGTCTAATGTGGCCTCATCTCAGTGACGCAACACTATGTACCTTTGATTCTCTAAGGTTCAGGTGAAGAGACGGTGACAATCAAAGTCCTTGTTCACGGAGTCCTGGGAAAGATGGGGATGGAGGTGCTGGCCGCGGTCGGTCGAGAGCCGGACCTAGAGCCCACCTGCGGCGTGGACAAAGACGCCAACAATGACTATCTGTCGCTTCCCGATAGCTCTGATCGTATACCTGTCTCCTCAGACCTGGATGCCATAATACGCATGGCCCAGCCTCAAGTTATGGTGGATTTCACCAACGCCGAGGCATCCATTGTCGGATGTCGTATGGCGGCCGCCAATGGGATCAACCTAGTGGTGGGAACCACAGGCCTTACGGAAGACACACTCAGGGAATTGGATGGATTAGCCCAGGAGCATGAGATAGGGGCCTTTGTGGCCCCCAATTTCGCCATCGGAGCGGTGCTGATTATGCACCTGGCCCGAGGCTTGGGAAAGTATTTCGATTACGCAGATATCGTAGAGATGCACCACGAAGCCAAAATAGATTCCCCATCTGGAACAGCCCTGGCTCTGGCTAGGAACCTTCAAGAGAGCAGAGACAGCCCATTTATCAGGCCATCACCGGAAAAGGAGCCCATCGAGGGTGCTCGTGGTGGTGAGATGGAGGGCGTATCCATCCATAGCGTGCGGATGCCCGGTAGGATGGCTCACCATGAGGTAATCCTGGGTACTCTAGGACAAACCCTGAGCCTGCGCCACGACACAATCAACCGCGAATGCTATATGCCTGGGGTCGTCCTTGCTATAAGAGAGGTAGTGAAATCCAAGGGCCTTGTTGTGGGCCTGGAGAAGTTGCTGGGGCTGTAGCTGTGGTAGTGAATATGTTTCCGTCACGGCTCACCATTATCCACTTGTCATTCCTATGAACTCATTAGCTGGATGCAGGGTAAACTCCGTGACCAGGAGTCTATGACATGTGGCTTCAGAAAAAATGGTAGGCCCATATTATATAGGGATGAAGAACCACGCCGTGAATGGCTCGGAGTGACAGTGGAGATAATAGAGGCCACTGGATATTGGCCTAGGCTTAGGAGTGGAGTTTAATGGGGGTTCGTGTCGCAATAGTGGGCGCCACCGGTCTGGTGGGTGGAGAATTCCTAAAGGTTCTTGAGCAGAGGAGATTTCCTTTGGACAATCTCCGTCTATACGCCTCTGATCGCTCTGCCGGCAAGATGCTTTCCTTTGGGGGACAAGATTTGGAGGTAATGGAGACCACGGAGGATTCCTTCGAAGGGGTGGACATCGCCCTCTTCTCCGCTGGCGCGGACATCAGTCAGCGCTTCGCCCCCATAGCCACCCAGGCTGGCGCGGTGGTTATAGACAACAGTTCCGCCTTTCGGATGGATTCCCAGGTGCCTTTGGTGGTGCCAGAGGTCAATGCCCAGGACATTCGCTCACATGTGGGCATCATCGCCAACCCCAATTGCTCCACGATTCAGATGGTGGTGGCGTTGAACCCCCTGCACGAAGTGAGCCCCATAAAGCGTATCCTGGTGTCGACCTATCAGGCCGTCTCAGGCACTGGGGGGGCTGCTATGGAGGAGCTTCGCCAGCAGACCGCACAGATGATGGAAGGCGGAGAGGAAGGGATAATCCCTAATGTGTACCCGCATCAGATAGCCTTTAATGCCCTACCCTTTGTTGAGAGCTTCTTGGAGAACGATTACACTAATGAGGAATGGAAGATGGTCCAGGAGACCCGCAAGATTATGCATGATCCTGACATGCTGATTTGCGCAACTTGCGTTCGGGTGCCAGTCTACATCGGCCACGGGGAGGCTGTGAACGTGGAGTTCAGCCATCCCATGAGCTCTCAAGAGGCTAGGGAGATTCTCTCCAGGGCACCAGGGGTCAAGGTGCTGGATAGTCCAAAAGATAACCTATACCCGCTACCCTTATCATCGGAGGGCACAGACGACGTCTTCGTGGGCCGCATAAGGCAAGATATCTCTCATCCCAATGGTCTGGCGATGTGGGTAGTGGCTGACAACCTGCGGAAGGGTGCAGCCCTTAACGCGGTTCAGATAGCCGAGCTGGTGGTGAAGGAAGAGATACCATACACATCCAGAGGGAGGTAGGAGTCATGGTTACCGTTGGCAGGCTTATTACAGCAATGGTCACTCCCTTCGATGGGCAGGGGGAGGTGGACTACGTTCAGGCCAGGTGCTTGGCATCGTCTCTTCTCGACGCTGGGAGCGACGGTCTGGTGATTTCAGGCACGACTGGGGAGTCGCCCACCCTTACCAAAGAGGAAAAGCTCCTCCTTTTCCGGGAGATAAAGGCGGAGATTGGAGATGGTGGGGCGGTGGTTGCTGGCACTGGAAACTACAGCACTGCGGAGAGCATCGAGCTGACCAGAGAGGCCGAAAAGGAGGGTGCTGACGCTGCTCTTCTGGTGGTTCCATACTACAACAAGCCCACCCAGGAAGGGTTGTATCAGCACTTCCTGGCCATCGCGGAGAGCACTGGGCTTCCATGCATTCTGTACAACGTACCCAGCCGCACCGTAACAAGCCTCTCATGGGAAACTACTCTGCGACTCAGCCATGTGGACAACATCATCGGTGTGAAAGAGGCAAGCGGCGACTTCGACCAGATTGCCCGTATAATCTCTGGTGCGGCCCAGGGTTTCCGGATTTGGAGCGGTAACGACAGCGATACCTTTGGGATTATGACCATGGGAGGCTATGGTGTAGTCAGCGTGGCATCTCACTTAGTGGGACTTCAGATTAAAGGTATGATGGACTTGGTACTGGCGGGTAAGATTTCCCAGGCAGCAGAGGAACACCTGCGGCTGACTCCGATTTTCAAAGGCCTGTTCATCGTGTCCAATCCCATCCCTGTGAAGTACGGCCTAAATAGCGCTGGCTTTCAGGTGGGCAAGCCTAGACTACCACTTACGGAGCCAGACGAGAGGACAGCGGAGCAGCTTCAGACGATGCTAAAGGAATACCCGGTAGACCTGGCTGTAGCTGCTAGAGCATAGCATGGTAGTGCTGGATAACCACCCTCCATTGGTGGTGAGCTTCCTTCTTTACTAGTAACCCTGAGAAGAGAAGCGACGAACGGGTCTGCGGCGAATGCCATATATTCTTAGCGGAATTTATCATGAACAGAGACAAAATGTTCAAATGATAGCGGCACTTCTGCCGTTCACGGTGATCTCAGACCAGGATATCAATGTGTTTGGGACGAAGCTAGCTGGATGAGTGGTGCACCTCTTGGCCAGCTTAGCCACCTCCATCTACGGCGGGCTCGCAACGACTATACCCTCGCGATAATGGAACCTCAGAGATAGGACACTACTACCCTGCCTAATGAAGTAAATCCTCCAGCACTTGGGTAAGCTCTTTGGGGCGGTGAATCTGGATGTCGTGGGCGGTGTCTGGAAACCACTGCTCTCGGCCATCGCTTACAAGCTCTCGGGCTCTGCGTACCGACTCTCGCTTCCTATCATTCCACTTCAACCTGTCTGGTGAGGAGCTAAGGGCGGCAGCGAAGAGCACTGGCATCTGAAGCGCGGGATACAACTCCACGGCATTTAGCGCTCCCATAGCCTGGAGGATTCGGACATTGTTCTCCCGTGAAAGGCGCTCGCTTATTGTGCCGTCCGGGTTGACGGTAACGCTGGCCATAAGTATCTCCTCTATCTCGGGACTCATTACGTCCATAATGCCGGCCCCAGCGGCCTGCAGGTAGGTCTGCCGGCTCTGATAGATATCCAAGGGCGCCATCATCTGCTCATAGTCTGGAGGCGTGCCGTCCGGTGTCCTGCGAGGGCCTCCGAAGCCCCCGTCCACTAGGGCCAGACGAGATGCTATACTCGGATTGGAGGCAGCCAGGCACAATGCGACCCCTGCGCCCCAGGAGTGGCCCGCCAGCAGCGCTGCTTCTATGCCTATCTCCTTGCAGAGCTGCTCTATGTCACCGGCGACTGTCTGGTAGTCGTATCCCCAATCTGGTTTATCCGAGTGGCCATGGCCCCGTAGGTCTACGGAAACAACCCGGTGCGTCTGGGCGAGGATTTGAGCTGTCAGAGACCAGTACTCAGCACAAACAGTCAAGCCGTGAAGAAGAATCACCGGAGATCCATCTCCCTCCCATTCAAGGTATCTGAGAGAGATGGCTGTGCCAGTGGTGTGCTTGGAAAATGGCCCCCTTCCTTCAGCAGAGGTCACGGCTTCCACGCTACAGTAGAGGATAATTTACGCGTCATTGTCACTCTGTATGGGAATGAGTCAATGGTACGTATTGACTCATCATCCCAGCAAGATCAGGGCAGTATTGCCTTTGTGGCCATCTCAATGGCATCCACCAGGGGTCCTGGGTAGACACCGATGATGATAATACCCGCGACCAGCAGTCCGAGGGTACTGCCACTGACCATAGATAACCTCAGTGGAGTATTCTCGTCCGCGGGCACCATGTACATCTGCTTTATGACCATCAAGTAGTAGTAAAGGGATATAAGGCTATTGATTATTGCCAGCCCCACCAGCCACATGAGCCCCTCGTCGGCCGCCGCGGTAAACAGGTAAAACTTGGTGGTGAATCCAGCGAAGAATGGAAATCCCGCCAGGGAGAATAGGGCAACGCTCAGGGTCAGAGCCACTAAGGGAGCCCTATCTGCCAGGCCTGCGAAATCAGAGATTTCCTCCTTGTTCGTCGCGTTATAGAAGATGATGATGCAGAGGAAAGCGGCCAGATTGGTGAGCCCGTACCCAGCCAGGTGAAGGATTATACCATTGGAGGCCAGGGGCGATAGGGCTGCCACTCCCATCAGCAGATACCCAACTTGCCCTATGCTGGAGTAGGCTAGCATTCGCTTGATGTTCTGTTGGGCCATGGCTACCAGGTTCCCCACTGTCATGGTCAGGGCCGCCAGAATCACCAGGATTATCTGCCAGTCGTCAATGGCGGGCATAAAGGCCTGTGCGAAGAGGCGCAGTATGAGCGCAAAGGCAGCGGCTTTAGACCCCACGGCCAGGTAGGCTGTCACCGGCGTAGGGGCACCTTCATAGACGTCGGGGGCCCACATGTGGAATGGCACAGCCGCAATCTTGAAGCCCAGGCCTGCCACTATAAGGGCCAATCCCATCAGTACAGCGGGGTTCAAAGGAGTACCATCTAGGAGGAGAGCAGCGTGGATTTCCTCAAATCGGGTGGTGCCCAGCATCCCGTACACCTGGCTGATTCCGTAGAGAAGCAGCGCCGAGGCAAAGGCCCCAAGCAGAATGTACTTGACACCCGCCTCACTGGGTTTGAGGCCGTGCTGACCATAGCATACAAGAACGTACAGGCTGAAGCTCAGGAGTTCCAGAGAGATGTACGCGGTTAGCAATTCTCCTGAGGCGGCCATGAGCATCATGGCCAGGATGGAGAACATTAGTATACCGTAGTACTCTCCGGGATGGCTCAGGTTCTTCTTCACGTAATCCACCGAAGAGAGCACTATCAGCGCTCCCAGCACCAGGAAGAAGGCCTTGAAGAAGATGGAGAAGTTATCTATCAGGAAGAGGCCATTGTATAGGTCCGTGTCCTTGCCCCAAAGGTATCGCAAGGAGAGAACAAACACCGCTAGCAATCCCACCAGACTCAACGCTGGCAGGTATCCCTTCTTATCTCTGGGCAGGAATAGGTCTACCCCCAGTACACCAAAGGCCACTGCAGTGAGAGTGAATTCCGGTGCAAACAGTAGGAAATTCATTACAGGCTCGTCACCCTCTCCAGGATAGGAGCTACCCCACTGTTAATCAGTTCCATCCACGGCCTGGGATACAGTCCCACTACAAGGAGAAAGACCACCAGTATCCCCATGGAAAACCCCTCTAGGCGTGTAGCGTCGGGTAGG
>VEXC01000024.1 GCA_009391225.1 SAR202 cluster bacterium AC-647-N09_OGT_505m
ATTGCTTCTATGGGGTGAGGAGTTCACACCCGGGATAGTGGGCCTGCTGGCCAGCAGGTTGGTGGATGAGCACTATAGACCGACGGTGGTGGTATCCCTGGACGGCGACGTAGGACGGGGAAGCGCACGAAGCATTTCGGAGTTCAACTTGGCCTTTGCCCTACAGGAGTGCCACGACCTGTTCACCAAGTTTGGGGGACACCCCAGAGCAGCGGGGTTCACCATACCCAGGGAGAACCTGCCAGCCCTTCGTGAGCGGCTCCCAGCCATAGCGCGACGACAGTTGGCTCACCTATCCCTACAACCCACCATCAACATAGATGCCCACGTCCGCCTGGCCACACTCACCGGAGAGAACTTCCAATTCTTTCGGGACTTGGCCCCCTATGGAGAAGGGAATCCCATACCAGTCTTTATTACCAAGGGTGTGAAGGTAGTGGATGCCATTCGATTGGGAGCCCAGGGCCAGCATCTGAAACTCCGGCTGAAGCACGAGGGAGCGCTGTGGAACGCTATGGCCTTCGGCCAGGGAGATGCATGGCACAAAGAATCGGAACTGTTGGACATAGTATACAGAGTGGGAATGGATCAGTGGAGTAGGTCAGGTACTCTGCGTATGATTATCGAGGACTTCAGGCCGGCGGCAGGCCAGTTCACGGCATAATTGCAGATTGCTAGCGCCCTTTACCCGTTCTGGGTTACTAGATCCCCACTGGGGGACCGCTTTCCTCACCCTTGGACACTAGGCGCCCGCGATAGGCCAGCAGTGGAACCGTCACCGCTATGATCACGATGGCAATCAGGTGCGCCTCCTGAAGTCCAGCAAACCAAATCTTGTCCTCACGCAGGAAGGTGATGAGGAACCGTCCAAAGGAGTAGGCGCCAAGGTACAACGCAAAAATCATACCATCGGGCTTGATGCGCCCCCAGAGCCACCATATCACTCCTAACACAATCATGTTCCATATCATCTCGTACGCTATCACTGGATGAGAGGCAGCCAACAGGTGCTCCCTAGCTGAGAGACTGTCGGGATGAGTGTACACAAAGCCCCAAGGAAGGTCAGTGACCTTGCTCAGGTGCTCCCCATTGATTATGTCCCCAATCCTACCAATGGTCTGAGCTATCAGCAAAGCCGGCGCTGTGACGTCCGCCAGTCTGCCGATAGGATAGCCCTGGAACCTAGCGTATATGGCCCCCCCAAGGAAGCCACCCAGGATTCCCCCATACAGTGCGATACCTCCCCTCCATATGGCTACAATCTCTCCTGGGGATTCGCTGTAGAAGTCCCACCTGTCTATCACATGAGTGACCCTGGCTCCAAACATACCTGCCACAATGGCCCATATAGCAGTGGAGTAAATCACATCGCTTACAATTCCCTCTCGCTGAGCCCAGCGAGCAACCAGTAACACAGCAACCGCTACGGCGACAAAGGCAAAGAACCCGTGCCAAGTGAGGACAAATCCCCCGGTACTAAGTATGTAGGGGCTGATTCCGATGTGAATCATGCTACACTGCCGCTCCATCTTTCGCTGACTAGGCCAGATTCTACCGTTGGCCATAACCACTGTCAATGGGGGGAATTGAGTGATAATAGGGATTGGCAATAGAAGTAGGAGAATGGGATACAAGAGCGGCATGGGCAAGTGCAGGAGGAGAGAGGAGAAAGGGATATTGGCCGCGTCCACCGATATGACTGGCCACCACAGTGAAACGTCCATCAGGCTTCTGAATAGAAGACCCGAGCAAGTGTCAGGGCAGCGGTCCGGATTAGCTCTGAGCTACGGACGCGAGGTAACAGGCGCCCTCAGAGTGGTGCTGGACGCCACTAACCGTCTGTTCACCAAACGGCTCCAGACCTTCATACCTGAGTTGGTAGATATCCCACTGGGGCATGGGAGAACTCAGGGTAACACACGATAAGCATAAGCAGCTTCTGACAAGCACTCTGCTAAGCGAGAAGAGTTGAGAGGCCCAGGCATAGCTCTACGACACCCTCAACCCTGTCCATTTCCTAGCCCAAATCAACCAGACCCAGAAACGCCCTCCGGAACTTGCCTGAACACCCACATCACGATCAGACTTCTATAGTCCTTTCATATGAGGCAGCATATCCCCTTCGGTAACATTTCCTATTGACGCAACTTGGCACAACACGCAATCATGACTCATTCGGAGTGAGGCGAATGCTAGTGTCTAAGCGGCACCCCAAATAGGCGGAACATAGCAACAGTCGTAGAGAAAGCCCCTATCTCTACGACGCACTGGGAGGGAGAGATCTCAGGATATCAGCCTGTTGATAAACTGGAAGGGCCATAGCCTCAGCTCAGCACTCCATCCTGAGCCAAGCGATCAATCTCCATCTCCGATATGCCCAAGAGATCGCCCAAAACGTAGTTGTTGTCCTCACCCAAATCCGGCACCAGTTTGTAGAATGGCTGCGGAACGTCGCTTGAACGCCAGGGATGAGCCACATGCACGTAGGGCTTGCCTTCCTTCTCACCCAGGGGTATATAGAACCCTCGCTCGTTCAGGTGTGGATCGTTGAACATCCCTTCTGCGTCCAGAGTGGGGCCCGCTGGCACACCCGCTTCCTGGAGGATGTGCATAGCCTCGTAGTCGGTGTGGTTCAGGGTCCATTGCGTGATGAGCTTGTCAAGATCCCCTTGATTACGCCACCTGTTCACGGGGTCAGCGAAACGCTCATCCTCCGCCCACTCCGGATGGCCCGTGACCTGGCAAAGGATGCTCCACTCCTCTTCGTTGGTAGCTGCAATGGACACCCACTTATCGAATCCCTGACACCTATATGTGCCGTGTGGTGCCAGGAATGAGTCGCGGTTCTCCTGTGGGCCTTCGTCCCGTCCGTTCACGGAGTAGTCGAGAATCATCTCCGGGATAGCGGCTACCAGGTTATCGGCCATGGAAACTTGGATGTACTGGCCCTCCCCAGTCTCCTGGCGATGGTGAAGGGCCGTTAGCACCGCGAAGACAACTAGCATTCCTGCAAGATGGTCCGCCCAAATAGCCCCAACCAGCCCCGGTCTGCCGTCCTTATAGCCGGTAAAGTGGGACAGTCCTGAGAAGTTCTGTACCTCAGCCCAGAAGCCTATGGCATTCTTCAAAGGCCCGGTGCGTCCCAGGAGCTGGCTGGATAGCATGATTATGTCAGGTTTCACTTTCTTCAGATCCTCATAGCCCAGCCCCAGCCGCTCCATGACCCCGGTTGCGAAGTTCTCTATGGCCATGTCGCTGATCTTCACCAGACCCCTCGCTAACTCCATACCCCTAGGATCCTTCAGGTTCAGCCTCAAGCTCTTCTTGCTGCTGTTGAGATTGGCAAATCCCGCCGCCTGACGAGCATCACCTTGGCTTCGGCTCTCCGTCTCTATCTTTATGACCTCGGCCCCCATCTGCGCCAGCAACAAAGTGGCATAGGGTCCCTGGGCCACCTGCGTGAAATCGGCCACCCTTATTCCCTCCAGCGGCAGCGTGCTCATTATCTCTCCTCTCAATTCCCGATTAGTGCCCTGTATCTCTCAAATCACACTGCGTTGTCGCATCTTTACCAGGTCCTCTCTGGAATACCCCAGCCTGTCGCAGATTATCTCATTGTTGTGCTGACCAAGTGTCGGAGCGGGGCTGGCTATTCTCCAGGGAGTTCCTGAGAAGTCATACGGCGGGCCAGGAGCCTGGAATTTCCCTATTTGGGGATGATCCATCTCAACGAGCATACCACGCTCTATGACGTGAGGATGGGTGAACAAATCCTCCATGCTGTTCACTGGAAGGAATGGCAGATGGTTCTCCACCTGGAGTATCTGGTAGAGTTCTTCCCTAGTGTAGTTCTTGGACCACTCTTCAACAAAGAGGAGTACGGTCTCCATATTATCAATCCTGGACTGGCGTTCATTGAATTTCTCCGAGTCCATCCATTCTGGACGACCCATGAGGTTCTTGAAGGACTCCCAGAAGTTGTCGAATATGAGCTGCAATGAAAAGTATCCGTCCTTGGCCAGCAAAGGCTTCCTTGTACCCACCGAGCGACCTATTCCCGCAACCCTGTTGGGAATCTCCCCACGGCTCACGTAGGAGACGATGGCCCCACCCATAGCTCTTATCAGGGTCTCCTGTTCCGAGACATCCACGTGCTGACCACGGCCAGTGAGCTTCCTACCCATCAGGGCGCACATGCTGGCCGAAGCCCCAGTTATCCCAGCCATTATGTCCCCCTGATGGCCCGGCCCCTTTAGGGGAGGGTGATCGTCTGGTTCCTCTACTTCTCCGGGGGTACCATAGGCCACACCTCCGATTTGAAAAGAGATCAGGTCAGTCGCCTTGTAGTCCCGGTATGGGCCTGTCTGCCCAAATGGAGTGATGGACGTGACTATGAGATTGGGATTGATTCCAGAGAGGGTCTCATAGTCCAGCCCCAATTCATCCATCAGTTTCGGTTGATTGCCCTCCACCAATATGTCTGCTTCACGCAGCAGTTCTTTGAAAATCTTTTTGCCTAGGACACTCTTGACGTCCAGAGTGATTCCGAGCTTGTTGGTATTCATGTAGGCAAAAAGAAGACTCCGCTCCGGATTGGGATCATCCCCTGGGAATGGACCGTGGCTTCGTGATGGACCACCGTTGCCAGGCACCTCTATTTTGATGACCTCAGCCCCCATGTCCGCCATGAGCTTGGTGCAGTAGGGCACAGATATGACTCCCCCGAGTTCCACCACCTTGATACTTGAAAGTGCAGTTTCTGCCATTTTCAACTCCCTTCATAGATGCCTAAAGTGGGACTTATCCCAAGTAAGTGGGGCAAGTAGCCCTGGTGAACTCAAAGTACAGACGAGGGCATTCTAACAACATCACCTAGGTCGGTCAAAGCACCGCGTTGCGTCAATAGCAAGTGTCACCGAAGGGTATATATTGCCTCATTATATCTCACACATACCTCACAACGGCCTTATGAGTCTTAATAGCATCCTCGCAGCTGAACGCCCCCCACCTTAGAGAACCGCTCCTGGGCAGCGACATCACCATGACGGGTTATAATGGAGGATATAATGGAGGAGTGGAGTTTTAATGGTAGACATTATAGAAATCAGAGACCCAACTAATGGTTCCTGGATAGAGATGAGAAAACAACTCTGGCCTCGCCGGGATTTTCTTGAGCATCAAACGGAGATAAAGAGCCTAGTCGCAGAACCAGCACGATTCACGGCTTTTCTCGCATTATCTCCTGAAGGAAAGCCGATTGGTTTTGCAGAGACCACCTTGCGTAGAGATTACGTGAATGGATGTGAATCTTCGCCAGCCGCCTTCCTTGAAGGTATTTTTGTAATTCCCGAATTTCGGAGAGTTGGAGTCGCAAAGCGGCTGCTAGAGGCTGTCGAACGTTGGGGTCAGTCAAAAGGATGCATAGAGCTTGCCTCTGATGCCGAAATTGACAATATAGTGAGTCATGAGATGCACTACAGCCTTGGTTTCAAGGAAACGGAGCGAGTCATCTATTTCAAGAAAACTTTGGGGAATCTAGAGTAGTGATATGAACTTTAGATTCATATCACTACTCCTGCTACTACCAGCACTGAGGTTGCTGCCGAAGCGTAAGCATCTCACTAGATACCTATAGCCACGTCCTGCCAGGCCTTCAGGAAGAGGTTGCACAACGCCCGTCAAAGCTGCTATCAGGACCTAGAAATCACTAATGTTGGTCAATAAAGGGCAAGGGAAACCAGTTGGGCTGGTCAAATTGACTCATTTCAGATACGATTCTAGGGCATGGAGGGGTGGCCGAGAGGACGATGGCGACGGTCTTGAAAACCGTTAACTCGCAAGGGTTCGTGGGTTCGAATCCCACCCCCTCCGCCAAATTGCAGATACGAATATGGCCCAACCGGGCCAGATGAAGGGCCAACTCACCACACGAATCATCAGTTCTGACCACCAGTCTGACCACCACTTGTCTCGGGTTGGTCTTGTTTTACTCCTTCCACAGATCTTCAGTCCCATCATCACCTTCAAAGAATATGAATGGTTGGTCTGTGGGATGTTACATTCTCGCCAATACCTAAACCTCTTCACCCTCACTATCGGTGACTTATGTGACAGAGTGACGTTGAGCCTCACGGATAGACTGCGGTGTGGGAAGCCCTTTGTCGTCGGGCATCGTCTCCCCGAGTTCAATGTCCCTAGGACTCCCAGGCTTAGTTTCATTGTCGATAAGCCATCCCCTGGATACGGCCCTCTCGACCTCTCTCGTGATTTGCTGGCGGTGAACACCCAGCTGCCGGTCCAGAGCTGCGTAGGTGACCTTACCACCGGGATCACCCGCCTTGAGGGCAGCCACCGCTGCCACGACATTCGTGACAGCCTCTGTGACGCCACTTACGGTCTCGATAAACATCGGGTTCAGCAGCTCGTAGGTGGTGTCATAGTCGTCGATGTCTGCGATCAGCCGACCATCTGAGTCTGTCTGCCTGAGGAAGTGCCGCGCAATCGTTACAGATTGTATGAAGCTAATAGTCTGCTGGAAATCTCTCAGAACACGGGTAGCCACCTTCTTCCGGGGCAACCCATCCCGAATATGCGCAAGAAATGGAACAAGGACATCCCAAGGAGCCTTGTCCTGCAGATATTGCTGGTAGGCAACTAGGGCCTCAGGTGGATCAGAAGGGGCGTGTTTATGGTTCTGGACTATCTTGTCTAGGGCGGCGTTGATCTGATTGTCGTCGCCAGGAATATCCAAGGCGAATAGGCGTGTCATGAGTTGGTGTCCGAGGGGCTTGATTGCTGTCGTCACAAGCATGGTTGGCCCCTCCTTCTTGATCGTGTATGTCTTGGGAGGCTTGCCGTCTTTCTGAGTCACAACAACAAGGTATTCAAGGACATTGTCTTGCAACATATTTCTGATGGCACTCGCTGCAGGATTGTCCTCGCCAGCGTCTAGCCTTGCCCCAGGGCCACTCTGCCCGAGCCCAGGGATGCTATCCGCTTCTCCAAAGACGACGGCACGATGCTCTGTAGGACCATCGTAATAGATCAGAGCCCTGGGGGTTCCAGCTGGGATACTGAACCACGAGCCGTCTAGCACACCTTCCTCAGGAACGATCTTGGGTAGCAGGTCTGTAGCTGCAGTAATCATGTAGTTCTTGCCGGCCGATGATGGTCCCAAGACTATAAGGTGAACCGGCATAGTGCCCTTTCTCTGCTTGATGAGCCGAGAGGTAAGAGCCAAATATACGGTTAGCGGTTTGTTGATATCCCCACCGTAACCGCTCCTCATCGCAGTCTTCACCAACTCGATAGGGTCGTCGCTCTCCAGGACGGGCCGTATCTTTTGCAGAAGCTCCGTATCCTGATCTGCTAGGAACTGGCTGATATTCTGGCTCTTGGCCCTCAGGTTATCTACGAGCTGTGCGATATCCATTTTCATCACCAACGCCGTGTTGATGTCCTTAATGCCAGGAGGTGCTGATATTATCCCGACATTAGGGAAAGACGCAGACACCTTCAACGCCAGGTCTTTGGCCCCTGGTTCCACCCATAGGTACCAGTCTATGACTTCAGTTCCTGCCAACCATTCGTGCTGCCAGACACCTTTGCCGGGTATACCTAGTGTCGGTATGTCCCACATCCACCCTGTTAGCGTATCTGATTCCCCCTCGACGAACATGCCCCACCCTCGCTTAACAATCTCGGGTAACTTTTGCAAGCCATAGAGTATTGCCTTGCTTCCCTTTTCCCACTTGAATCGATCGTCCTCATTTACGCCTTTCTCGAGCGCAGTACGATATCTGATGTTCTTGGTTGGGGTTCCATCTACTCCGAAGTAGGGGAACACGACCTTTGTCACCCCCTTTGTCACAATGTCATGGACACCCCATTCCTTCAGCACGTCCATATGGAGTCCCTTTGCTTTCGCTAGTGCCCCCACCGTAAGTCCTGAAGGTGGTGTCACCCTGTCACTCACATGACCGTTAGTGGAGGGAGAGTGCCAGAGGCCATGTTCAGTCAGGCCCTCTATTACTGCATCCTGGGAGCAACCGCTCTTACAGTGGACTAACACCTTGCCGTCGACCTCTTTGATAGTGAGGGATGGAGTCGAGTCGCTGTGCGACGGGCAATGGACATTTGCCCCTCGCCGACAGCTGCAGCTATAGGCACCACAGCTCAGAGCATCTCTGATCTTCTCAAATGAGGTGGTCATTACCACCACCCAGGGGACTGTTACCCCCACTGGCAACCGTTGCGGCTTCCCCACTAGCCCAGGCCGTAAGCCCATCCACTGGAAATAACCTACGACGTCCGACCTTTATCGATGGGAGCTCTCCACTGTAAGTCAACTCGAGTAACTTGCTTCTCCCTAGGCTTAGTGCTGCCATAGCTTCGTCGACACTTATCAGAATCTTATCCGACATCTCTCCTCCTTTTCGCTTGTGCATTGCTACGTCCGTACAAGTACGGTACAATTATCTACGAATAACTGGCACGTCGAATAAACATATACGGCACATCGGCACAAATTGAGCAGAGGCGTGAGGAGGCTACAAGATGGAACGAAGAGCACAGGGAGAAGGGACCATCAGGCTCAGGCCAGACGGGAGATGGGAAGCAAAGGTAAGGCTGGAGTTAACTTCGGGTACTCACAAACGCATCGGTGTCTATGGGAAAACCAAGGGGGAAGTCTCTAGAAAAATGGCTGAGATCCGCCAAAGGAACAAGGAGAACACACTGACCCTCACCAAGCCACTCACTCTAACCCAGTACCTGGCCAGCTGGTGGAATGCTGCGGAGTTGAAACCATCTTCCTTGCAGAACAGGGAACTCAATGTTCGGCGGGTGTCATCGATCATCGGTGATGTGCGGTTGGACAAGTTGACCCCGACCCACATACGGCAGGTGGACAATACACTCAAGGACAAGGGGTTATCCGGGGCTAGCCGTCGCCAGGCTTTTGCTGTACTGCGGACGGCGTTGCGCCATGCAGTGATACAGGGATTGATCCCTGTATCACCTTATGCTCGTGTGACTTGGACCCCGAGGGTTGAGCTTCGGGCCGGACGCGTACTCACCACGCACGAAAAGGCAAAACTGTTCTCCCTTAATGACCGGTGGACTGGACTGTGGAAGATACTCCTGGTAACAGGTATGCGAAGTGGTGAAGCCCTCGGCCTTACCTGGGAAGACGTTGATCTAGGAGGTGGCCGCATCCATATACGACAGACTATTCAACGTAGGAATGGCGGGTATATGACAGGGACTCCCAAAACCACTGGTTCCCGCAGAGCGTTGGAGATCAGACCCCCAGTAGTCGAGGTCTTCAAGGAAATCAAGATTCGCCAAGAAACTGAGGCTGAGCGGCTTGGGGAAGCGTGGAGCAATGAAGAGGGGTTCGTTTTCACGTGGCACCTAGGAGAACCCATACTGGGGCACAATGCCCACAGAGCTTTGCAAGAGGCGTTACAGCGTATCAAGGCCCCACCAGCACGGGTCCATGACCTGAGGCATACATTCGCGAGTGACCAATTGTTAGCGGGTACCCCCATGTCAGAGGTTAGCCGCATGCTCGGCCACGCCAGTGTCGCTTTCACCCTGCAGATCTACACACATATACTCCCTGAGGTGCAGTCAAAGGCAGCTGAGGCGGCAGCAGATATACTGGAAGAGGCCATGAGATTGGCTGAGATGCAAGGGGTGGGCGATGCCGGTTAGAGGCCCTAACATACCCCAGTGGATTGAGGACATTATTTCTCAGGCGGCGATCGAGCTAAAGGAGAACAGTCCCAGCAAGAGATTTCCCACAGCCAAAGAGGTACGTGAAGAGGTCCGCGAGAAACTGAAGGAAAAGAAGGAAGACCCTACCCTTCTCCCCGGAGAGAGGTCTATACGGAACCGGCTCTCCCCTATCAGGGATAGGATACCGCGAGTCAGCGATCTGGAAGGTCCCTGGAGCCTCGGTATGTCGGAATGGTACAACATCCCGGACGACGCTACAGGCGCGCTCTTGGCGGTATGGCGTTTCGCCATCACCGATCCTTCAGCAGACCATCTCTCCGTCCGTACAGCCAGATGGGTGAGTAAACTGCGTTGGGTTCCTGAGGCAGGGGGAAGTGTTCAAGGCGAAGCTAAGGACCCAGAATGGCTTTACTTTACCTCTAACCTCTACAGTGGGCGGGAACGCCAAGTCGAACTGATCAGGGACACCAAGAATATGCGAAGCGGTGTGCTGGACGCCTATCTTATGTTGGAGTTACCTGCAGAACGTTTTGCCCGTAGATTGGGGTTACTCGAAGATGATTCTGGCATTGACTATGGTGAGGACTTTGCCACGGTCGCACCGGACTACAAGAGGTATATGCATGTGAAGGGGCGACATGACGCTAGCATGACACCTCATCTTGAGGCCAGAACCCCAGTGATCCAACAACTCCTTGGAGAGTTCGGGGAATCAGAAAAAGTCGCGACTGCGATGTTTTTCATGGCAGTCAAGGTACTCACCAAGGACAACAGGTTTAAGCATCTGAACCAGGAGCAAGTAGATACCTGTGTGGAAGAGATGCTCCGTGACCTGTTGAGGGCCTACAAGGAAGGCACGATGGAATCCTGGATGCCCTCGCTTGAAGCGTTGTTTCGTGCCTGATGTTAACCTATCCGAAACCGCAAATGCTCCGTAGGGCCCTCACAGCCTCAAGTCACACTTCTCTGCCAAAGTGTAAATCAGTGTCATCTGGTGTTGCAGTAAAAACTGCAGTAAGAACCTTCCAACAGCCGCTTCTGCGTTGCACCCGTTGTACCTAATCCCCCATGGGACTCCTAGCCGTTAGGTTTGTCGCCCATTGTCTCAAACAGCCCTCGCACGCGGGCTGAATTCAGGGGGAAGTACTTACTAACCCTCTCCTTGAACGTCGACTTTGATGATCTTGAAATCAACTTCATAACGATAGAACTCAATGTTCTGGGTTACTCTCAGCGCGCGGCGCAGCCTGAGATCATCCTCGAGCCCGATGATTATCCCTTTTACCGTTTGGTCGTTTTCGGCAAGTTCATCCAACACGTAACCCATATATCGCTGAATTTGCCCGACGACGACGTCACTGACTCGACCCTTTTTCAATTCAACTACAAGCAGTTCTTTGTTGTCCTTCCGAATTCCTAGAATATCAATCACGCCGGTGTCAGTCTGGAATTGCCGCCCCACTAACTCGCCGTCGATTTCATAGATATTGTAGGTTTTGCCTAACGCTGTAGCTTCCCAGTTGGCGATTAGGAAGTCCTCCAGATGCTTTTCAAGAGCGAACACCACGGGGTCTTCAACATCGTGGTCTGTTGCCAGGAGTTCAGGGGGGAGTTGACCGCCTAGTAACCGCTCGATCTCTTCGGAATGTTTTGTAACTTGGCTCGATGTCCCGATTGATCCAGTCGAATTACGGAGCTCGCGAGACATATCCGCTCTTGCGATCATTTGAGGAAACCACTGCACGGAACGTCGGTGCAAAAGAATTCCTTCAGGATGATGAGTATAGCCTCCAACTAGCTCCCCAACTAGATACATACCCTTCCCGTCTGGGCATAAAACGATATCTCCCTCATGCATGCCCTTCGATACAGTCCATAGCGTACCGCAGGCGAGCCCGGCCGCGATCTTAGATTTGCCAGGATTGGCATCTAGCCAAACTGGAATAAATTCTTTATTGAATGCCCCAAACCGTTCAGGCAACTTGTTAGTCAGGTCTTCGCGGATATCATAGTCAGTCCCGATAAATGAACCGTCACGGCATTCTTGGAAATGTTTGTTTCCTTCTCCAAGAATCACTCGGTAGTAACTCTTCATACTTATCTGCCTCCTAGCTGAAACTAGTGGTTTTCATCTTTTTATTGGGCCTTTATGCGGCACCAAACGCCTCTGAATTGGTCAACGTCATAATGCTTTGGTTCTAGCCAATATGAGACCCGATTTGAACGCTCCGTCCGAGTAGCCAATTGTTTTACTTCATTAGGAGTCATGACGAAAGCAACCGGATTGTCAACAACTCTATAGACTATCACCCAATAATCCCCCGTTATCTTATTTAGGTTGGTACCAAGGGGTACCGCATTACGTTTACTTAATGATTTTACTTGGATTCCAACATATGAAGGGCCCTCAAGACTGTAGGCTATCAAATCTATACCCTTAGCATTCCTTGCCGTAGGCATAACATTCCAACCGAGTTGCGACAAGCGATAGCTAACGTAATATAGCCCTATATTACCCAC
>VEXC01000025.1 GCA_009391225.1 SAR202 cluster bacterium AC-647-N09_OGT_505m
GAGACCAATGTCACCGTAGCTCAGTAGCACTTGTAGCCCGGGAATCACCAAAAAAGCGGCGAGGAAAAGGACCACAGGCAACGATGCGAATAGCCTCAGCCTAAGAGTAAAGGTTTCTACAGCCAGGTTAACAAGCCAGTAGAGGCCCACACCTATCCAAAGGGCAAAAACCATGAACGCAGGTATCAGATATACCTGGGCATCATTGGTTTTGTACGTAACGGAGTAGGCAATGGAAGGCAGGAATAGAAGCACAGTAAATACCAGCATGGGCAATTTGCTCACTCTTAACCGCCAGACACCCAGAATGCCCATAAGTAGCCCTAGGGTGTTGAACTGCCTCAATAGCACATAGGCCCATTCTACCAATCGTTCAGGCAAATCTGCCAACGGAAGGCCAAAGACCAATCCACGGTAGGTAGACGCTGATACTGTCCACAGAAATCCCTCCAGAATTGCGGCATTTCCCCAGCTTATTGGGGGATTTGCAGACGCACGGACCGGCAGGTAAATATACACAGACAGCCCCAACATAAATACCCCCAGAAGCTTGGCAATGAGCATTGGGGTAAGCTCTTTCCTGTGCAACACCATCACATAGGTGAATGGGAGGGCGACAAAGACCAAGGTCAGGTGATTCCCCAGCCCCAAGCCCATGAGGAGACCAGCCACAATAATGGGCCAGCAACCTCTCATCCATCGCAGAACCAGAAGCATGATACCAGCTGTGAAAAGGGCATTCAGAGAATATACCTCCGCTATTACAGACTGGGACCAGAAAAGAGGGGAGAATGCGAAGGACGCGGCGGCGACTGCAGCGGCAGCCGAGGCCCTAGATAATCTAGCTCCAGAAACCCTGAATGTCCTCACTATAAGCAGATGGGATATGTAATACACGAGAACAACAGATGCCGCACCACTGAGGGCCGAGAACACGTTGACACGGTGGGCTACGTCACCCCAGGGAATCACCAGGGAAAAGGTTTTTGCCAGGAGAAGAAACGTAGGATACCCTGGTGGGTGGGCCACACCCAAGGTATATGCTGTGGCCGTTAGCTCACCGCTGTCCACACCAAAATGTTGCTGAGTGATGGATGGCGCCAGGGTGAAGAGGTATAGGGTCGTGGCCCCAAGAAATAGGGATAGGGCTACAAGAAACCTTGGGGGAAGCCCCCGAATCAAAGCCATGGCCGTCACATGGTGATGCCAACCGGGGTTTGCAGAAACCACCTTCGGCATCACACCGCTAATCCTATTTCAGAGGCCTAGCTCTGCTTGCTCTGCCGCAGGTAGTAACCACCCGAGGCGATGAGAACAAAGGCAAGAACCAGCAGCCCTATGAGCATACCAGACCCCGGTGTAACGTCCCCAGGCGCTGGCGGAAGTAATGTGGCCGTTGGCTCAGCTGTTGGTGTGGGAGGCTCGGCGGTAGGCGTAGAAGTAGCCACCCCAGGCAACAGCGTGGCTGTTGCTGTGGGAGTAGGTGTGGGAGGTAGCTCTTGGCCAATCAGGGCGAAGAAGCCCAAGCGGCTGGACTGGGTCCGTACAGTCCCAGTCGCAGGGTCGAAAGCAGTATTGAGAGCAGTCCACGCCTGGAGCACCGTGTCATACTTTTGAAGAATGAGCCTCCCGGGGTTCCCATCCGCCGCCTGGAGGTCATCGTCTGTATATTTCACAGAAATGGTTATAGAAGCGCCCAAGCTATAGTCCACAATCGGGTCACTATTAGCGTCCAGAACCGAGAGCTCGAAAAGAGTGCTCGCGAAGGCCGTCCCCGCAGGTGCGGCTGCCGGCGCGTCTTCCGCTGCCATTGGCACATAGCTGAGGGTACCTGCCTCCACAGGAGCCGCGGCAGGAACGTCCACCGTCACCATACCGCCAGCGTAGGTCATAGTGCTAGCAGTACCTGCAACAATACCCTGCTGTGATGGAGAAGCCCAGACAACGGAGTATGCTGCAACAATAACTGAGAGAGTGCTAGATATTAAGAGAACTCGCAAACCCGCCCGCGCCGATTTGGAAACTAGCATGGTGTCCTCCTGATTCCCGTATCTACTATTACCAGCTCGCCTTTAAGACACCCACACCGCAATGCCTTTCACGTACACACCCATACCATCCCTGTGTTCAGACAGGCGATATTCGAGGAAAGACTACTACAAACTAACGCCTTCGTCAAGTGTGCGAATTGACTCATAATAAAAGTTGCCAAACCAGAATACGTGAACGCGCTACAGCGCTACAGAAGAAGAGAATATTGGCCAAGTCCACTAGGGTAATTGGTCACCACAGTAAGACGTCCATCGGGATGCTCAATAGAGGGTCCGAGCGGCCGCAGAACTTCCTGTCTGAGTTCGTATATAACCTCCGGGACTAGATGGAACTCAGTCCTACGCCTAATCAACCGCTTCTGACTAGCGCTCCGCTAAGCAAGGAGAGTTGAGGGGCTTCAGCATAGCCCAGCGACGGCCCAAACCATACCAGACTCCTGACCAAAATCAATTAAACTACGAAACACCTCCGGAGCTTGCCTGAACAGCCCCACCACAATGAGGCTTCGGTAACCCATTCATATTGACGTAACACTGGGTCTTTGGTATATATAGTGGTAATATACTGCTCGCCTCGTCTCCCCTTCTTCACGTTACATCCTCACCCTGCCATGGCCGTGAAGGTTCGAGACTTCAAATCCACCGGAACTCTCGATTCGTCAGTGCATTGCAATGCAGCAACATGAACATGTGAGTGCAGAACCTGTGGAATGAGCATGCCCAGCCATTCAATCAAAACATGTGCCATTCTCAACCCCAAATCTAAATCCAGGAACATTTCTCCTTAATCAACAAAAATCAACAAACCACAAGCCAATCCTCCACTTCGGCGTTGGCACCCAAGGCTATCAAGGGTCTAATGAGACAAACTATATGACACCTACAAAGGTTTTGGTCACCGGGGGCGCGGGATTCATAGGGTCACACGTAGTAAATCAGCTACTGGACCTTGGACACCAGGTGGTGGTAGTGGACAACTTAAGATCAGGACATCCATCTCACCTGCCCCCGGACATCCCACTGTATCAGACGGACATAACCACTCCAGCCCTGGAGGACGTATTCCGTGAAGAAAGACCAGACTTGGTCTGCCACTACGCGGCCCAAATCAGCGTACAGCTATCCATGAGCGACCCTTTAGTGGACGCTGACATCAACGTTCGTGGCTCCCTCAATCTTCTCCAAAACTGTGTACGATACGGAGTCAAGAAGGTGGTCTATACCTCCAGCGGAGGCGCCATCTACGGCGAACCCTTGCACCTGCCCTGCGAAGAGACCCATCCCATACATCCCCTGTCCCCTTATGGAGTATCCAAACATGCAGTGGAAAACTACCTGAACGTGTACCGACAGTCTTACGGACTGGATTACACTGTTCTGCGCTTGAGCAATGTCTACGGCCCCAAACAGGACCCGTTTGGAGAGGCGGGAGTAGTGGCCATCTTCTCCCAGGCAATGTTGCAGAGAAAACCCTTGATAATAAACGGCAGTGGCGAACAGGAGAGGGATTTCCTTTACGTTCAAGATGTCGCAAGGGCCAGTATCATGGCTCTGGCAATGGGAAGCGGGGAGGCCTTTAACATCGGCACGGGTATGGGTACTTCGGTCAACCAAATCCACTCGTTGTTGAAAAAGATTGCAGACTATCCATGCGAAGCTTCTCACGGGCCATCCAAGCCAGGTGAGGTATTCAAGATATACCTGGACATAACCAAGGCTCGGCAGAAACTAGGGTGGGAGCCTCGCTTTTCCTTGGAAGATGGATTGGAGGACACTCTAGAGTGGTTCCGAGGTGCCACCTGGGTGTAGGGTAAGTTAGTCCGAGATTGAAGTCGAGTAGGTGCGCTGATACAATCCAAATGCAAACAGCGTCACCGTCACTGTGAGCGGGGGATATAGCTCAACTGGGAGAGCGCGGCGTTCGCAACGCCGAGGTTGGGGGTTCGAGTCCCCCTATCTCCACCAAACCAACACCGGCTACAACACGCGGACAATATTGAAAAGGTTCCTCTGATTCCCTGGCATCCATACTTCTGACACTGACCCGTAGGCTGGCAGTTCCTCCAGGGGTTCAAAATAGCATGCGGTAGGTGTATGATGGAAGCCATGTTTCAACCCTATCTGAATCTTAAGATTGTGGTTTTCCAACCCTTTGTGAGGAACACCGTTGCAAACCTCTTGTTCTGAAACGGCTTCTATCAGTTCCAGGAGTCAGTGCCGTATTCGAACTGATATTGTGGATAGCTCTATATGACAAATCAGACTAAGGAGACAACAATTCCATGACAGAGCAACTGCCGGGCGGATATACGGGGAGAATTCTCAGAGTAGACCTCACCACTGAGAGGGTGTGGGTGGAGACGTTGACCGCTGAGGAGTGCCGGTACTATCTGGGTGCCGCAGGGATAGGATACAAGATACTGTGGGAGGAGGTGCCTGAGGAGGTCACATGGGACCACCCCGAGAATCGACTGATCATGGGTTCCGGGCCCCTGGCTGGGACCCCGGTGTGGGGCACAGGCAGCCTCAACGTGGTCACCCGAGGTGCCATGACCAACGGTGCTGTGATGACTAACGCCCAGGGGTTCTTTGGATCCAACCTGAAGTACTGCGGCTACGATGCACTAGTGCTCCAAGGGCAGGCCAAGAAATGGGTCTACGTGTACATAAACGACGACGTGGTCGAGTTGAGGGACGCCTCCCATCTCATTGGGCAAGACACTTGGGAGACGCAGGACACCCTTCAGGCCGAATACGGCCTGAGTGGACACCAGATGAGCGTGTACGGCATCGGCCCTGCGGGAGAGAATGTGGTGCGCTTCGCCATCATAGAAGGGGATTACGGGCACGTGGCCAGCAAGAACGGCTGCGGAGCGGTGATGGGGAAGAAGAACGTCAAATGCGTGGCCATAGCACGAGGGACCAAGGGCGTCCAGGTGCACGACCCCAGTGGGCAATTCCAGGTAGCAGACATGATCGCACACGACCTGAAGCAGGGAAATACATACACCAACGGCACCCTGGGCTTCCCCGCCGGATGGCAATCTGGAATGCTTCCTACGAAGAACTATACCACTAACATTTACCCGGCTCCTGAACGCGCTGACGAGTTCGCCCCTCTCAAGTTCCGCGAGACGTTTCCAAATCGTGGACACCAGTGCAGCGCATGCGGAATGAAGGGCCATTGCCACATGATGGTGGTGCCGGAAGGGCCCCACAAAGGCACCCTCATAGACGAACCGGAGGCAGAAACCCTATCAGGGTGTGGAGCCCAGATAGGGGTTGTGGACCCGGTGGAGGTATCGTGGCTGGCCACACAGGTGGACAAGGCCGGAGTGGACGTTAACGAGTGGGGCTGGGTATCTGGTTGGGTCATGGAGTGCTACGAGAAGGGTTACATCACCAAGGAACAGCTGGGGGGCCTGGAGATGAAGTGGGGCGACGTAGAGGCGGCTAACCAGCTACTACAGATGTTGGCACGGAGGGAAGGCTTTGGAGACGTGCTGGCAGAAGGAGTCCAGCATGCGGCAGAGTACGTGGGAGGAGAAGCCTACGACTGCGCCATCTTCATCCACAAGGGTGTGAGCCCTCGCAGTCATGACCATCGCAGTCGGTGGATGGAAATGCTGGAGGGATCCGTGAGTGGCACGGCTACAATTGACACCCAGGCCATGATACACCTTGAGGAATTCGGACTGCCCCAAAGTCACGACCCTTTTGACCCACAAGCAGTGGGTTCTACCCTGGGAACAATGGTCGGACGGTTGCACTTCATAGACTCCCTGGGTATCTGCAAATTCACGGCCAACACCTACCACGAGTTCGTGTGCAGTGCTCTAAGTGCAGTGACGGGATGGGACTACACCAAGGAGGAGGCAATGGCCTTCTGGAAGAGGTGTGCCGCCATGTTCCGGCTGTTCAACCTGCGATGTGGAATAACCGTGGACCAAGAGAGACCCTCGGAGAGGTACTGGTCTACGCCTGTGGATGGACCCGCGGCTGGTACCAGCGCCAAGGAGAACTGGGAGACGATGGTCAATGCGTATTACCAGAATGCCGGATGGGACAGAGAGACTGGGAAGCCCTTGCCAGAGACCCTGCGCAATCTGGGTTTGGAGCAGATGATACCCGAGGTGTGGGGTGCCGAGGAGGCCAAAATCGGCAGCTGATGGGAATGGACGGCTAATATGGCTCTAGGAAGATTTCGCTCAATGGGGCATCCTACTAAAAACTGTTGAGCAGGAGGGAACTCATGGCACAGCACTCGGAGGCGCAGCCCCTCTCCAATCTTCGTGTCATTGACCTGAGCCACGGTATCGCTGGACCTTACTGCACCAAGCTCCTGGCCGACTTCGGTGCCGACGTAATCAAGGTGGAACGACCCGGCTCAGGGGACTATGCTCGCAAACTTGGACCATTCCCAGGTGATATCTCCCACCCTGAGAAGAGCGGCCTCTTCATGCACCTGAACACCAACAAGCGCGGTATCACCCTGGACCTGAAGACTGCGGAAGGTAAAGAGGCACTGAAGAAGCTGGCCAAGGATGCGGACATCCTGGTGGAGAGCTTCAAGCCCGGGGTGATGGCAGGTCTGGGTCTGGACTACGACACCCTGTCGAAGATCAACCCAAATCTGGTTATGACCTCGGTCTCAAACTTCGGCCAGACCGGCCCCTACAGGGACTACAAAGCCTCTGAGATAACCCTCTACGGCATGGGCGGAAGAATGAGCGCGTCGGGTCTCCCGGACCTGTATCCCCTGAAGCTGGGCGGCAACCACGTGCAGTACCAGGCTGGGAACAACGCGGCCATGGCCACTCTATTCGCCTCGCACGCTCGTGAGCATGGGGATATCGGAGGGCAGCACGTAGACATCTCTATATTCGAGACCCAGATGGGCTCCATAAATGGTCGCCTGTCCAGCCTGGTGAACTATCAATACAACGGCGAGCGTGGAAGGCGCCGAGGTCCTGAAACCCGAGGGGGTTACCCAACGGGGCATTATCCTTGCAAGGACGGCTCTATCTCGGTGTCAGGTGGAGGCCAGAGGTGGCCCTTGACAGTAGCCGCCCTTGAAATGCCTGAGCTACTCGATGACCCACGATTCGCACCCCCCATGGGGCAGCAAAGCATGGAGGGAAAAACAGAGTTCGAGCGAGCCATCTGGCTGCCATGGTTGATGGAGAGGACGAAACAACAGGTGGTGGAGCAGTGCCAAGCCCACGGGCTGCTAATCTCGGCAAGCAACAACATTGACGCGGTGATGGACAATAATCCCCAACTGGACTCCCGGAAGTATTTTGTCGAGATAGATCACCCGATAGCCGGGAGGTTCCGCTATCCTGGGTCCCCGATATTCACCAATGATAGTTGGTGGAAGATTCGCAGACCAGCTCCGACGCTGGGTCAACACAACCGGGAAATCCTGGAAAGTGAGTTGGGCTTCTTGCATACGGGGATACCCTCTGGGCCTGAGGGCAGCGACCATAGCTTATCTGGGAGTTTTGTGGGCACTGATGGCACTGAAAAGGGACAGATGACTGGAAAGGCACAACTCCCCCTTGATGGCGTGCGGATCATAGACATGACGGTCATCTTCGCAGGCCCCTACGGGACCATGTTCCTAGCGGATATGGGAGCCGAGGTGATACGGGTGGAGACCCTCAACCACCTTCCCGCGACTAGTCGTGGGGCTTTTGCCCGTCCCAGCAAGGAATCCCAAGCCACCGCCACCAGCTCTCCATACCCCAATCGGGACCCTGGAGAGCGGCCCTGGAACAGGGCCGCCAACTTCAATGCCCACAGCCGCAACAAGTACGGCATGACAGCGGAACTGGGCACCGACGAGGGAAAGGAGGTCTTCCGCCGTTTGGTGGAGATGAGCGATATATTCATCGAGAACAACGCCGCAGGCTCCATGGCACGTCTGGGCGTATCTTATGAAGTAGTAAGCCAGTGGAATCCACGGCTAATCATGATCTCCGTTTGCGGCTTCGGCCAGACCGGGCCATGGAACTACTATCGAGGCATCGGTAGCCAATTTGAAACCGCGGTTGGCCATGCCTCGGTCACGGGCTACCCTGGCATGGGCCCGGAAGGAGTCCCCGGCTCTGTCGCTACAGACGCCTCCTCCGGCGTTACTGTAGCCTTGGCGGCGCTGATGGCCATAAAACAACGTGAGAAGACGGGTAAGGGTATGTTCATAGACATCTCCTTGGGGGAGAATTTCATGCCACACCTAGGAGAGTTCTTCATGGACTACGCCATCAACGAACGGGTGGCATCATCTCCCGGCAACCGAGACCACCTAGGGCTGATGGTACAGGGAGCCTACCCCTGCTCAGGGGACGACGAATGGATTGCTATCTCCATTGGAAAAATTGAGGACTGGCATACTCTCTGTCGCATAATGGGAAAGAAGTTGCTGCTGGAGGATAAGAGATTTAGTGACATGGCGGGGCTTCTGACATACCATGCTGAGGTAGACCAGACCATTGGCGAATGGACGGCAAATCAAGACCCTATCGCCCTATTCCATCGCCTACAGAAGGATGGCATCGCCGCTGGGCCTCTGATGCACGAGATTCACGTATTCAATGATCCGCACCTGAAGGAGCGAGACTTCTTCGTCTCCATCACAGCCCCTGAAGTCGGAACCTATCTTTATCCCAGTACCACTTTCAAGATGTCCAAGATACCTTTCGAGGTGCGTAAGCCATCGGTGAGGCTGGGCGAGGACAACGACTACGTATACCGCGATGTGCTGGGACTCTCGGAGGAGGAGTACGACCGAATGAAGGCCCTTGGACACATTGGAATGGACTACGCTCCCCACGTCAGATAACCAACAGGAATGCCATGGTTGGGGAGGGGAGTTTCTCACTAACAGCAATCCAGGAGGTGTATGGTGGCCTTCGCCGAAGTCAACAGTATCCAGCTTTACTACGAGGAGCGCGGTTCCGGATTTCCTCTGATTCTCTCTCACGGTGGCTACTCCGACCTCTCTGTATGGCAAGAGAGCATTCAATTCTTCTCCCAGAAGTACCGAGTTATTGTCTACGATCGCCGGAACTGCGGCCAGTCTAGCAAGACCCCAAATGCCGATACCCCGGCCATGTGGGTTGAGGACCTGTATCAGCTATTGCGCCATCTGGGCATCCAGCGAGGCTACCTAGGAGGTAGTTCTCTCGGCGCACTGTTGACCCTAGAGTTCACCTTGGCATACCCAGCATTGGTGGAGGCAGCCATGCTTTTTGCCGGAACCACCGCTGGCTACAAGCCCAACGAGCGGTTTCCTGTAACTTTCCCTAGCCGACAGGGGCAGGTAGGCCACCTGAGCCTGCCGATTCTCATTGTCAACGGGGCCGATGATGTAGGCCCACCATTCACTCCAGCCGCTGCCCAGCAAACGGCCCAGGACCTACCCAACTCAGAATTGGCCATCCTGTACGGTGTGGGCCACAGCGTGACCAGTGAAGCCCCTGCCATACTCAGAAGCCTAATTATGGGATTCCTGGCCAAGCAGGACGCCAGACGCGGGTACGTCCAAACAACCTCATAGTAGAAATCGCTTCCGACAACCCCCGACAGGCATGGAATACACTACTATTTTTCTGTAGAGCCAAAGCCACTAACGCCATACATCTGTCGGTATCTATTGGAGTACATATACGGCATAGATGACCTGGGCAGCGTTTCTGCCCTGCTGGAGCCCGCAGTCTAGGCTGGCACGCAGAATCTCGGCTAGCGGGCTGAGGGAACCGCCAGTGGACCCCAACGGGTAATCGCCGACAGCAATGACGTTGCCAGCACAAGCCCCGCACCCAATATGAATGCCGCCTCTGTGCCAATTGAATCGGCCAGCACACCCGCTAGAGCTGGTGCGAAGGCCGATACCACTATCGCCGCGCCGAATACTAGGGATACAGTGGCCGCCTGTGCTCCTGTTGCTACTAGGTCCATCGCCGCAGCCAGAAGGATGACCATCAGTGGAAACAGGAAGGCCCCCATGGCTAGCACCACCAACCCAAAAACCCAGCCCGCCGGCGCTATTATAAGTCCTATAAAGGACAGCCCCAGAACCGCCAGACTCGGAGCAAGAATCAACTTACGCCCCAGACGATCCGAGGCATAGCCCATCAACGGCTGTGACACGATTCCACCGACCTGGGCAAGCGAGAGATAGACGCCTATGGTGACAGTAGAAGCTCTCAGGCTCTCATCAAGGTAAATGGGCAGAAAGGTGAGAATGGTGCTTTGTCCACCTACAAACCCCGCGGCAAACAGGAGCACCAGAAGAAGTCTGCCGTTCCGAAGAAGGCCTGCCACGGAGCCCAGGTATTCCGACAGGCTGGAATCAGAGGACTTGCCTGTTGGAACGGTCCGTAGGAGGGCCCAAATTGCTAGACCAAACAGCAGGCCTGGTACAAGGCTCATCTGAAGAACCACGCGCCAGCCGACGAGTACTATGAGGAATCCGACTAGTATAGGCCCTACGGTCTCACCCATACTGCCACCAGTACCATGAAGGGCAATAGCAAACCCCCTGCGAGAGGAGAACTCCCTGGAAATGGACGCTATTGCCGAGGGGTGCCAGAAGGTTATGGCAATGCTGAAGAGAGAGGCGGCTACGACCGCCATCCAGAAAGCTGTCGCAATTCCAAGGGCAAAGGCAAAAACGGACACTAGGAAAATGGAAAGGCCGAGAATCTCAGCCCGCCTCGCACCATATAGGTCACCCATGAAACCCGCTGGGACGTTTGCGAATCCACCCGCAATGCCACGGAAAGTGGATAGAGCACCCACCTGGGTATTGCTGAGCCCAAGGCCTAGCTTAATCTCCGGAAGCAATATGAAGAAGGCGGAGTTGAACACATGCTTCAGGCCATGCCCAGCCACAGTCACAATCAGCAGAGTAATGCGCTGCCTTCTAGTTATACCCTCAGTTTCCAAGATAGCGGTCTATTTATCCTGCATCGACGTTCTTTTTCGACAACCGTACTCCTAATCATACCGAAGTGCACCTTATATGCTCGTCAACCAAGGTAACTTCACCACTCCAAGGACAGTAACATTGTAACTTTAGGGCTGGGGGAGTCAATGTTGAATTTCCCTATGCGGCATATTGTATCAATAGAATGTGTTACCGAAGAGGATATGTTGTCTCATATGAAGAAGTTATATTGAAGCCTCTTTGTGATTGGGGTGTTCATGTGAA
>VEXC01000026.1 GCA_009391225.1 SAR202 cluster bacterium AC-647-N09_OGT_505m
TCACCTGTGTCACCTATAGACTACCTCAAGGGTAAGTTGGAGGGATTACACTAGAGTATGGTGTGGTAAAGATGGATTTGTAGGCAATGCCATTTCCTGGAGTGACGTGAGGAGGAAATACAAGGTATGTGTGTATGTATGGCCTGCAGAACTGTTCTTGGGTATTATTCTTCTGGCTTTCCTTGCTGTTTGAGTTCTTGCAATGCTAGTGGTTGTGAGGAAGCTACGACGATAAAGGCCTTTCAGAAACCTTCGGAATCTAGTTGATAACTTGCATCTCATGATTTAGTAAGGTGGTCAAGAATTGGGAGTGCAGAGGTGAGAAATCCCCTTGTTGTGGCCCTGAGGGTGGTCGATTAAACTCAACCCACCTCTCCTGGCCATGCAGGAATCCAAAGGGATTGTCGAAGGGAGTTATTAAGCGCCTCGTTATAGATTGCTCACGACGAAAGGCGAACGCCATAGCGTAAGCCTTGGAGAAGGGTCAATTTTTCCTTACAATAGATATGCAGACCTATCATGTTTGAAGCCCTTTCCGAAAAACTCAACGTAGTCTTCAATCGCCTCTCTGGTAAAGGCCGCCTCACGGAGAAGGAGGTCGACGATGGTCTCAGAGAAGTTCGCTTGGCCCTGCTGGAGGCTGACGTCAACTTCCGCGTGGCTCGGGACTTCGTTCAAAAAGTTCGGGAGAGAGCCGTCGGCAGCCAGGTGTTGCAGAGCATCAGCCCCGGTCAGCAGATAGTTAAGATAGTCCACGACGAGTTGATAGCTATCCTGGGCGGCGATTCCCCGAAGCTAATCGGCGCTGACCAGGCCCCCACGGTCCTGATGCTCGCTGGTCTCCAGGGATCTGGGAAGACCACCACAGCAGCCAAGCTGGCCCTCCATCTTAAGAGAGCAGGGCATAGAACATTGCTGGTGGCAGGAGATCTTCGACGCCCTGGTGCTGTGGAGCAATTGGAGACTCTTGGCAAGCAACTGGATGTGTCTGTGTACAGCGAAGGATTTGGCTCCAATGTACTGGAGGTATGTCGCCAGGGGGTTCAGAAGGGGAAGGACATCGGGGCCGCGTGGGTTATCCTGGATACCGGCGGGCGACTGCACATAGACGAGGAGATGATGGAGGAGCTTGAGGAGGTCAAGAAGGCCACATCGCCCGCGGAGATTCTCCTGGTGGTGGATGCTATGACAGGCCAGGATGCCGTCACTTCGGCCGAGAGCTTTCATGAAAGAATTGGGCTGACAGGCCTCATTATGACCAAGCTGGACGGCGACGCCCGTGGAGGGGCGGCGCTCTCTATTACCCAAGTGACGGGACTACCAGTAAAATTCATTGGCACAGGGGAACGAGCTGAGGCACTGGAGACATTCCATCCAGATCGCCTGGCATCTCGTATCTTGGGCATGGGCGACGTTCTCACCTTGGTAGAGAAGGCACAGGAGTCCATGGACCAAGAGCGAGCTAAGGAGATGGAACGCAAGATTCGCAAGGCGACTTTCGACTTGGAGGACTTTCTGGAGCAACTGCACCAATTGAACCGCATGGGACCTCTTAGCCAGGTTATGGAGATGATACCCGGCTTCTCTTCGTTGTCGCGGCGGATTTCGCCGGAAGAATTGGATGGAAAACACCTGAAAACCCTAGAGGCGATAGTGTACTCTATGACACCCAAGGAACGGCGCAGCCCAGACATCCTCAACGGCAGCCGGCGGCGACGTATTGCTAAGGGCAGTGGTACCACACCTCAGCAGGTGAATCAGCTTCTCAACCAGTTCCGCCAGATGCAGAAGATGATGAAGCAGATGTCCCTCGGCAAGATACCAAGGGGTATCAGGGGTATCTTGGGGTAGAGCGGAAAGCTCGATTCCTCAGTAGCACTCTGGGCTGGCACTGGCGGTCAGTAGTTTGTGAGGTGTCCGTTTGCCAGGACTGTGGTCATGTTTCCGTCGTTGCGGGGACAGGTAGAGCCTTCCACGCCAAGCACCCGCAATGAAGTCTCTGGTTCAAGATGTATGCTGTAGCCCATGCGTTCTCACGAGATATCTATGGTATGGCGTGGTGCTTGGGGTATGGTCCAGTGCAGACTACTCAGGTCTTCTTCGTAGAGGGCCTTGTGCCTTTCGAATGCGGAGACGCCACCTTTGGAGAGTACCTCATCCGAGTAGCTGTTCCAGATGCCCTCGAGAAACCAGCCTTCTGGGAGCAATCAATTGATTGCTCCCAGAAGGCGACGAAGTCCCTGTTTGGATGCTCGGAACACGTGGTATTGTTCCAGGACGTCTGGCCCCGGCTCGTTCAGTCGAAGCACATACCCCTCATAGGGGCATGTGCTGTAGTAGTGTAGTAGGCCATCCCAATTGGTTCTCATCCCACTAGCGCATCTATTGCCAATTGGGAAGGTACAGGAGAAATGAATCTGTTTTGACCAAGCGGACCCTATGGCTGGCAGAACTGAATTTCCTGTATGAGCATAGGGCTCACAATCAGCATTCACTCTGCCGATAGCTTCGTGAGGAGAAACCTGACCCTACGACTGAAACTGATGAAGGAGTATTAATCACGTCCTGGGTGAAATCTGTGGGAGTCAGGATTGGCAAACCCAATGGGTTTAGCACCGTGGCCTGCTCGACCAACAAGTGCCTGTACCGTTGGTTGAGAAAGCCCTTGATTACTTCCACCTCAAGGGCTTCTTGCAGGGCTCAAAATGACGGACCGGTGAAGGACTCCAGGTACAAGCCAATCAGTTCTGGCTGAACTGCTCTCCCAGCTGATCTAGGAAGCTCTGAACCTCGGGAGAGAGCTCAGGGTCATCCTCCTGCCTGCCCTCCTCCAGTCTCCTCATCCTATCTTCGTACTGGCGTTCCAGTTGCTCCACCAAGCCTTTTACTTCAGGGCTACGATTCATGGCAGAGGATATTTCCTCGTTTTGCTGTCTGGCACGCATCTGAACCCTCTCCAGGTCCATTTCAAAGTTGTATAGCTTGCACAGCAGATCCAAGAGGCGTAGACGGCCGGTGTGGTCTACTTCCATCTGGGCATACTGGGGTAGGTGGGCTACCAAGCCCATGGTCTCAATACCCAGTTTTGTCGCTTCCAGTGAGACGACGGAGCCAATGCTGGTGGGTCCCTCGTAGCTGCTGGCATGTACGCCAAGGCTCCTCACCTGTTGCAAGGTATGGTCGCCAGTGGCGGTACCCGTTACCAGTATGGGCCGGGTGTGGGGAACCAAATCGTACATGGCCCCAAGGAGGCAGTACCGCCTTACGCCGAGTTTCTCCAGTAGCTTCACTATAGAATGAACGTAGCCTTCGCCGTTCATGTGGGGTTCCAGCAGGTGGAGGAAGACGAAGTCGTTTTCCCCAGGCCCCCTGGCGTACCTGATCTGTACGTTGGGCACGGTTACCTGACGCTGACCGTCTAGGTTGTATATGGTTGGGCGGTAGCGTGTGAAATCGAAGAAGATGCCAGGCCTGGAGAGCTCGGCCAAGTACTTGGCTTGGAAGTGGCGCTCGAGGCTGCGGAATGTGAGGCGGCCCACGCTTCCCACATCCACCCAGGGGCGTAGCGTGGCAAAGGCATGAGGATTTCTCAACTGTGGGATTGGTTCCTCTATCTCAAAGGCTCTGAATTTCATGGGCACATGTTACCACAGGATACATCTATAGTGCAGCGCCCATTGCGCACAAGAACCTCACAATACTGTAGGCGCCTGTCCATTGTCCTGATAACCGCACTTTAGAATATCTTGGAAAATGGGTTGCTATGTCCCAAAGCGTACGTCGGCCACTGTGTCTTGCCAAGCGGTGTTCTTCGTGCCCCAGAAAATCTCGGCCACCTTGTCTACGGTGGCCACCAAGTCCTTGGAAGCATCCAGGTCAACCCTTTGCTTGTTGGCACCGCAGAGTTTGGCCGCCTTCCAGAAGGTATCGTGCAGGTCTGGGTACTTTTCCAGGTGCTCAGGCCTGAAATAGTCGCCCCACAGAATCGAGAGCTCTTTCTTGCAGAGCTGGGCGTGTTCCTCTTTGACTGCTACATACCGACCTAGCGTGTTCTCGTAGGTGGCCCAAGCATCGGCGCTATCGCTAGCGCTAGGAGTCTGAAGCGCTTGGATTCGCATCACCATCTTCTGCACGGTCTGGGCTGCTATCTTGGCGGTAATAGGGTCGTAGATTCCACAGGGAATATCGCAGTGGGCGTAGGCTCTTTCTGTCGGGAATGCCCTGGTTATTGCACTGAGAGCTTGTCTAAGTAGAGACATGTGGTACCTCCTAAGCAGAAATGGCTTTTGGCTCACTAACAGTCTAAAGCAATAGACGTTTGCTGCCAAGGGGGAAGTGGGCTTGTACAATCCCATTATACTAACGGGTCTGGTATGCTCAGGAGGGTTGAAGGAATTCTCATGACTTAGGGGGATACCTTTGCGCGGGATGCTGAGGTTACTATATCGGGCGGTTGTATTAGCTACATCTGCCCGAGTGGTGATTACTGGTTGGAGCATGTATCCGACTCTGATTTCCGGAGAGTACGTGCTTTTTGACCGTCTGGCCTATGTATGGCGCAGTCCGATCATGGGGGACGTGATACTGGCTCGCGGGCTGCTGGAGGGCAATAAGGCCGTGATTAAGCGGGTTGTGGGTGTCCCAGGGGACACTGTCCAGATCAGTTGGGGAGTGGTGAAGGTTAACGGAGTGCCGCTGGAGGTGGCGCCTCCGCCAGAAGAGATGGATTCTGAGGGGTATGGGCTGTGGATTCTTGAGCAAGATGAGTGGTTTCTGTTAGGGGATGCGATGGATATGAGCACCGACAGCCGTTCCTATGGCCCTGTGCCTGAGAAGACGATAAAGGCCAGGGCGTGGCTGGTATACTGGCCCTTGAGTCGGTGGAGGAGCTTAGTAAGGTAGTGAAGCACTCTGCTGTCCTTCCCAAAATGCCAAGAATATTTCAACCAATGCATTGGTAGCCAAATATGGTGCAGAACTCGTCTGGCGGCCCCTCAGGGAAATTTCCTCCAGGGGTTATACTATAAATGGTTGATGCTCATGGGGAGCAGCGATTTGAGAAACGTTTGGGACGAGCGCCGGTGGATTCTCTATGGCGATGGGAACAGTAGTTTCTGCGATATAATGAACCGTTGGTTCTTTAGGATGGACCTCTCCCATTACATAGCGGGGATTCCCTATAAGACCTTGGAGTGTCTGCCGCAGGGTTTGCCGTGGAATGTCCTGTCCAGGGCTGCCTATCTTGATGCCAGCCAGAGCCGTCTTAGCGAGGTGTTTCACGCCTTCAGGATGATGGCGTTGAGGTTGCTACCACTGATTCCTTTGGCACACATATTCTGGTTCTCTGGCATGAATATATCGGGAGAGGCGGTTTGTTCCTGTGTCGCCAGAAACCGCTTTCGCCTTTCGGACTGCCGTAGGGTCTGGGAGTAATGCAAGATGCCTGAGATGGACGAAATAGTCTCTATAATTGTACCCACGTATAACGAACGAGACAACGTTATCCCTCTTATCGAGGGCATTCGTGGGGCCCTGGAGCCTAAATGGGACTACGAGATTATCATAGTTGACGACAATAGCCCCGATGGTACTCAGGAAGTTGTACGCCAGCTTGCTGCGGAAGACACTCGGATAAAGCTGATCCAACGGTCAGGGAAGTTGGGATTGGGGAGTGCTGTAACCACGGGATTTGCCATGGCTAGTGGAGACTACTGGGTCATGATGGACGCCGATCTTTCTCATCGCCCGGAGGACCTTCCTAATCTACTAGACGCTCTCTCAGAGGCCGATATCGTAATCGGCTCTCGGTATATACCAGGTGGAGGGGTGGTCAACTGGCCGTTGTTAAGGCGGGTTGCAAGCCGGGGAGCGTCTGCATTGGGACGCTTGATTGTGGGGCTACAGGTGCGAGACTTAACCTCCGGGTTTGGTGCCTTTAGGAGAGGGCGTATGGAGGCTCTGCTGCCCACGTTGAGCCCAAAAGGATTTAAACTGTTGCTGGAGATTCTGGCAAAGAGTGGCGATGCTCGGGTAAGGGAAATCCCAATCACCTTTGTGGAACGCCTGCATGGTCGTTCAAAGGCTTCCGCCAGAGAGGCGTTGGTCTTCCTACGTCTCTGTTATCAGCTTCGAGGCCAAAGGCATGGACAAATTAGAGATGGCTGACCCGCATCCTGGGCCCTTTCTTTAATGGATTGGGGCATTGACTATGGGTGTGGTCTTCCCGAAGCGAGGTTATGGGTAGTCAGGAGGGGTCTGCATAAGGCCTCGAAATAGCGCCGCTACTGAGGCCATAGGTTTACGCTACCCAGCTGGTGGGCTACCCCTTGGCGGATGGATTTGCCACTGCGGGCACAGCGGTATGTTATCTGCCTCTAGTTCTCCAGGCAAGGCAGTGATTGAGGCCAGTGGTTACTTTGTTGTCACCAGTGAATCCCCTTGACAAGGTTAGGGGCCTTTTCTATACTGGTTTAGGAATTAGCAGCCTCGCCTTGAGAGTGCTAAGTCCTTACGCGCTAAAGACACCACACAGAAGGAGGGTAATGGTGGCACGGACATTTCAACCATTTGGAGATCGGGTGGTGATTAAGCCCATTGAGCGGGAAGAGGTCTCCGCGGGAGGTATAGTACTTCCCGATACCGCTCAGGAGAAGCCGCAGGAGGGAGTGGTGGTCGCAGTGGGACCCGGTCGTACGGCCGACGATGGAAAACGCATCGCGATGGAGTCTCAGGTCGGGGATCTTGTGGTCTATTCCAGGTACGCGGGGAGCGAATTTAAGGAAGAGGGCGAGGATTTTCTGGTCCTTAGGGAGAGCGATATCCTTGCAAAGCTCTCCTAGTCAAGGTCCGTTGAATTTGGGAAGGAAGGAATAATATGGCAAAGCAACTTACTTTCTCCGAGGATGCTCGGAAAGCACTGAAATCCGGAGCGGACAAGCTGGCCGAAACGGTAAAGGTTACTCTGGGTCCACGGGGCCGCAATGTCATCCTTGACAAAGCCTTTGGTGCACCCTTGGTATGCAGTGATGGCGTGACAATTGCCAAGGAGATTGTGCTGGAGGATCCATTTGAGAACATGGGTGCCCAGCTCATCAAAGAGGCGGCCAGCAAGACCAATGACGTGGCGGGCGATGGGACCACCACCGCTACTGTGTTGGCTCAGGCCATCATACAGGAGGGTTTCAAGAACGTCACCGCGGGGGCCGACCCCATGTCCCTTAAGCGGGGGATAGAAAAGGCCGTAGTTGCATTACGGGACGAGATCAGGAAAATGTCCACCCCAGTTGAAGGGAGGGACCAGATCTCTCAGGTGGCATCCCTTTCTGCTCACGAGGAAGAAATCGGTGTCCTCATTGCGGAGGTGATGGAGAAGGTGGGAAAGGACGGGGTCATCACGGTTGAGGAATCCAAGGGTATTGAATACGAGAAAGAGTATGTGGAGGGGATGCAGTTCGATCGCGGCTACATCAGTCCCTACTTCATCACCAACTCAGAGCGGATGGAGGCTGTAGTGGAGGATCCCTATATTCTTATCACCGATAAGAAGGTGTCCGCGGTGGCTGACATGCTTCCGGCTCTGGAGAACGCCCTCAAAGTGACCAAGAACGTGGTAATCATCGCCGAAGATGTGGATGGAGAAGCATTGGCAACCCTGGTGGTGAACAAGCTGAGAGGTACATTGAGCCCCGTGGCTGTAAAGGCGCCTGGCTTCGGAGACCGCCGCAAGTCGATGCTGGAGGATATGGCAATCCTCACCGGGGCCGTTATTATCAGCGAGGAAACGGGCCGTAAATTCGACTCCGTTACAGTAGAGGACCTGGGAAGGGCTCGCCGTGTTGTGGCCTCAAAGGAAGAAACCACGATAGTGGGTGGTTCAGGAACAGACAGCGATATTCAGGATCGCATCAACTCCATAAAGGCCCAACTTGAAGAGTCCAGCTCCGACTATGATCGTGAGAAGCTCCAGGAGAGGATGGCGAAACTGGCTGGTGGTGTGGCCATCATCAAGGTGGGAGCTGCCACAGAGATAGAGTTGAAGGAGAAGAAGAGCCGCGTGGAGGACGCCCTTTCAGCAACCAGGGCCGCGGTGGAGGAAGGTATAGTGCCAGGAGGTGGCGTGGCTCTGATTCGGGCATTGGAATCCCTTAAGGGTCTGGATCTCACGGGGGATGAGCAAACAGGAGTGCGGATTATGCAGAAGGCCCTGGAAGCCCCCATCCGGCTCATCGCTGAGAACTCCGGCTTCGAGGGGTCTGTGATATTGAACAATGTGCGGGAAGGCAAGGGTGACTATGGCTTTGATGCCGACAAGGAAGAGTATGCGAATCTTCTGGGACGGGGCATTATAGACCCGGCCAAGGTGACCAGGGCTGCGGTAGAGAATGGTGCCAGCGTGGCGACCATGATCCTCACCACTGAGTCCATGGTAAGTGACATCCCAGAGAAAGCGTCGGCAGCTCCTCCAATGCCTCCAATGGATTA
>VEXC01000027.1 GCA_009391225.1 SAR202 cluster bacterium AC-647-N09_OGT_505m
GCCTCCGGTTCGATACCCTCGTATTGTTCGCCTGAAACAGACTGGGCATCCCGTGCCTTTCTTACTAGTTCTCCCATTGATGGTCCTCTCCCATTCGTGCCCTTTGTTGCATAGCCACCAGAATTTCTTGTTTGAGCTAGGACAGTATTCGCTTGGCTTATCAGTACCATTTCTTGTTGGATGCCACTGGGCAGCCACGTCTGGAAATACTACAAGTAGATTGTGTTCTGGAGTTGGCATTCTTCCTGAGCAGTAAGGACAGCCTCTGCCAGCGCGGGCTCTGCTGTTGATTATGGCCTCCCACTCATGGCCCTTATGACATAACCACCACGCCTTGCGGTTGGAAGCAAAGCTAACATCTCTCGGACTTAGCGGGGGGTTCTTAGTTGGGTGCCATTCCTCAGATAATTGTGGATATCTAGTAAGTAACGAGTCTTCCGGGAAAGGAGACGGAAAGTAGGCCAGGTATTTTTTGAAATAATCGTCGGCCAAGAATCTTGGGGATTCGATATATCTCTCTATGCGACGAGTCAGTGTATTGTTGGTAACTGGCTCCATCTTGTTCAGTAATCTGTTTACATCGTCTTTTGTCAGGTCATCCGAAACCATTACAGAGTCATATGGAATTGGCCTCAGGGATTCATGTCTAACTCTCAGCAATTTTATGCCCTTGTTTCGTAACTTTAGAACCTTATCTCCATCAGCCTTCTCCTTACCCGAATGGAAATAGCCGCCATCATACTCTACTCCGACGTTGATTGCGCGCACGTAAATATCTACTTCCATGCCATGAAGCTTCTTACGGTGTTCTACTTTGCCGAAAACATATTCCAGTTCAGACAGAAGCCGAATTTCAGGTATGGACGACTTATTAAAGCAACTATCGCATGCTTTTGGACGCCCACCTGTTCTGGTATAGACCCGTGCTATAGTTTCGTGTCCCTTCTCGCATAACCACCATACGAACTTAGGGCTTTTAGGGAGGAAGTCCTGTGGCTTATCAGTTCCGTTCTTTGTGGGGTGCCACTGTTTGGCGGCCTCAGGGTACAAATCCAGCAGATTGTATCCTGAGCTTACTTTCCTGCCAGTACAGTATGGGCATTGTCTTCCGCTTGACCTACTGCTAATGGCCGCCTGCCATTCGTGGCCTTTTTCACATAGCCACCACGCTTTCCTGTGGGTAAAAGACGTGAAATGTTCAGGTTTGTCAGTACCATTTCTTGTCGGGTGCCACTGACTGGCAACCTCTGGGTGCACGGCAAGCATATTGTTCTCCGCAGACACTTTCTGGCCTGCACAGTATTGGCATCCCCTTCCATCATTTGTCCTGTGAGAAATCGTTGCTGGCCATTCATGGTTCCGGTCACACAACCACCAGACTTTCTTGCCGCTTTTCGGACGGAAATCTTCAGGTTTCTTGTCCTCATTTCTTGTGGGATGCCATTGTCTTGCAACATCGGGGTAGTTGCTCAAGAGGTTATGTTCTATTGTAGGTCGCTGTCCTGCACAATATGGACATCCTCTGCCATTTCTGGTTCTACTGCCAATGGCCGCCTGCCATTCGTGGCCTTTATCACATAGCCACCAGACTCTTTGGCTACTGAATGGGGTGATTCTTCGCGGAGACATTCCCGAGTTTCTCCCTGAATGCCACTGCTTGGCGACATCGGGGTAGTTGCTCAAGAGGTTATATTCTGGTGATAGTAGTGACATAATTTAGCTTCAGTTATTTGGAGCAGGGAGATATATCCCAAATCTTTCCGTTGTACCTAATCCACCATGCGACTTCTAGGCGTTGGGTTCTATCCGGACAGTACATCTAGTTATTTGGTGCTAAGAACATAATCTCCCTAAGTGGTAGTAGAGACTTATCCTCTTCTGTCATGTCTGAATAGTGAGTCTTCCACAGGTCGATGAAGCGTTTCATGTCCATGATCTCTATGTGCCTACCAGAACTCTTGGCTTCAGATGCTGCTTCATTAGTAAAACCTCCAGTTGATACGAAAAGACCAATATCACCATCTCTACGAAGCAATCCAGATAGTTCCCGGACTTCTTGTACTGAGACTTTTGTATCAGGTCGCTGTTTCACTTGAACAATGATTCTTGGAGCAACAGTTCCCAGTGGGTCGCTGTAAGCTTGAATATCAATGCCACCATCCCTCCCTTTGGGTGCTATGAACGGCGTATGGTAGCCCATTCCACGGAGAAGCGCAGCGACTAAGTCTTGAAATTCATAAGGGCCACTTCTGCGGATAAATCTCTCCAGTTGTTCTGTTGCCATACTGTTGGCGTATTCGTATGTTAGCTCTGAGTTGGTAGCTTCTTCTTCCGACTCTTCTTGATTAGCCTCTTCGGGCGAAACCAATATGTTCTGCCCCCGCCTCCATTCCGAGTACTTGTTATGCTGTTCTGTCCTGAATGCTAGGTCGGACAACTTCAGAGCGGCCTCTCCTTCAGGGGTTATGTGCCAGTTACTAGATTCCTTCAAGAGCCACCCCACCTTAACCAGCCCTATTGACCTGAAACTAAGTTCAGCTTCCCATTTAGCCCTACCACTATTATTGGGGGATAGCTCGTGGTCAGTTAGATCAAGCCGTGTTCTCACTTCATTAACAACATCCCTAGACCGGAGTGTGCCTCCGTTATCTACTAGTACCTGGAGTGCTGTCTTAGCAAATTGTCCCTGCCGTTCAAAGCTGATAGTGGGCATCACGGACTCCTTTATATGATTTCTTTCGTAAGTTTACTTGTGGCCCATTGATGATGCCAATCGAAATATGGTCTCCGTCCCTCCGCCCAGTATTTGCATCTCTTGCCGCTCAGATCCCTAAGTATGTTTTGCAGGGAAACGGAAGAAGTTTCGGCAACCTGAACGATACCGTTAACGACAGTTACATAGCCTAGTTCATACAGAGGATCACAGCCTAAGTTGCAGATCGGCATCGCAATGAACGGTATGTTCCTTTTTTCATCAGGCGTACATGCTGATCTTTTCTTGATGTGGGCTGCTACCAAAAGATGGACTGGCAGAGTCCGGCCGCAAATTCCGCATTCTACCTCGGATTTGTCACCAATCAATTGTCTTCTCAATGCTGATTGTTCCCGTCTGGCCATCGCCTTGGTCACGGTGTCTAGGGGCTCTTGGCTGTCTATCGCTTGGTAGGCAGCCTCATATTCATACTCGTGATACCTTTGGCTTCTAGTTTGATCCAGAACCGTGAATCCTTGAGCGGGATTCCCATTAACATTTGTATACCCAACGATCTCCTTGAATGTTGGGTAGGCAATATCTTTCTTCACAGGACTGGTGAGGAAGTATATGAGAGGCCATGTGTCACTGGATCTTGTAGGGTCGCCCCACAGCTTAGTAGCTAGGGTTTGGCTCTCAGTCTTTTGGATGATATCGGCTTCACTAAAGAATCTCTTGTCTCTAGCGAAGAGAACCACATCTCCTCTTCGGATACGAGTGTACGGAGTTATATGGACCGATCGCACTCCCCAAACACGTACGCCTCCACCCTCAGCAGATAGGGTCAATTCATTTAGCTTCGACTCGGTTACGTGAGGTTGGATGACAGAAAGAGCTACTGTGGATTCGACAGTGAGTTCGTAATTTCGTCTGGCATCTCTATTTGATGTCGGCTGTAGAATCACATTGCTCATCTCATACCCCTCTCTTTGACCGCGGAGTCATTGGGCCAGCAGCAGGATACTTCAACCCGTTCCTCTCTATTTTTCGGAGCAATGCATTCTCCAGGTCTATGTCCAGAACATCCGCCAAGCGAATCGTATAGTTAAGTATGTCAGCCAGTTCGTCTTCAACGGACTGTTTCTGGGATTCAGAATCCTTCACAGCTGTTGATTCATCTGGTGTAAGCCATTGAAATATCTCCACTAGTTCAGCTGCTTCGGCTATCAATGCCATCGAAAGATTCTTTGGCGTATGGTATTGGTTCCAGTCTCTGGCCGTGGCAAAATCCTGAAGCTTTCGTTGTAGGTATTCGATATCCATGGAACCTCCTGTCACGGCCACACAGGGCCCATAATAGGTTTGCCTATTGCAACACGGTCAAGTATTTCTTTAGATTGGTTACAGAGTGAGGTAGTCGGTTGTTTCGTGATCTATTGTTCATCGGTGGCAGTAGCAGCATAAACTTGAAGTTCATCTCAATGCACCCCATAAAACCCTTCCACAATTATAACTCGTCCGGGGTAGGTTGCAGGTCAGTGGGTGGCAGGAGATGGGAATTAAGGGCAAAGGTTAGGCAGAATTAGTAACTATTGTGGGGTACGCTCTATGGTCTATGGCAATCAATTCTATTTCATATAAATCTGCTAATTGGCGCACAGCAAGATAATCTATCTCGTGGGCTACCACTACAGCCCTAACCTTGGTACTTGGGCCAAGATTCGGTAACCCTTCCTCTGCTGCTTTAAGCGCACGGTACTTAATTGCCTGATGTACCCCTTTGATCAGATTGAGCTCCCCGCTGAGCTCCACTTCGACGACAGTGTAATCAGTGCCACCGCCAGTAAAAAGCACATCTACCCTGTCGTCCGATATGAATACGTGCTCTAATTCAGAACTGGCCCCTGCTCCCAAGCCAATCAACGACGGGGCAGAGGCTACAAGGTTTTTCAGTTGACGATGATCATCTGATTCGCCTCCTGAACCAGCACGCCTCCCATCACCGCCAACCGGGGTCTCAACGCCTGGCCTTATCAACTCTCTTAAGTTATCGACTTGTATCAGGCGACTTCTACGCGAGTAATCATTGAGCGATTCATCACCCCATCGGAAATAAGCAGTTCCATCGCTAAAAGGCCGGATATTTGCCATCCAGTGTGCTTGATCTCGCCAATCTCTTCCAGAGGGAGCATCGAATTCCAGCACCCATTTTCTAACGGTCAGGTAGTCAACTATCAAGTAATGTGGCTCACGTACACCGTAGGAAAGCCTAGGTTCAATCGCGAAAACATAATAGTAAAATTCGCCACGGTTTATTATGGGCAGCACCTCATCCCCGGTGAACCACTCCAACCTAATTGGCAGATGATACCCATTGAAGACATGCATTGCCCTAGCTACCTTGCCATTGACCGTGAATTTAGCAGGATCTCCGTCTGGTGAATCTTGATTGAATTCACACTCTATACCTCGCTCACGGATGTCACGAGCAATCATCTCCACTACCCAGTCCCTTGCTGCTCCGACGTTACGAAACCGTGTAACCATGTCTTCCTCCTCGTAATGGCCTCTACCACCATTGCCATTGCGCAATCCTCCCCCATTATAACCCGTTCCTGTCCCCCCTTTTTATATAGTGCTAACGGTTGCCAACACCATCGTCAGAGGTTCGTGTAAAATACCTATGTGAATCCTTATCGGATGAGTGTCTTGACGATCGGATACTACTTTCAATAGGAGAAGCAGCGTGATTTCTCGGAGAGAGCACTATCTAGACAAGATTACTTGGCGACAGTTTGAGCGATTGCTTGTAATGGTCATGAAGAGAAAATGGCCGACCACTCGCTTGACACCGGCAGGTGCCGACGGAGGGGCGGATGCGATTTCGTACAGCGTAGAAGGCAACATCATCGCGTTGGGTCAAGCCAAGCACACGGCTCGTATTGGATCTCCTGTGGTAGATAAAACCCTCGGAGCCGCTCTACAACATGGTGCCACAAACGTGGTAATAGCAACCTCCGGAGAACTGACGAAACCAGCTAAGGATAAATTCGAAGAAAATCGTGTGCAAGGGGAAAAATATGCACAATACCCAAATTCTCCGTTCAGATTGTACATCTGGGAACGTAGGGACTTAGTCGTGTTGCTCAACGGGATGAATGAGCAAAGCTGGAAACGATTCCTCTCGCAAGTAATCTACGAGACCGGCAAGTCTCCAGTTATTCCTAAGCCTTCGAATCAGCAATCGAAGGACCCTGTTATTCCTAAGCCTTCGAATCAGCAATCGAAGGACCCTGTTATTCCTAAGCCTCAGCGACCGAAGGACCCTGTGCGAACGGCTCTCGTGGCCTTGGAACGGCAAGCAAAGACATGGCAGCAGAGTCCTAAACGAAATAGACCGTTCAGGTATATCAGTCTAGCACGGAAATTGCTCAATGAACTGCATGGTAGATTTGGCGAATCAGAATTACTCAACGAAGTGGAAAACGCCCTTTATCAGGTTGAGGCTATCCAAGGAGGTGGTCGTACCAAGCAGATAAGCACTAAATGGAATGCATTCCTGATGGTAACCCGTCACCCAATTATACCAAGTCCATAAACCCCTTTTTTATAGAGCCAAACTGTATCCAACACCATCGTCATACACGGCTTAACCTCAGCATCCTTCTCTCCGACGTACGTTCCCTCCGTACCGTTATGCCGTGAGCATCTAATGCATCGGTCATGTAGGGTTGTATTAGCTCTGCGGACAATCGGTTATGTAGCTTTGGTATGTCTCTGACATCGCCAATCAATGACAACAGTTCCGATGCAGTACCTTCCCAATAATCCCTGTCATCCATGACCCCTATCAGCACCCTAGCCAACCTGGGAGTCTCACTACTGGGTTGAGGTGGCTTAATGACGATGGAACAGGGCTTCGATGGCGTCCTGGATGCTCCGTGGACGTGGTTTACCCGTGCATCCCACAGCATGGGGTCTAGGAACCGTTTGTCCAGTACGTAGCCCTTGCCCCGGTACAGGTCCATGGTGTAGTTATCGGTACGTCCTATGAACTCCCTGCCGGGTGCGTACCATGTCACCCTAGGGGGAAGGGAACTAGTGTGATATCCCTGCATGAATATCCACACATCCCTTGGCATCCTGTTTTTAGGCTGCGTGGCTTGGGTATGGTTTGTCATCGTCATGGTAATATTCCTCTATGGACAATTTCATGAGAACTCTCAAGCCGATTCATTGGGCGTTGCTGGGGTCGGCGGTGCTCTCCACTGTCATCCTTATTGCTGTAATCGTGTTAATACAAAACCAAAGCACTGACATTGCCGAGCTTAAGCAGAAGATTAGTGAACTAGAGACCCAAACCACAACTCCTACCGACTATTCTGATCCTTACATTCCTCCTCCTATTACAAACACAAGAACAGATACCTCATATTTCGATGACCAAATACGTAGATCGGAAGAACGATTAGGCCAAGAGGCCAGAGATCGAATTGATGCATTAGAGGAACGCCGATATTGGGAGGAACAAAATGCTTCATTCGAGAGAATGCAGAGAGAAGCTTCTGAAAGAGCGTGTAAAGACTTAGAAGCCATGGGTTCAACATTCATAGGTTGCTGAGCATCAGTATGCCTTGGTAACCCTTTTGTAGAAATCAAACTGTCACGCATATCTCCCCTATATATACCAATACTCTAAGCCATACCCCCATTCCAACAAGCCACCATCACAGCAATTGCAACAAAAGCAAACTGCAGATAATCGAAGAGAAACAGAAGCACAAGAGATAGCCACCCACTCAACCAGAAAAACTCGTTCACGATTTGACCACCACCTTGACCACCACTTGGATACGAATTCACTGACATTCGTGGAGTGAGTGCTACAGTCCTTGAGCAGTTTCCCATAGCTAGTCGCTGGCTAAGTCATGG
>VEXC01000028.1 GCA_009391225.1 SAR202 cluster bacterium AC-647-N09_OGT_505m
GTCCTAGATTGTTCACTTCGCTGTGCTGAGTTCGGAATGACATGCGTGCAATGCTGCACGGCATTTTCTAGTCAATGACACATAAAGCAAGAGACTCAGAAACTGCCATGAGTTTGCTGAGGAATTGATAAGTACAAACATGTCATTCCGGGTCCTTCCGAATGGAGACTACGAATCTGGGTTTTCAAGCGGCTTCTCACTGCTAAGCGTTAGCATACGAATTTAGGCCTCTTGGTGGGAAATCACAGGTGAGATATAATCAGCAAGAATTATAGGAGGTGTGTAATGAAGATGGAGGTCATCAACCTGAGTCCTACGGAGCAGAGGGTTCTCCTTCTCTTCGAAAGCGATGGGCCGTCCCAAGAGGATGTGCAAGTAGACGAATATCTCCACGCCCATGAGTTAGAGCCAAAGCGCCAGTACTCTGAGACAAGGGATGGCAAGGCGTACCTGGTCTACTACTTCGGTCATTGTTACCTGGAAGACCATCTTGAAGAGTTGTTAGCCATGGCCAGCGAGGCTCCTCAACCACAGGGCTAGTTTCGCTGGAGGTTGTGGGGATCTGGGGGTGGTCTTCTCCGGGGCCCTTGTTGCATGGAGAGGATGGCCAGACCGTTGCAACGGTAGCTAAACGTGTGGTGCACAACCTTTCTCTCGTCTGATTGTATAGGCCTCGTTCTGCAGAGGCTAGCGCGTCGTATCGAGACCCAGATAAAGCATGAGAGAGGGCTTCAAGCTGAAGCCCTCTCTCATGCTTTATCTGGAGGCGACTACCCGGGTGTGGTGAGAGAGCCCTCTCGTCCCCACTTGGTTTCCGATGGCGTTTAACTGCCGGAGTTGGCGGCTGTGGAGGATGGAGTAGGGGCTGGCCTCTCCTGGGTTCGGCTGATGCCGAGCCGTCGAGCCAGGATTACCCTGGCGATATTTGTGCTCCCACCCGCGTGTCGTTGGCCTGCCTTGTCGCGCTGGTAGACTTCTTGGGCTCCACCATGAGGGGCGCCTGGCTCTTGCACGTCCAGGAGAGAATACATGCCCATGACTTCCCGCATTCTGATGGCGTTACGGCACTCGTAGTCTCGGTTGTGCACGTTGGCTACGTTGCCCTCGAATACAATGTCCTTCCGGTTCTCGTACATCCAGTATGTACGCTTGGCAAAGAGGCCATCCACGTGGGCATCAATGTATGCATTCATAGTTACCTGCTGGGCTAGGGGGTCGCTGCCCACGGAAGACCCGCGCAGCTTTGTCTGCTGGTTGTAAGCGATGAGGTTGTCCACAGCTTCATCGCTGGGGAAGGCGGATCCTCCGCCTCCATGCTCCACCTCCCCAAGGGTCTGGAAGACCTGCCATCCCTGATGGTCACCTCCGATAAGGTGGTCCCCAGGTACCCGCACATTGTCCATGAAGACGGCGTGCTGATCATGGCCCGGGAGGAGGTTCATTTCCCGGATTTCCAAGCCAGGCGAGGGAACAGGGACCAGGAAGAACCCCAGGTTCCGGTGGCGCGGCGCATCTGTATCCGTCACCGCCATGCCATGGAGGTAATTGGGGCCAGAAGGTGTCCACTCCGGCCGAGGCCGGCCACTGATGAAGACATTCTGCCCTGAGAGTAGCCAATCGTCGCCGTCTCGGACTGCTTTGGCCTGGACATTGGCTAAGTCAGCACCCGATTGGGGCTCAGTGAGCCTCTGCCAAGTGGCCTTCTCTCCCGTGAGAAATGGTACGAGGAATTTTTGCTTCTGCTCCTCAGTGCCCCAGACCAGGAGGGGCGGAATGACAAGGGCGCCGCTGAAGCTCCGAACGACCCTGGCGCGGTCGAATTCTTCAAGGATGATGGTCTCATGCTCCCCGTTCAGACCCCCGCCGCCGTACTCCTTGGGTTGAGTGGGGTAGAGCCATCCCTTGGCCGCCAACTCCTTGTGCTTCTCTCGCCAGAATCTGTATTGCCCTTCAGTGAAATCCCGGCCATCTATGGGCTCTTTCATGTCCTCCGGGACGTTCTCTGCTATCCAATCCCGTATCTCTTGGCGGAATTGATCCTGCTCCTTAGTGTATGAAATTGCAAAATCCATGTATGACCTCCATTAATGAACTGAAACTACTCTTGTGCTGCACTTGCCAACTCTGGGCGTTTATCCCTGCGGTGACAACATACCTTGAAGCGCTCTTGTCACTCCTGTGGATATGAGGGCAACTGCGTTCTCAACAACCAGCATTATATTCACGACTTGTGAGGGTGTCAAGCGACTGAGCTCGGTTCGCCATCATCTGATGGGCGTTGTCCTACTGTCTTCAAGGGGTCTATAACGAATTACGTTAACAATGCGAGCTTTAGCGCCCATTATTATCGAAACTCCAGATTGGAAATCCAAGCCCAGTTTGGGCTAAAGGGTGTCCCTGCGTCGAGCCAATTTGGGTGTACCAGTTTTGATGTACAATGGATGGCAAATCTATGAAGAGGCATGTCAGTGGGCGATATGATTCCATTACTAAAGATGAGCGACAAGCAAGAGTTTAAGTATTGGTACTCACTTGTCCCCGCGGCCCTGGGCTGGGTAGGTATCTTGGCCTCGGCGAACGGGATAAGACGCTTGACTCTTCCCCAGGTTTCTCCCGCTATGGCTTACGCTTGCTTAGAAATATCGACAGGAGATGTTTGCCATGAGCCCACTTCGTGGATGCCGCTGGATATTGAAGTGCGGTTGGAGAGATACTTTCTGGGGCAACAAGACGTGACCTTCCACGATGTTCTGGACGTAGTGGGTACTGCATTCCAGAAGATGGCATGGGAGGTTGTGCGTACGGTTCCATGGGGTGAGACCCGTAGCTATACCTGGGTTGCTCATAATATTGGGTTTCCTCGAGCAGCCCGGGCCGTGGGGCAGGCTATGAGGGCAAATCCAGTGCCCTTTATAGTGCCGTGTCACAGGGTGATTGGCAGGGATGGCCGCCTATATGGCTATGGCGGCAAGGAGGGTGTGGGTCTGAAGCGCAAGCTTCTGGAGATGGAGAGAGGACATAGATATTGGTAGCTTACAGCGTTGAATATCGCTGAGAATGAGAACGAAGACAATTACCATAAAGGTATTTATGCCCCGTCATATCAACCCAGTAGGTGAACATGGACTCTATGGGCTTCTTGTGGAATTGCGGAGCAGGACCTTGAGGCGAATTTGTTATACCCCTGGAGAAACCTGGTCCGAGCATCAGACCCCTGCCTCCGCCTGGTTATCAGTAACTGGGTAGCACTGTCGAGAACGAAGTAGATTATGGCTCTTTTCAAACGCTCATTCGTGTCCAGTGTACGAATAGCCCAAAATCATGTTGAGAGTTCTTGAATGTAGTGTCAATCAAGTTCCATTGGTGGTGCATGATTAAGGACATTCCAGTCGTGCACACTGAGAAGTGTAACATTTCCTTACCCGGACTGGCTCCTCAAGATAGATATATGGTAGAACTCACATGTAGTTTGTACATGGCTCGGCTACCTCACACAGCCCAGATGGCTAACCCTGAACCCGGCTCACCACTTCAATTGCCTCTTCTCCCACAATTGTCACCAGTTCCTGATGAAGCTCAGTGCAGTACCTGATGGAGACAGAGGGCATCTCTCCTACCACCATCTTGCCGTCTGTCATGATTCTCAGTGCCACGGAGCCATCACCGGGGTAGTTCAGCAGCAGCTTCACGAGTTCTCGTAACATATGCTCATCATGCCCGGGACTGCTGGATTCCTCCACTCTGATCCACAGCTTGGCATGGGAGGGAGTAGCAGATGTGCGATTGTTCCCGTTTGAGCCGTCACTGGAATTGGATGTGCCGTTCCCCGTGTGGGCCGGTAGCTCCAGAGTAGAGGTATGTTCGGCCTCTTGGGGCGCGTGCCCATTGCTACCTTCGATGTTGTAGGGCTTGGCCTCATCGCAAGCGATGGAGAGATCATCTTCTCTTAGACGTACCTTGCCAACCACCTCTACCAGACTTCCTTCATACCACAAGTCCTTGGTGCTATTGTAGGCGTTGGACCACACCATGACATCTACGCTGCCACCTAGCAGGTCCAGAATCACTGCAGCGAAAGGCTTCCCATCTCTGGTAATTCCAGTTCGCTGCGAAGAGACCTGGCCCACTACGTTTATTCTTCTGCCTTCCATCTCGGGGTCAATGCCGTCTCGGGAGATTATGACGTTGGGAGGGACTTTGTGAGCCAGGGCACTCAGGGGGTTCTCCGAGATAAAGGTGCCCAGCAGCTCTTTTTCCCAGGCTAGCTTCTCCTGATTAAGCATCTCCCCTTCCTCTAGTTCGATAGAATTAATGGAGGTGGATACAGCGTCGCCAAAAAGGTCGAACATGGTGGTCTGGCCGGACCCCTTCAGATGGGCCTCTCTCTGCGCCAGGGATATAATCCGCTCCACGCTGGCCAGCAAGGAGCCACGGTCGCCAAGGGAGTCCAAGGCACCCACTTTAATCAGGCTCTCCATAGCCCGCCGGTTAATGCTCCCAATGTCTGCTCGTCTGCAGAGGTCTTCCACTGAACGGTAGGGGCCATCCTTCAACTCCTCCACCAGCGAAACAACGGCCATAGACCCCACATTTTTCACAGCGGCCAGACCAAATCTGATGGCGGTTTTCCCTTCTGAACTCACGTCTATGGAGAAGTCTGCCTTGCTACGGTTCACGTCTGGGAGAAGCACCGGGATGCCCAAGCGTAGGCACTCTGTGACGTCGCTGGCTATTTTGTCCCCCTGACCCGTATGAGCGTTCATCAATGCGGCAAGATACTCTTCTGGATAGTTTGCCTTGAAGAATGCGGTCCAGTAGGCGATCATTGCGTAGCTAACGCTGTGGGCCTTGTTGAAGGCGTATCCAGCGAAGGGTTCTATCAGTTGGAATACCTCTTCTGCCAGGTCTTGGGAGAATCCCTGCAGGAGAGCGCCCTCCAAGAACTTCTCTCTTTCGAGCCTCATCACCTCTGGGATTTTCTTGCCCATAGCCTTGCGTACTACATCGGCTTCCCCCAGTGAGTAGCCTGCGAAGGCCTGCGCGATGAGGAGAACCTGGTCTTGATACACAATGACGCCGTAGGTTTCCTCTAGGATGTCCTTTAGGGCGGGATGGGGATAGCGAATCAGCGCATTATCATGCTTGGCTTCTATGAAGGTGTCTATGTGTTCCATGGGGCCTGGACGGTACAGTGCAATCATGGCGGCCACGTCGCCCAGGGTGTTTGGCTTTAGCTTCTGGATATACCGTCGCATCCCGGCCCCTTCTAGCTGGAATACGCCAGTGGTCTGCCCGTCAGAGAGGAGCTTGAAGGTCTTCTCATCGTCAAGGGGGATTTGACTAAAACTCATGTGCACACCACGACGTTGGTCCACTGTGCGTCTGGCTTGCTCCAGGATGGTGAGATTGGTCAGGCCCAGGAAGTCCATCTTCAGGAGACCCAGTTTGGCGATGGGGTCCATGGGAAACTGAGTCATGGCCATGTCCTCGGCTGTGTCTCCCCGAATTGGCCGTTGCAGTGGAAGGTACTCCACCAGAGGTTCCTTGGTTATAACCACCCCGGCGGCGTGCGTGCTGGCGTGGCGGACTACTCCCTCTAGGTGTTGGGCTGTATCCACGAGATTCTTCAGGGTATCGTCAGCTTCGTAGATATCCTTTAGCTCAACACTTACCTCGAGTGCCTCCGCCAGGGAGTTAACCCTGAATGGGATTAGTCGGGCGACTCTGTCTACATCGGAGTAAGTCATTCCCAGGGCGCGGCCGGTGTCGCGAAGAGCGGCTTTGGCCCCCAAGGTGCCGAAGGTGATAATCTGGGCCACGTGGTCTCCACCGTACTTACGACGCACATAAGCTATCACCTCTTCCCTGCGATCGTCCTGGAAGTCCATGTCAATATCTGGCATCTCGCGACGTTCCAAGTTTAGGAATCGCTCAAAAACCAGCCGATATTGAAGTGGGTCTATATCCGTGACTCCCAGGCAGTAGAGCACGAGACTGGCAGCGGCACTGCCGCGCACCCCGAAAAGGATGTCGTTTTCACGCGTAAAGGTCGCTATGTCCCATACCACAAGAAGGTAGTTGTCAAACTGTGTCTTCCCAATGACGTCCAGCTCGTAGGCCAGGCGCTGGTGCACCTCAGGAGAAGGGCTGGAATAACGTCTTGACATGCCCTCCCGACAGAGTTGGGCCAGGTATTCCCCTGCGTTCAAGCCGTCGGGCGTCTTGTATTCCGGCAGGCGCATTTGGCTGAAGTCCAGCTCCAAGTCACACATATCGGCTATTCTCTGGGTGGTGGCGATGGCCTCCGGCAGATCGGCGAAGAGATTCTCCATCTCCGCAGCGGTCTTGAGGTAATAGGAGTCGTCGGACATCTTGAGGCGCTTATCGTCGTGGATGTTTGTGTTGGTGTGGATGCAAATAAGGATGTCTTGGAATGGAGCGTCTTCCTGTCGAATGTAATGGCAGTCGTTGGTAGCTACCAGTGGCAGGCCCGTTTCCCTGTTCATCTCCAAGAGGGCTTCGTTGAGCCTTTGTAGGTCGGGAATATTCTCGTGGCGTTGTAACTCCAGGAAGAACTCGCCGAAGGTATCACGGTACCAGAGTGCTGCCTCTTTAGCATCTTTGGAGCGTCCCTCAAGGAGTAGGCGCGGCACTTCGGCTGTGGGACACCCAGAAAGAGCTATTAGCCCCCCGCTGTATTCCTTTAATAGATCCCTGTCGACTCGGGGCTTGTAGTAGAATCCCTCCAGATGTGCCTTGGATGAAAGCTGGAGGAGGTTGCGATATCCTTCCATGTTCCGGGCCAGCAGAAGAAGGTGGTACGGGCTTTTGTCTCCGGGGTTTCTGCTATGGCGGCTTTCTGGGGCCAGATAGGTCTCCAGACCTATGATGG
>VEXC01000029.1 GCA_009391225.1 SAR202 cluster bacterium AC-647-N09_OGT_505m
AGCAGCCAGCAGCAACAATCCCGTGAAAATCAGGCTTGCGGAAAGTTTTGTCATGAACGCCACACCAAGTTAGCAAATACAAAATACCATCATCCTGCGACTCAAGCAAGCGCTCCACGTCCTTTCCAGAAAGAAACTGACAATCACACTAGTCACGTAAGATGACAGGTACTGTACAGGCGTGGGCCGTGGAGATAGCATAACCTGGAACCAGACGGGGAAGGAGCTAGCATGGGGTCTAGGAGAAGGCGTAGGCGTGAATGGAGGCAGACATATCGCCGTACTGGGACTGGGGGGTTCCCTTGGTGGCTTATTATCCTGTCATTGCTCCTGGCAGTGATTATCGGCGCAGTGAGGGTGGCTAGGTAGCTTTTGTGGGTGTCCCGTGTGTTGCTGAGATTTTATCCTTCCTCTTTTTGCAAATTAGGATGACCTCAGTTACAATGGGCGCAGGTATACATAGGTATACAAATGTTTCGAGCGAGGTCGTTGGTTTGCAAGAGACTATAGTCATCTACACGCATCCAGACTGCGGCTACTCCGATGCTGCCAGGGACGAGTTCAAGCAGAATGATATACTTTTCAGAGAGATTGATCTCAGTGTAATACCAGAGGCTTGGTTAGAGGTGGAGCGTTTGACTGGGGGAGAACGTATTACCCCAGTGATAGTGGAGGGTGAGTTGGTGACCGTGGGGTTCCACGGCGCCGGTTGAACTTTCTAGGAACGGAGGCGGTCAGCCTCCTGGACACTGAGAGTTTCCTGCCCAAGAATTGGGCATCTTTCGGATGCGGCCCGGTGGTGTAGTCTGGTTCAACACGCCGCCCTGTCAAGGCGGAGAGCAGGGGTTCAAATCCCCTCCGGGTCGCCAGATGAATTCATCCAGTTAGCTACGCCTCTGGTGTAGCGAAAAACCCTTCTTTCTCAGCTGTGCGGATTGCCTGCGCAACCTCTGCCGGTCGTTGAATGGGAACGTCGTGTATGGAGTCTTCCATCCATATCAACCTAGCGTTTGTAAGGCCCTTGAGTGCATATTCCACCTGGGCCTCCTTTGTTGCTTTATCCCCTGGAGACGGGAATGTCTCTTCGTCCCTCCGTGCTGGCATGATGAGAACAGGGCATGTGATCTTCGAATAAAGGTTCGACACCCCCTGTTCCCATAAAGCCCTAACAATGAGCAGGTGTAATTCTCGGCGTAGCCGTGGCAAAACTGTGCCATCTGGTTGGACCTCAAAATTGGCTCGATAGAACATCTCCAAATGGTCTCCCCACAAAGCGCCCCTTCCCCTAGTTTTGGCTCGTTCCAGAAACACATCCCAATCAAGATGCATCGCGGCGAAGTCAGGAGGAGCTAGGGCCTTCTCCGTTTCCTCCCAGGTTGCCCCTATGGCAGCAGAGGGTTCTATGGTGCCACCGTCTATGCACACGAGGCCTGCCAGGAGTCCTGGGTAGTCCGCGGCCACTTGCATGCCAACGTTGCCTCCCCAGGAATGACCCACCAGAATTGGCCTCTCAAGTCCTAGAGCATTCACAATGGAAGCGACATCGGCAGATACAGTCTGGAAGTCATACCCGTTGTCTGGTTTGGAACTGGCTCCGTGGCCTCTTTGGTCCAAGGCCAGCACTCGGAACTCCTTTGCAAGGTATGGTGCTGCGAGCTCCCAGAAGCGAGCGTTTGAGGCGAGACCGTGGAGTAGTAGCAAATCACGCCCATTTCCTCTGTAATCGAGAAGATGAAATGTGAGTCCCTCTAACTCTATGTAGAAGTCCTGTCCTACAGCGGTCACTTAGGCCTACCCATTTAAGGAATCATTTGAGACTCAGATTGCTGATTGTGGTCGATATGGATTTATGTTAGCCCGGATAGCGAAAGCCAGATCTCGTAGTGCTATTGTGTCTCAATCACAACTATCCCAGCGGTACCATCGACAGCAACGATAGCGCCATCCCGGATTAGGTCGGTGCCATTGATAGTTCCAACCACGGCCGGGATGCCGAACTCCCTGGCGACCACGGCTCCATGCGATAGCTCACCCCCAGAGTTAGTTACAATGGCCCCTATGACGCCGAGGTACGGAGTCCAAGGCGGCGTCAAGCTCCGGACTACAAGGACATCGCTTGGCTGAAGAGAACTCGCCTCCTCTAGCGATTGGATAACCCTCGCCCGACCCCTATGGCTGCCATGCGACGCGGCGATACCCCTGACCAATCTTTGGACGTTTCCCTCCAGAGGGATTTCGTCAGTCGACGTGGGAATCTCTGGTGGAAGGCCCAAGTACAGTGGAGGTGGTGTAGCGCGGAACTGTTCCTGCAGGAGGCGGCGCTGCTCCACTTCATTGCTCGATACGACAGATCCACCCTCCAAGGTATCGATTAATTCGCTTCTACGATAGAAAAAGACATCATCGGCGACACTCACGGCGTTCTGTTTCTGAAGGTGGGCACCGATAGTCAGCCAGCGAACCCGGGATGCGGCGACACACCGCTGATCACATAGCAGGTTGTGATCCTCTAGGTTTGGGATGAGATGCTGTGCTATCTCCATTAAGAGCACGAGGTTGCTGGTATCTGGGTAATTGATTGAGGTATTCCGTAGCTCCGCCTCTAATTCCAAACGTCGGTGTGCCTGCCGGAGAGTCGCTCCCCTAGGGCTCTTCGAGTCGTCTTGGGTCACGTAGGCACGAATCATTTCAAATGGAATGGGTGACCCCTCACGCCATGTGGGCAAGTCCTGCAATCCGTTGTTTGTTGTGCAACCGAAATCCCGAATCAGGGCGTAAAAGCCCTCCTGGAACATCCTGGCAGCGGGTGTGTCGGGCAACGAGACTTCACTGTCTATAAGGCTCTGGAACGAGTCATCGGTACGTAGGACCCGGCTCAAGTCCCACAGGGCACTGGACCGCTCTAGCGAGCAATTTGGGAATCCCTGCAGCAAAGCCATGGCATCGGTGCGACGGTGTTCACCGAATCGCTTTAGGTATTCTTCGGCAAAACGGGTCACTGCCATTCGGGCCGGCCCTACGGCTGAGCGGTGAACTCCCCCAAATACGCGTCTGTACTCTCGGTCTTGGCCGTCCAATACCTCAGCCCAGGTCCCAGCTGGTACAGTCGCCGCATCGAAGCCCTCCAGCAGTGTTGCCAGCTTCTCGACCTCTGGGAGCCATTCATACCGCCATTTTGTCAGGTCCTCCGGCTGCTCCGGAGCTACAATCGGCCCAAATGGAGATGTTGTGCCCCCGCTATTAGCTGGTTCACGCGTATAGGTGAAGCCGTTGATATTCAGGCTTGAGGGAGGTTCGTCGGGACTCTGCTCTTCCCTAGCCCCAACCACTGGCCTCGCGCTTGCAATAAGGGGTGTGTGAGAGGCTGGATTATGCTCGTCCTGGAGAGTCCAAGTAAAGCGCTCGTAACTTGGATTTGGCAACGCATACAAAGCGTTTTGCATCATTAGGCCTCCATTTTGCTCCCCAACATACCTGTCCTACGAGGCACCTTAGTTCGCTTTATCACATCAGGTTCCCTATGGGAGATTTGTTGCAAATAGGTGTATCGGCTAGGATTCTGTTCCGGGTAATCTACAAATCACATCGCCCCAAATGGCCACCTGAGCGAACCGAAAGATCAGCTGGCGCGAGTGCATCCTTACGCGTGAACGCAGTGATACGTGTGTGCCGTGCTTTTGTTAAGTGGTGCTGGAATCATGCTCCTACTTTCGCCTCCTCCACGCCCCATACCTCTGGCATGAGATGCTGAAGTCCAAGTTTACGCATGGTCTCTGGAAGAGGTTTGCCTGTTTCTCTATCCCAACCAGCGGTCTCGTAATATGTGGCAATCATGGTCTCCCAGTTCTCCTTGGCGCTGGTCCCTGCTGCCGGGCCATCTACAGGTGTGGACCAGTACCTGTCAGATGGCCTCTCCAGGTCTACGCTTATTCCGCACCTAAGGTTAAATAGGCGGAACATGGCGGCAGACCGCTTGCCGAAGTTCATGGCTTCTTCTTTTGTATAGTCCCATCCAGTCAGCGCATTCAACGCCTGGCACACCATCTCTAAATAGGTGTTCACGGTGAAACTGCATGCTCCTAGAGAGTCCACGAAGTTCCTCTTCCCGAGCATTGCAGCTAGCATATATGCTACGGCCTGTGGGTCAAAGGGGTCGTAGGTTTCTGGTAGACCAAACTCCTGGGGCTGTTGACCGCCTCCCTCTATGGTGCCTATGTTGGTTACAGCCCCATCCAGCATCTCCGACCAACGCCCGCGATGGTCATGCCCCCGTGGAGTAGTCCCTTTGTGAACGAAGACAGCACAACCGTAGGCCTCACCTCCCAGTTGCTCTGCCGCTCGCTTTACTCCTTCAGCCAGCACATCACCGAAACCTTCTCTATGGGCTATCATCTGTAGCAGCTGGTTGGCGGCCTCTGCATCACCCCAGTTCATTTCCAGGCCTCCCAGTTGTTCCTTTGTTATGTATCCCTTTTCGTAGCACTCCATCACCCACCCGATTACCCAACCAAACTCATTCACATCTACCCCTGCTTTGTCGACTTGGGTGTTGAGCCACATAACATCTGCTGTATCAACGCTCCCTATCTGTGGGCCGCACATCGCGATTCCTTCGGACTCTGCCTCATCCACAAGGGTACCTTTGTGAGGTCCTTCAGGAACCACAAGAATGTGGCAATGGCCTCGCATTCCACAGCCACTACACTGGTGTCCACGGTGAGGAAATTTCTGGCGCAAAGTAGCGGGCTCCAACTCGCTTAGGCGCTCCGGTACGGGGTATATGTTGGTAGTAAGGTTTTTGACCGATAGAGCTCCAGAACGGTCGTTACGCAAGGGACCACCGAGGGTTCCATAGTCGTAGGTCTGAGTTCCCTTCATCTCGTAGGCGATCATGTTAGCAGCTTGCAGTAGACCAGCTGGGTCGTGGACACCAACTCCAGCGGACCCACGAACAATCGCCACGCATTTCACTCCTTTCTTACCCATCACCGCACCACACCCGTTCTTACTTGCCACGTGGCCATAGTCCCCCTCGATTATGGCCCACTTGACGAGGTTCTCACCCGCAGGCCCTATCCCGTATACGCTCATTTGATGGCCACTAAGGCCGTACTCCTCTTGAAGGACGTCCTGCGTCTCCCACGTGTCCTTGCCAAGCAGATGAGAAGCGTCCCTCAACTCTACAAAGTCATCGTCGATATACACATAGACCCATCTATTTGCTTGCCCTTGGAGTACTATCCCATCGTAGCCGCAGTATTTAAGGTTTGCCCCGAAAAAGCCCTGTGCATTAGTTACCACGGCACCACTGGTCATTGGGCCTCGTGTCACTACGGTAAGGCTTCCTGTGCCCCATACTGGCGTACCCGCTAGAGGCCCTGAGCCCAGAAACAGTCGATTCTCAGGATGGTCCCAGGTAATCTCAGGCGGTATCTCTTCCCAGAGGATCTTGTACCCTATGCCGACGGCCCCTAGATAGTATCGACACTCATCGGGAGTCAGTGATTCCGTCCAAACTCGTTCGGTGGTAAGGTCAACGCGTAGGATTTTCCCAGTATAACCACCAGGCATCTGCGTCACCATACGGTCACCTCCTAGACTAGAATTCCATCATACGGTCAGCAGCTTCCTATCGGAACACATCTCTCTCGGTGCCAGCATGATACATTCCTCCCAGAGAGAATTCAACAGTTTCAGCTTGCGTAAGGGGTAGAGCAGCACCATCCTGATGAGACAGACAAACACGCCGTATCTGGGGCATATGGGATGTGGGACGCCGCTCGTATCCTCAGCCCACCATGGTTGCGATGTACGGCGGCTTTGGGCTAGGTGAGATACCGTTATCCCAGGCCATTGTGGTCTGGATTAGGTTGTTTGACACTGTTGGTGGCTACGGTAGTGCTGTCCCCGCTGGTATCACAGGCGCAGCGTATCCGGCGTAGGAGTAGATGGTACTTTCCAGCGTAACTATGGTGGATTCACAATGTCAGCATCGAGGGATAGTCATTGGATAGTCTATGACCGACTTCGCTACCACGAGCTATTTCTGGAACAGATGATTAGAGTCTCATATCAGATATCTGAGTTTCTGACTATCGCAAGAACATCAACATTTCGAGTCCGGTACAGGATGACGTGGCAATCTGGTGTGGGTGATGATGAGCCTTCCAATCCCAATTGGCAATATTGGGCTATGAAAGATGGGATTATCGTTGGTTGCCGCTGCTGCCTTTCTTAAGACACTATTCACTATTAAAGATGTAGAGAATCCACTACTCAAACGCAACCTGGCCAGAAGCAGCGTCCACTGTCCATGGGCCACAATAGCGCCTTCGGCGGC
>VEXC01000030.1 GCA_009391225.1 SAR202 cluster bacterium AC-647-N09_OGT_505m
AGTGCTGTACTTTGAGCGATTCGCTAATAAAGCGGTTATCGTTAGGGGAGACAGACCGGATATTCAGATGGCCGCGCTTGGAACCCCAACCAGCTGCATAGTGCTTACTGGAGGACATTCCCCTATTCAGTACGTCAGTTACGAGGCAGGGGAAGAGGAAATACCTCTTATACAGGTCGAAGCGGACACCTTGAGCACAGCCGCGGCCCTAGAATCCCTTCAGGACATATCCACCTTCGACCATCCCCTGAAACAGGAGCAGTTCCGAGAGCTTATGTCCCAGCACGGGGACTTGGACGCCCTATACCAATCACTGGAAATCTAGGTTAAGGAGCGGGAGAAGTAGCTCCCTCTTCGTGGCTGCCAACCCAGACTTCTCCTCCCTGGAACACCTCTTTTTTCCAGATGGGGACTATTGCTTTGATTCTGTCCAGAGCGTACGCGGACGCCTCAAAAGCGTCCTTGCGATGAGGAGAGGACAGGGCCACTACCAAGCTGATTTCTCCTATCTCCAGCTTCCCAACGCGGTGAGCTATGGCCATGTCTTCGATACCCCATCTGTCCCGGACCTCCTGGGCAATCTGGCGTAGCATGTCCTCTGCCATGGGTTGATATGCTTCGTACTCCAGATACAGGACATTTCTGCCCTCGGAGAAGTCGCGGGTGGTGCCCAAGAAGGTGACGACTGCACCGTTGCCGTCTTTGCGCACTAGGTCAGTTACTTCCTGGGGATTCAAGGGTTCAGAGATTATATATATCATGTTTCTCCTCCACTGACCGGCGGAATAAGGGCTACCTCATCCCCATCATGAAGGGAGGTACCAGAGCTTACGTATTCCAAGTTTACCGCGATAAGCACTGAGCCCGAAAGGGGCAGTGAACCATATTCGCTCCGAAGCCGTATCAATAGCTCATCAGAAGTAGCTCCATCTGGTAGTTCCACTTCAGTTTGGGAAGTACCAGCCCTCTCGCGATACAATGCGAAGAAGCGCACCGATACCTTCAATGTAAACCCTCCATGCCAGCTGTTGGCTAAAGTATACTTTGTATTGGGGTACGTGTGAAAGTCTGCCTGGGTAGCAAAGTGTGGTAGTATGGCTACTGCTTATTGAGACAAGATTGCTCTCAAGTACCCGAGTTTCGTGCCACATTACCTTACTGACCTATCGGACGGTGTAGCGCGCGTCCAAGTCCATGTCTAAGACGCCTTGGTTGCACGCTCAGAGAGCATCACCACGGTTCCTTCCTCAACAGAAACAGCACTTAGTCCAACAAGCGAACCCATTTCCACCACACCACCATACGGATGGCCCTATCTTAGTAGCTCAGACTGTCCCAAGTTCCGGAGTAATCAGCACCCATGTTTTGTCTATAAATAGCATCTCAAAAGAGCAATATTGCCAGCATTGTCGGTGGACATTCCAGCATAGAAATTCCTATTCACTACAACCCAGATGACAATAGACCAACTCTTCAAAAGCGTATATTGCCGTCACTAGCAGATACTAGAGCCAGGCCTAGAAACTACTGACCGTGACTCCATGCCTCACGGTCAGTAAAGTATATATCGTATTGTTGAATTGTAGGAAAGATGACAAGTATCCCTCAATTTCTAATCTGTCAGTTACTTGATATCATACATTTGTGAAACACCTATCATTACACCCCTGGGGCGTGGGACCACAGGAAACCATTAAGATTCAGAACGGCCTCGCTTCCAGCGTGAGCCTAGGAGACGGACTGGAATGACCTCCCAGCTACGTAGCCGGGGTGGGGACATATCACCGCCAGATGCCGACGGCATCGCTGTGGGTACTGCAGAACGCACTCGGGAGTCCATCAGTCCAATATGCGTCTCCATAGGGCATAATGTGAACCTGGAGAGCGCAATTGAATTGACTCTCTTGTGCTGCAAGGGGTATCGTATGCTAGAGTTCACCCGGCTGGCGCACCTTGTGTCGCTGCGGGTCGAATCTCTCCCAAGGAGCCACGGAAATCCGTGAACCTTCAGCACGCGTCGTAGTGACGCCGCTGTAAACGATAAGGACGGTGTGAAGTGATGCAGGAACTAAATGGCCGCGCCCAAGACCTTAGTGAGCGAATCACTCAAATGCTGGTGCGACTTTGACGTCCCCGGTAAAGATGCAGAGATAGCTCAACTGGAGGCCCAGGCAGGGCAGCCCCAGTTCTGGGATAACCCACAGGCCGCACAGCATGTGATGATTCACTTGGCGGAGCTTAAGCATGTTGCAGATACCTGGAAAGCCCTGGACTCACGGGCCTCCTCAGCCCGTGAACTCTTGGCCTTGGCCCTAGAGGAGAGCGATACCTCTCTAGAGGAGTTCCTGACCCAGGAGGTGAACGCTCTATCCAAGGAGCTAAACGTGCGTGAGTTCCAACTCATCCTCTCCGGGGAGTACGACACCCGCAACGCCATCCTCGCTATCCATGCCGGTGCGGGCGGAACGGAGTCCCAGGACTGGGCACAGATGCTCCTGAGGATGTACCTGCGCTGGGCGGAGCGGGAGAGCTATAGCAGCCATATCCTGGACCTGTCGCCTGGAGACGAGGCAGGAATCAAGAGCGTGTTCCTTAACGTGGAGGGGAAGTATGCCTACGGGTACCTGAAGGCTGACAGGGGCGTACACCGATTGGTTCGTCTGTCCCCATTCGATTCCGCCCACATGAGGCATACATCTTTTGTCCTCGTGGAGGTGTTGCCCGAAGCCGAGGAAAAGGTGGACATCACCATCAATCCTGATGACCTGCGCGTCGACGTCTTCCGAGCCAGCGGCCACGGCGGGCAGTCAGTTCAGAAGAACTCCACCGCGGTGCGCATAACTCACATGCCCACAGGAATCGTTGTGAGTTGCCAGAACGAGCGCTCCCAGTTCCAGAACAAAGAGCATGCCATGAAGGTCCTAAGGGCCCGCCTAATCGAGCTGGAGATGAAGCGCCAGTCTGAGGAGAAGGCCAGGCTAAAGGGTGAACACTTAACCGCCGAGTGGGGAAACCAGATAAGGAGCTATGTCCTACATCCCTACAAGATGGTTAAGGACCACCGCAGCGGCTACGAGACCTCGGACACCACCGCCGTTCTGGACGGGGACCTGAACCCTATACTGGAAGCATACCTGTTGTCCGCCGTGGGCAAAGAGGATTAGCATGTCAGCCGGAAATCCAGTTTGTAAGTCCTCATATTCATGTTGGGATTGATTCTTTTATTCCTCAACCATTGCCTAGGGCACCGGCTGAGCACCTGAATAGCCGCAGAGGAAACCTACCTTCGCGAAAGCTCCCCCTGAATGTGCCAGAAACGATGAAGAGCCGTGAGGAAGGAGAGCGCGACGATGATGCCAAGGGCTACGGCTATCTGGTTTATGAGAAGACCCACCGCCAAGACCAGCACCCTCTCAGGCCGAGTCATCACCCCCACCTTGCAGTCCACGCCCAGGCCCTCTCCTCTGGCCCGTAGATAACTCACCATGAAGGAGCTACTGACAGCTAAGTATATCAGCACTACCTCTGGGATAGACAGAGGATTTATAAAGAACACCAGTAACCCCAGAAAGACCACCGCCTCAGAGATGCGGTCGGCGGTGGAGTCTAGCAGGGCACCGGCAGTAGTAGACTTAGCCTGAAGTCGTGCCAATGCTCCATCTGCCATGTCCATGGCACTGGCTATAATAAGGAGAACGCCACCTCCGACAAACTGTCCAACACTGAGGAGATAGGCAATTATTCCACTGAGAAGAAGACCAATCACCGTCACCTTGTTAGGAGAGAGGCCGATTTTCGCCAGCAGGCGTGCAATGGGCCTCTCCACGTAATTGGCCAAGCCGCTACGGACCTGGGCCCTATACGCTTCCCATGAAGGCATGGTGATCAAGGAAGAGCTGCCCTTTCCTTCTCCTCCAAAGTGCTGAAGGAAGATGGGGTTACGCTACGCTGGTTCAGTAGATAAGTATAGTACTCAATAATCTGGGCTGTTATCCTCTCCCAGTCATACTGTGGGGCCTTTTGACTTCCCTTCTTGCCCATCTCCTCTCTCAGAGTAGAATCCTGTAGAAGGGTTTCCAGCGATGCTTGCAGGCTCTCTTCATCTTTGGGTGGTACCAACAAACCTTCCTGGCCGTGGGACATCACGGATGAGTACCCCTCTATATTTGAGGCGACAATGGGTTTACCCGCGGCCATTGCTTCCAGCAGTACGATGCCAAAGCTCTCCTTACCCGTGGCTGGGGAGCAGTAAATGTCCGCAGTCTGATAGTATCTCGGGAGGTCCTCGTAGGATACGCTACCCGCAAACACCACATCCTCTATGTTCCGCTCAGCAATGAAACGATAAGCCTCTGGTTCAGGGTTACCTGGTCCCACCACTATGAGCCGCGTTTTGGGATAACGCCACTTGAGCTTACCATACGCTCCAAGAAGATACTTAAGTCCCTTACGTTTCTCCAGACGCCCCACAAAGAGGATGTTTAGCTTATCGTCCTGAAACTCCAGGAGTGGACGGGTCAGTACGGAGAAGCGTTTGAATTCTATCCCGTTGGGGATGACCTTGTACTCTCCGGGGAAGTGGCGACTGACGAAGCTTAGTGCGGGGCCTGACACTGCAATGCGGCCATCTAGTTTATCGTGCCATCTTCTCAATAAATACTTGCTTAGCCAATATACACGGGCGCTTCCGTGAAATGCGTGGAAGGTGCCTACATTTACCGACTGAGAGAGATGCAGAATAGACAGCGGTATAATGGGTGCCAGAGGCTCATGAAGGTGTATGACGTCGAAGCTCTCCTCCTTGAGCAAGCGCTTTATACGGGGCTGTAACCATACGGACAAGGAAATGCGGGCCGTGGATCCGCCAGTGGGCACTGGTACTGACCTGCCCAAGCGTATGAAGCCTTTGTCGAGAATGCTGGGTGGGCTGGATAATGGCGCAATGACCTTAATCTCATGCCCCGCCTCTATGAGGTGCTGGCCTAGGTGATAAATATGGGCCATCACGCCACCCGGGTATGCGTAATCGTAGGGGGAAACTAGACCAATCTTCATTCAACCATCCCCCAGCTATGAGGAGCCCGTAATATCTAGCTCCCGTCTATGAACTTCTCCACCATATGTCGTGCTTCCTCATCGGAATACTGAATGGGAGGAGACTTCATGAAGTATGCCGAGGGCCCTTTCAATGTACCACTGACGCCCCTTTCCAGAGCAAGCTTGCAACAACGTATGGCATCTACCACCACCCCGGCAGAGTTGGGGCTATCCCATACCTCCAACTTGAGCTCGAGGCTTATTGGCACATCTCCAAACGTACGCCCCTCCATCCGGATGTGGCACCACTTACGGTCTTCCAGCCAAGGCACGTAATCGCTGGGGCCAATGTGTATGTTACTAGACCCGAGGTCGTAATCCAACTGAGAGGTTACGGCATTTGTCTTGGATATCTTCTTAGATTCCAAGCGTTCTCGCTCCAGCATGTTGTAGAAGTCAGTGTTGCCTCCAAAGTTGAGCTGGTAAGTTCTCTCAAGCTTGATTCCTCTGTCCCTCATGAGGCGGGTCAGAACCCTGTGAACAATGGTGGCTCCGAACTGGGACTTGATGTCATCGCCGATGATTGGGAGACCCTTCTCTTCGAACCGCTTTTGCCAGTAGTTCTCCCTGCCAATAAATACCGGGATGCAGTTGATGAAGCCGCAACCAGCTGCCAACACCTGCTCCACGTACCACTTTGTGGCCTCCTCGCTTCCTACTGGGAGGTAGTTGATTACAACATCAACCTCCCTCTCCCTAAGTATACCAGCAATATCCGCTGTAGAACTTGCGTCCTTGACAATCACTTCTGACAGGTATTTTCCCAGACCGTCGTGGGTCATACCTCTCTCCACCGACACGCCCATAAATGGCACTTCGGAGAATTTCATGGTGTTATTCGGTTGAACAAAGATAGCCTCTGACAGATCCTTGCCAACCTTGTTCTTGTCAATGTCAAAGGCAGCAACGAAGTTGATATCCGATATATGGTAGCCTCCCAGCACGGGGTGCATCAAGCCAGGGATAAAGGCGTCCTCATCCGCCTCCCAATACTTGTACACACCCTGAACCAAGGATGAGGCGCAGTTTCCCGCACCAATAATAGCTACGTTGATTTTCGACACAGTTCGCTACCTCATGCTACGAAATCTCTGCTCGTAGGCCGTATCTGAGCTACATTACCCCGTTCGAGCAGCTTATCAGTTTTCCCACCCCTTCACAAGCCGAGCAGAAGTGTGGCATCACACGCTCACGGCTCTAGCGTGAAGTGAGTCCCATGTCATGCCCTCTGGATA
>VEXC01000031.1 GCA_009391225.1 SAR202 cluster bacterium AC-647-N09_OGT_505m
CATCATTCCCCGTATGAATACGTCTATCGACTGGGCCTGTTAACCCAGGCTAAGGTATCTCAATACCCCACACGAGTCTAGATGCACTAAACATATCCGGCTTAAAGAGCAAGTAATGCATGCCAGATTTGGTGGGGACCTCGTACGTTAGGTAGCCACTGACCTGTCCCCCAGACACCATAGCACCAGGCATCAACTCTGGCTTCTTACCCAACCAAGAGGGCTCAAGCACTTGACCATTGGGGGTTACAAGACGGAATGCAGAACCAAACATATTTTGTCCCAATAGGTTGGCCGATCCGTCACCTGTCCGCTTAACAGTGGTATCGAATACCACAAAGCGGCTCCCTGCCTCTGCATTTTCGTACGCACCCAATGAACTAGCCGTCTCCTCGAACTCAACGACTACTGCCCACCCCTTAAGGATACCTGCCTCACCGACCGCTATCTCGATATCCTTATCTTGTGAGTCTGGCCTGCCTGGATACAGCATAGGGGCGTCTTCGGCCACGCTGCCATTTTCCTGTCCTCCAGATGAAGCGAGGACACCAACAACCATTAAGAACACGAATATTCCGATGATTGAGAGACACCCGATCTTAAGCTTAGAACTCTTTTTCTTTTCTGATGTTGCCGCAGGCGGTTCTTTTATTCGCACCCCACATTTTGGACATATCTCTGCTGCCTTCTTGATGACTTCCCCGCAGGATGAGCAGAACTGTTCATCAGGACCTAGTGGTTGCTTCTCTGCCATACTACGACCCTCGCTTCCCTCTGCTGTACTTAATTTCCCCCGGGACCCTTAGGCGTTAGGAACCCTCCACCCATTATAACCCGTCGGGGGGATATCGCAGAGCAGGGGGGAGCAGTGACCTCAGGAGTAGGCATGCAGATACGAGGATGATATTCGGTGTTATAGGGCTGCTGTGAGATGAGGTATGCCTTCCTGACCAGTGTGTCACTGCTATCTAGGTGGCTTCCCCCTAGCTATTCTTGGTGCCATTGGTCTCGTCGAATGATACTGTACGAGTGCCATCATATCCTGGTCCATGTGCCACAGCGCCAAGTAGAGAAACCAGCATCACCCTCGCTAATCTCTATGACGGTCGGGTTGTTACCGTTTGCGATAATGCCCCCAAGCTCCTGGCTGAAGTCTGACAGGCGTCCCCAGTAGCATATGCCGTCGCCGTCTGCCCTATATGTGCCTGGCTCGATGTGTACACCGACCTTATATGTGCCGTCACCAAACACAGTGGCTGGGTTATCCGGTGCTGTTTCTTGCAAAGGAACCCAACTTCCGCACCCTTGCGTCTCAAATCCAACGTCGGCTGATCCAATGGTGACTATCGCAGGCGTGTTGTTACCGTTTGCGATAATGTCATTGAGTTGGCCCCCAAATCCACTGAGGCGCGCCCAGTAACATATAGTGTTCCCCGTTGAACGGTAGGTACCAGGCTCTATGTCTACACCAACGACATGAGTGCCATTCCCAAATGCAGTTTGGAGGGCTACATCATAACTAGGAGTGGGTGTTGGGGCCGCAGCAGTAGCAGGTGATGGAGTATCAAGAGATGTTTCTAGCACACCGACTATCCAATAAGAAACCTGAGTAGCTAATATTTGCAAATAAAAGCGGCCGGTCAGTTCAAAGACTACCTCCGTAAACCCTTCCTCAAAGCTTGGACTCACATTGGCAATGATTACACCTTCCTGCCAGACATTGACCATCACTCTAGAGGCTTCTGGGTAAGACCCTTTCGCCCTATAGAACAGTGTGAGTTTCCAAGGCGCCTGAGAAATGGTGAAATACTCGGTCTGAAGCATTGGTGTGCCAACAGTGCTCTCCCAGCTATACAGTGGGTCGAATGTGATAGGCATGGCAGTTGGCACGGGACTAGGTAAAAGAGTCGCAGTTGGCACGGGACTTGGTAAAAGAGTCGCAGTTGGCATCGGTATGGTAGGTATGGGTGTGAGTGTAGGTGTCGGTGATGGAGTAGCTGTAGATGGAACTTGAGTGGGTGTGGAAGTAGGCGTAGCAGTAACCACAATTTCCTTAATAGTGACTTGAGGGGTTTGCGTTGGTAATGGCGTATATGTGGGTAGGGGTGTATACGTAGGCAGTGGCTCAGCACCCCCACCACAACCTCCCAGCACCAGCATAAGTACTGGCATTAGCAACAGTAGCGGTATGGCCTTCAGCTTCATCTCTATGCCCCCTAGAACCCTCACCCCATTATAACTCGTCAGGGGTATGCCGCAGAGCAGGGGTGGTTGTGGAGGCGTGGGGTGTGGAAGCTGCGAGGATGCTATTGGGGCTTATAAGGCTATTGTGAGGTCGGTGGTGGGATATACCTCTATGCCCTCCGTTGTACCTAATTCTCCTTAGGGCTCCTAGCCTCGGGGAGTCGTTTTGATGGGTCATACCTGCTCCTGCCATACCCCTCTACCACACATCAACTTACCCTTGGTCCATACCTGAATACTGCCTTACACCATACATTCTACTTGACGACATAAACCCATTATGACACGATTGAGCCGTCGAGTGAGCGAACGACGCAATCTTGGAGAACAGCTTGAACACAGTATTCAAGGACGAGGAAGTTTCACACCGGATCCTCTCTATTCTTGGTGACGCCAAAGAATACGCCGTAATTGTAAGTCCCTACATTGCTCTCTGGGGACATGCCAAAAACGCAGTTCAATTGGCTGTACAACATCGGGTAAAGGTGATGTTCTTGGTTCGGAATGACACTAACGTTGTCCAGAGCGCAGACATGCAATGGCTTGTGGATAACCAAGTGGAAGTGTATGCACTAGACAGACTGCACGCAAAGATATATTTCAACGAGTCTAACGTCATAACCAGTTCCATGAACCTCACCCAATCTTCAAGTACAGATTCCTTTGAAATCGGCACCCTAGTCAACGACCCTGGAGAGGCCAAGGAAATCAGAAATTATGTCATTTCAATACTGTTCCCACTAGCGAACCCTCTGGGCAAGCAGCTTCAGGCATCAGCTCCTACAGCCAAAGCTAGGAAAATACCTCTCAACCACTCTGGCAAGGCCAAGGAAATCAGAAATGATGTCACTTCAAGACTGGTAAACGCTGGTCGGCTCGCTCTTGGCGGCAAACCAAGCAAACCAGCCCCTTCCCGTACCAAGTCCCAAAGTGGGTTTTGCATAAGATGTGAGGAACGGGTATCCATAGACTTGGCCAAACCGCTGTGCGATAAGTGCTACCAGATTTGGGCTCGATTTGGGGATGAAGATTATGAGGAGGAAGTGTGCCACTCCTGTGGAAAAGAGGCAGATGTTAGCTATGCCAAGCCTATGTGCTTAACTTGCTACAGGAGACAAGCTAAGGGCATCGGTGGCAACGCCGGTCTTCGATGGTAAAGACAAAGCCAACCTACGCCATGCCGCTGGGCTTTTTCGTGCCTAACCAATGGTGGGCGATACTGGACTCGAACCAGTGACCTCTTGCGTGTAAATCAAGAGGCAGTTTGTTCCCACGTGTCAGCCCCTGTAACTCCATGAGGTTATTTATGCCTGAACAGTATCCCCGTGTAAATCAGTGTCATATGGCGTTGCAGTAAAAACTGCAGTAAGAATCTTCCAACAACCGCTTCTTTCTACGAAGCTCTGCAAGCATCTCTTCTAGTTCTTCAATGGACGCCCTCATTAGAGGAGAAGAAGTTCGATAGAAATCAAGAGGGATATTTTGGGCCTAGGGCCACTCAATCAAACACCTAAAGCCATAGCCTCGAGGTTAGATGTAATCTATACTTCCGAGCATCTAGATGCTACCTAGGAGAGGTCATGAAATTTGATGATGTAGTTCAAGCCATATCTCGAGTGAATGAGTTGCGCAGAATCTCAGGGGCGCATGTGGTAGACCACAGGCAATTATCCAATGATGAACTTAAGGCAGCTATAACTAAAGCAAAACCACAGTATCTTCACCAAGAGACTGTGCATAACAACCTTGAAGCCGCTCTCTACAAGGAGCCACGAAACGATTTCCGGGTAGTCTCTCGTTTGATACTTATCGATGTGCTACTCAATCAATACGGCTTCGAAATACCATCCAGTCAAATGGAAGAGAGAGTAATTGCAATAGAACAATCTATAGTGAATAGGTCCAATGAAATTGACCTAGTTGACCTGGGATGTACCAATCGCGAATCTGCCCACTACAAGAATGTAGAGTTATATGACTTTGTTCTCAAGGTTGCATGGGAAAACGAGAACACTAAAAGTCCTGATGAAGTGAATCTACTTAGAAAACTTCGCGGCAGGCTAAATGTAACTGAATCAGATCACAGGCTCATAGAGGCCAAGTTAGGCAACTATCCAAAACCATCGAATGAATTACACTCACGAACTGAGATACATGAGGTACGGAGATACCTGCAAGGAATGGGGCTACTCTTCGCCATAAGACATGATGATGACCAAGATGACGTGGATATAATTCCAGCCGAACTCGCCAACATCATTAGAGAGATTTTAGGGCTGGAGCTAAGAGCAGATAGTTACCGTGCTCTAATGGACCACAAGCCTCTTCGCCGAAGAACTCATCTTATAGAGGTTCTAGAAAGATCCGAGATAGAAATTGTGAGAGGCGATACGGTGGACACATTAGTTGAACGCGTATTGGATTATGTTCGCCCGTCTAAGGCTATCACAAGCACGTCGCCAAGATACGGACTAAGTAACGATCAGCTCGCTCAATGGTGCCGCAACTTAAATGAGCCAGTTTCTGGAACAATGGACGATCGCCTCCAGCGCATTATCTCGCATTACGATCAGTTAAGACCTCGCGTCGAACAAGAAATAGACGAAAGAGCATCTTGGTACGATTTCTATGCCGAATTGGCTTCGCGAAGCCATGACGTATTGAGATTGCAACATATAATCGAAAAGGATCTAGAAATAGAAGCCAAGTTTGAAAATGCAACGGAGTACCTTTTCGCCGAAAAACTCAACCATAGACCCCTGCGTCAACCCGGCAGTAATAACCCGGATGGATTAATAAGTTTGGGTAATAATTATGTAATGTGGGATAATAAATCCAAAGAAAGCCCCGTTAATTTGAGGGACCACCTCCGCCAATTCGATGAATACATGGATCAGGCGGATAAACCTGTCCCTATATTCCTGGTTATAGGCCCAAGGTTCAGCCCTGAATCAGAAGCGGAATCCATAAGATATCATGCTCGTCACTTCGATAGAAATATTGCCCTAATTACTGCAAATGAACTTAAGGATCTTGCAGAGGAATGGTCATCCACCTCAAATAATAATCGGGATGAGCCTTTCCCATTGGGCCTCTTAGCTGCAACCGGCAGGTTCGATAGAGCCCGCTTGGGTAAGCTATAGTTCGCAATCCCTGCCAATGCTGCATCACAAAGCTATGTCCGATCCCCCCAACAACCGCTTCTGCTTGGCCCCAGCTGTACCTAATACCCCATGGGACTCCTAGCCCTGTGTACCCCTCACCCCATTATAACCCGTCAGGAGGATGCCGTAGAGCAGGGGCGGTTGTGGGGGGAGTGGGCGTGAATGCTGCGAGGATACTGAGGGGATTCGAACCACTGACCCCCTGCTTGCAAAGCCAATCACTCTTGGGTCGGCAATATCGCTAATTGTTGGTCAAGAGGAAAATCGAGGAATGCTAAAAATTCAGTATGAAATTCTGCGCCTGCTATTCCATATGCCTTGACGAATGCTCCCTCCCAACCTAGTTCCTCAACGTTAGGGTAAAACACGTCTAGAAAGACCTCATGCCCGAACTTGTGAGCCAGCAATGCATAAAACCAGACATATGGACGGTAACCCGGGATGTAATCCGGGAGTTCCAATAACTCTTCCATGGTCGCTTCAAAACTATAAGGTGTGCTTCCCACGTCTAGGTCGCCAGAACGATGGGCTTGACTCAGTGCGGTGAAAGCCATGTAATCAGCACTCGCTTCTATATGGAAACGCGGGCCTCGTAATCTGGTACTAGCCCGCTCGTCATAATCTTTGGTTTGTAGATGTGCGTGCTGGACTGCATGAAAATACTCGTGAAATACTAATTTCTGAGCACTCCACCCAATTCCAGGTAACGATGTAATGAAATAATGGATGCCCCAATCCCGATTCCCGTTACGTCCTGCTTCCCGGGTACGGTTTTCTACCTCTCCAGCGCTAACTGCGCGGTAGTA
>VEXC01000032.1 GCA_009391225.1 SAR202 cluster bacterium AC-647-N09_OGT_505m
CCTACTAAACTCCAAGGGCGAGCGGTTCATGGAGAAATACGCTCCCAACATGCTAGAGTTGGCCTCCAGAGACGTGGTCTCACGGGCGGAGCAGACAGAGATAAACGAGGGGCGAGATGTAGACGGCTGTGTGCTCTTGGATCTTCGCCACTTAGGTAAGGAGAAAATCCACCAAAGGCTGTCGTACATTAACGAGGTATCAATGGATTTCTTGGGGATAGACCTAGCGGAGGAGCCGGTGCCGGTACGCCCTGGTATGCACTATCAGATGGGAGGCATTAAGACGGATGTGGACGGAGCGACTATTATTCCTGGTCTATATGCCGCTGGAGAGTCCGCGTGTGTCAGCGTCCACGGAGGCAATCGCCTGGGCGCCAACTCTCTACTGGATACCATTGTCTTTGGGCGCAGATCTGGCGAGGCGGCTGCCAGATACTCCCGGGAAAAGCCACACAGGGTGATACCTGAGTCCCGGGTGTCCTTGGACGAAGACCAGCTCAAGGAAATCATGGCTCGGGTAGACAACGGAGATACCCCGGCCAAAATCCGCTACGAGATGGGGGTTACGATGAACGATTACGTGGCGGTCTTCCGTACGGTTGGTGGAATGGAAACAGCTCGCAAGAAGCTGCGGGACCTGAGGGACCGGTTTCAGAGAGTCCCGGTGCAAGACAAGGGACGGGTATTCAACACAAATATCATCTTCACAATTGAACTGGGATTCATGCTTGATTGCGCCGAAACCATCGTGATGAGCGCATTGGAACGCAAAGAGAGCAGGGGAGCCCATTTCATGACGGAGTATCCCGAGAGAGACGACGAGAACTGGATTAAGCACATATCGGTCCGGAGCACACCGGATGGACCACAGCTGGACCATGTGCCGGTTACAATAACTCAGTGGCAACCCGAGGTAAGGTCGTACTAGGTGTGAGCCTGCTGAATTACTTCATCCCACTGGAATCATGGTCAGATATGGTACTTTGGGACGGGTAAGGGCTCACCCAGGAGGAATGTATGGAAGTAACCCTGAACGTCAAGCGGTTTGACCCAGAATCCAGAGACAGTGCGGGCTATTTCCAGGAGTATAGCCTCGATGTGGAGGACTATTTCACTGTCCTAGATGCTCTCATCCAGGTTAGGGAAGAGATGGATGGCACTCTGGCCCTTCGCTGTTCCTGTCGCGCCGCCATCTGCGGTTCTTGCTCAATGCGGGTAAACGGCCATGCCAAGCTGGTCTGCAATACCAAAATCAGAGATGTTGCTACACAGGACCACCGAGTAACGGTGGAACCCATGGGGAACCTACCGGTGGTCAAGGACCTTGTCACTGATATGAAACCCTTCTGGGATAAGGTGAGGGCAGTTCAGCCATGGCTTCGCCCACAGGGCCCTGAGCCAGAAGAAGAGTATACGGCTCCCAACGAGGCCATGCTCCACCTGACTGGTGTTATGGGTTGCATAATGTGCGGGGCATGCGTCTCAGACTGTACCGTCTTGGAGGTGGACAAGAACTTTATTGGGCCTGCGGCCTTGGCCAAGGCCTACCGGTTTGTGAAGGACCCAAGGGATGACGCCGATGATGACCGCCTCAAAATGTACAGCCAGTACGGGGGTATATGGGACTGCACACGCTGTATGGAGTGCGTCCAGGTTTGTCCAAAGGGAGTGGCCCCCATGGACCGTATCATGGGCCTGAGAGAAGCGGCCATTGTGGCTGGGTACAGAAACAACACCGGGGCTCGACATACGGAGGCCTTCGTCGAACTGGTGAAGCATAGTGGTCGACTAGACGAACTGAAACTGCCATTGAAGACATTTGGAATGTTTAATTTCCCTGCCCTCATGAGCCTCCTTCCGGTGGGACTACGGTTTCTGCGCCGAGGCAAGATGCCGCCTATCATCCACAAGGCCATTCCTGGAGCAGATAGGGTCCGGCGCATATTCGAGAAAGTGGAGGTAGACAAATGAAGTACGCTTTCTTTCCTGGTTGCGTTGCCCGTGGGAACTGTCGCGAACTCTATCCCTCCGCGGTGAACGTATGTGAGCGTCTGGGCATAGAGTTGGAGGTGATGGAAGGTGCTTCCTGTACGGGGGCTGGAGTGCTTCAAGAGAAGAACCAACGCTTGGGAGACACCCTGAACGCTCGTACATTTGCCATGGCGGAGTCCTTGGGCCTGCCCATAATGACCATCTGCAGCACCTGCCAGGGAGTGATGAGCCAGGCCCATAAACGCTTGGCCGACGATCCCGCTTACATGGCGGAGGTAAACCAGGTGCTGGCAGAGGAGGGGCTGGAGTACAAGGGTGAGGTGGTGGTAAAGCATCTCCTGTGGATACTTGTGGAGGACATTGGATTGGAGACCCTGAAGGGCTATGTTACAATCCCCCTTACGGGACTCAAGATGGCCCCATTCTACGGGTGTTATATAATTCGACCTACTGGTGCCCTTGGCTTTGAAGATCACCCGGAGCGGGAAGACTCTCTGGAGCGGGTCATCGAGATTCTGGGGGCTGAGGTCGTGGAATACGCTGGCAAGACCAAGTGTTGCGGCTTCCCCATACTCACCATAAATGAGCGCAACTCTGTGGCAATGGTCGCCAATCACACTATTGAGGCCAAGGACCTGGGAGCGGATGCCATGGTCACGCCGTGCCCGCTGTGTCACCTTAACCTAGATGGCTACCAGCCCAAGGCAGCCGCTCAGCGCCGTGTCGAGATAGACCTGCCCATCCTTCACCTGCCACAAGTAGTGGGGCTAGCCATGGGTCTGGATCCGAAGGGAATGGGTCTGAACAGGCATATCATCTCTGCCAAGAAGTTCCTGTCCAAGGTGGCTGTCTCGGCCTAGAGGCCGTCCTGAAACGGATTCTGGGGTGTTTGGCTACATCCCCCGCGCCCCGCCGCAGGTATGGGAATGAAGTGTTGCCCCGTTGCTATCCTGGGGGAGTCTCCTCATGAGGTGTATGGTTCGATGGTGCCAGGACCAACTGGAACGCGTAGAATGAGGCCATCACCACGGGGATAGCCACAATCACGTCCACGAAGTAGTGGTTTCCGGTGACTACTACGGCGGCGGCCATTAGGGTCTGATAGACTATGGCGGAGACTTTAGCCCATAAATAGGAAGTGCTGGCCCATGCCATGGATATCAGTAGCGCCCAGGCGAAGTGCATACTGGGCATGGCAGCGTACATGTTGTATGAGAAGAACTCGCTACGGCTGATGTGCTGAGTAGGCCCAAGTAGTTGAAGGGTGTCCACAAAACCCAACTCTCCCATCATCCTGGGTGGAGCTAGGGGATAGACTGTGAAGATGAACACTCCTATGCCAAAGCTCACTAGCAATACGGTGCGGTACTTGTAATAGGCCTCACGGTCCGTTACGAAAAAAAATACGCCCGTGACCCCCAAGAGAGGCCAGAAGCCCAAGGTGTAGACCCAATTAAGGAATAAGACCGCACTCCTGGCGTCTTCCATGAGCCATACCTGGAGAGAGTTCTCATGAAAGATGCCCAGGGTTCTCTCTAGGCTCACGATGTTCCAGGCGTTCCTGAATGCCTCTGCGGAAGGATCTGTGTGGACCAGGTTCTTCGCAATGGTGTAGGAATAGTAAGCGGCCACCACCAGGAGAATTTCCATAAATATCTGGGCGGTAAGCCCGCGCGGCCTTCGCATGTCCCTTATCTCCAGATTGGCTTTAGCTTCCTGGTGAAGCTAATTCAATGTGTTATGGTTGGCGTCAATAACTGGCAACTGCGACCAGCTAGGACAGCGCAATGTTACACGGCTAGCGCCTTTTAATCAAGATAATAGGCAAAACGTCTCTGGGCTCGGTGCTAGGCGATTGGTTGCAGATGCTGTCGTATATCTCGCCGAGGTTTTGGATCAGGGCACACAGAGGTACGAACTTCAGGCGGGGATGGGCTGAACAGACAAGTTACGGTGTTGTCCCAACAGTTTAGACTGGCAATGAAGGAATGGGAGTGCGAGTGGGCAGAATCCACAATCCATAACTGAATATGGGTGCAAGTCCCACCTCGCTAGTTCTCCCGTATGTTCACCTGTCTTTGCCACTTGGCTTTCCCTTGTTCCAGCAGATCGTTGCCATAAATGTCGTTGATTACTATGACAGGGAAGTCCGCGACCTCGAGTCGTCGGATTGCCTCTGTACCAAGATCCTCGTAGGCTACCACGTCCACCTTCTTTATGGTTTCAGATAGGAGGGCTCCAGTGCCTCCAATTGCTCCGAAATACACTGCGCGGTGATTCACTAGGGCCTCCCGAACATCCTTGCTCCTTCCACCCTTGCCGACTGCAGCCTTCATTCCCAAGTCCAGCATTGTGGGGGTGAATGGGTCCATCCTATATGCCGTGGTGGGCCCTGCAGAGCCTATGACCTGGCCCGGCCGTGGGGGCGTTGGCCCCACGTAGTAGATGATTTGCCCCTTCAGGTCTACGGGAGGTTCTTCTCCTCTTTCCACCGCTTCGATGATACGCCGGTGGGCGGCATCCCTAGCTGTGTACATGACACCCGTCAGCAGAACCGCATCCCCCGTTTTCAGGTCCGCAAGAGCTTCGTCTGTTAGGGGTGTGGTGATAACCTTTTCCATTTTCTTACCTCCTATAGTCCAACATGGGCACTAAAACTAAGCTGGAATGACGGATATATGTTGGAATCCTTTCTCTGTGCCACGTTGTGGCATGAGGTTCCGCTAGACAATACAGCTATCTTTGTCAGAGAAGTTCTTGCACTTTAGACAGCAGAACGTCATATTGCTGACCCAATCGAAATCGAATAGCATGTCGGTCTAGGTATTTTCTCTCCCTCCCTGGTTTCATAGGGAGAGGCACTAACGACCAACTCTACAGCACCGCTGTCTTCAGGCGGGCGCTATGGCATTGGAGATTGACCCCCACTGGTAGGGAAGTGATGTGCGTGGAATGGGTCTCTATGTTCACGGCCAGGGCTGTGGACCGTCCTCCCCAGGCCTGTGGGCCTATGCCGCTGGCGTTGACACGCTCTAGGAGTTCCTGTTCCAGTTCCGCCACCTCTGGGTCTGGGTTGTGCTCACCTACCTTGCGCAGCAGGGATCTCTTGGCCAGGTACATGACGTGCTCAGCGGTACCTCCAATGCCCACTCCTACTATAAGTGGAGGGCACGGGTTTCCCCCAGACTCCTCTATGGTGCGGAGAGTGAAGTCAATAACTCCACCTTTGCCCTCGGCTGGCCTGAGTATGGCCAAGCGGCTCATGTTCTCACACCCACCCCCTTTGGGCAGAATGGTTATCTTCAGTTGGTTTCCAGGCACTATGTCCGTGTGAACTATGGGAGGTGAGTTGTCCCCAGTGTTGATACGAGCTGAGAAGGGCTGCTTGACCATAGAGTTGCGTAGAAACCCGGCCTTGTATCCCTGTCTTACTCCCTCCGCCAGGGCCTCTGTCAGATCACCACCAATTATGTGTATATCCTGACCTAGGTCCAGAAACAGGACAGTGGTTCCCGTATCCTGGCAGAGAGCGATTTGCTTCTCCTGAGCTATTTCGGAGTTTTGAAGAATCATGTCCAGGACCTTTTGTGCCCCAGGTGCCTCTTCCTGGCGGCGCGCCTTCTTCAGGGCATCTAAGACGTCATCGGGGAGATAGTAATTAGCCTCAAGGCAAAGGCTGGCCACCGTCTCAGTTATCTTCGATACCTGAATCTTCCTCATGTTACCTCCAAGGGATTTCAAAAACTCTGGCGGATCCCTGAAACAACTACCACGCGTCACTACCAGGAGTTACTCGATAGGACCTAGTATTGGACGCCTGCTAGGAACCGCTGGCTGTGGCGGTCCTGTTGCTCATCACCTCTACCAGTTCTTTGACAGCGCTGGCTGACTTATCCAGTGCCGCTTTCTCTTCCGAGGATAGCTGGACCTGGATTATCTCCTCGATGCCACCAGCGCCCAGCTTCACCGGCACGCCTATGCACAGGCCGTCAATGTCATACTCACCTCTCAGGAATACCGTGCAGGGAAGGATGCGCTTCTTGTCCAGGATAATGGAGTCCACCATCTGCAGCACTGCTGCCGATGGGGCGTAGTAGGCGCTACCAG
>VEXC01000033.1 GCA_009391225.1 SAR202 cluster bacterium AC-647-N09_OGT_505m
AGTACACAGATTTGTAAATAATTGAGTCTTTTCCACGACTAAATCAAACTTGTCAGATGCATCCTTTTGCATCGTAGGGGAGACATGGCTGTAGGTGTTGAGTGTAGTCTCTATGTCCTTATGTCCTAGCCACCCAACGACCGCTTCTTCTATAGCGTATAGCGCTGATTATTAGCAGTGATACTACTCTGAAGGCGCTCCCGTACTACGGTGAATCCAGTTTAGACAGCACAAATATTCTGCCTTCCGTTTGTGCAGGATTCGGCTCATATACGTACGATCTGTTCGGAGCTAGGATCTCCTCGTAGAGTACCTCTTCGTGGTTGCCGTAGCTAACCACTATTGAGCATATGTCACCCATTTCATCACTTATGCCTGAGGCTATTGAGGAAGAGTATCCTTTGGTTTTCAAATACAGCTTCGCGTATCCTTGCTTATTGGTCTTAAAACTCCCCAGCCCCACGATTCTGATGTTGGCCAGATCCACAGGTGACCCGTTATTATCAAGAACCTTCAGTCTTGTTACATTCCCCGGATAAAAGAACCCAGCAATTGCACGCTCTATCCTTTGCAGGAAGCCCAGTTTAGGTTCCATAGGAACATTGTCCACTACGTCTTTTGCATAGCCGAATCGCTTGGGAGTCTGCCAATCTGGGCCGTACTTGATCCTCAGGTATTCCTCTGGAGGATTGGGGACGAGAAAGATGTCCCCTATGAAGTTTATCTCTTTCAACTGGTTGAAAAGCGTAACCGGAAGCCATATTCCGGGCCAATGGTAAATCTGTTCGTCGATGACCCGATGGAAGAGTATGTCCACTCTCATCATGTTCTTCAGCAATGTGGCGTAGATTATGCTGTCGGAAGATTCGCTTCGAACATAGTATCCATTTTCTTGGAATGCTGCCAACAATGGTTCTACTGATTGCTCGGTGAACCCGTTGATTCCTAAAATAACGCCCAGATCCAGATCATCATCCCATGGGATAAAGGCGCTGTCCCTTATTGCACCAAGACAGGTTCCCTGGCGCAGAAAGAACTGCACTCCGCTGCGATCCATGACCTCCTTGACTTCGATAAGCAACTTTTCAGCGATGGCCACATCCATTGGGGGAGTGGTTCTTGTCAGTCTGTTTTGAATTTCGGCGTCAGTACTATCGCTTGATTTCACAATAAATGTATCTCCTTGCCGTATTACCACCGCCAAACCCGCCCCCTATTATAATCTGTCAGGGGTATGCCGCAGGGCAGGGGCAGTTGTGGAGGGAGCCGTGCGTGGATGCTGCGAGGATGCTACTAAGGCTTATAAGGCTGTTGTGAGTTTGTGATGCAGATATAGTCTAATATCAGGAACCAGCATTGTCTAATCTAAAAGGAAATAATACCCTTTGCCTCTCGTAAAAGTTGCATCTCTGTCAGGTAATACCTTCTAGTACCACCTAGTTACGGGGATTTGGTCGGCAAAATGTCGGCAATGGCGATAATGTTACTGAGTGACACTAATTCTCTGAGCTTTGTAAAACCCGTAAGAAGGTCCTTTGTTTGAACCTGACCGGCCTTCGACAACTGACTCCATATCTGTATATTGAAGCTGCCAGACGATTTCCCCATCTCGAGTAACCTCAATAATGAAAGGATACCCGGTGATTAGGACATTACCGTTAGGGAGCCTATCTACGTCCCTAATCGGCATCATAACTGGTTTTGCATCTGCAAGACTGACAGAAAAGCTATTTGCTATCTGGGGATACGGTGGCACAAAGCGCCAAACAATCTTGTTTGTATCAGGGTCAAACTCTAATGCCTCATGAGGCCTAACTTGGTTAGAGACCAATATATTCCCAGTACTAAGGAATTCTGGGTCGTGAGCATCAACCAGCATACTGTCTCCAAGGGTCCTTACTAAGGAACCCTCAGAATTGACTTCTACCAACAAATCAAAATTTCTCGGACTGATTAAAGTATTACCATTCTCTAATCTCTCGACTGCATTGGTATGAGTCCATCCGTTCCGAGATAAGTTCACATACGGCTCTTTATTGAAATAATCTTTGGCGTACCATTGCCAGACTAATTCACCATCGGGAGTTACTTCTTTTGCTTGGGCATCTTCTAAACCGTCGTTATAACCAAATGCGTATAGAGTATTCCCATTGGCGAGTCGGTCAGCGTCATGGGAAACTTTTTCATCCATGTGGGACCAGACCACGTCACCTTCACTGGAAACCTCTACAATACCCTCCCCTGGCATAACCAGAAGAGTGTTTCCATTTGCTAGTCGTTCCACATCCTGCCCAGGATTGGTGTATTGCTTGAAGTCCTCCGCAAGAACATACTGCCACGTGACCTCCCCAAGCATGTTTACCTCAATGACCCTAGGACTGCCCACATGATGATGGTCCGATAACAGCGTAGTACCGGGCCATACCTTCTCTGCGTTATAAACGGTGACTTCTATTGCCGAATCCTTCTGGCCGCGAACCATCGGCTGCAAAATTGGGGTAGGCGTATTTGTCGACTAGGGTACTACAGTACTAGCCGGCTTGGGTGGAAAAGTATTGGTTGGGCTAGGAATTGAAGTGGGTTGAGAGGCTCTTTCTTCCGTTAGCCTAACTTCTACCGTTGCGTCGATGTTGGAAGTAGGCTCTGCTGGAGCAGGGGCAGTAGAAGAACAAGCGAGCACAAGAATTCCAGTCAGCACCGTTAGAACTATTGGTAGTCTCATTCTCATTACCCCTTAATTACCTGCCGATCCCCATCAATCACGATACCACCATCTTCCCTAATCTGCCGAGCGTTCTCCCCCACCAGCCCCCTGTATTGGTATACCAGCAACAATCTCTATGGCACCAGCAGTCACTTCCCTCTTGACTGAATCCTCTGTCCAACCCCGAGAGTGAAGTGCTGGGTCTATCAGTTTTGCTCTTGTATCTGCTTCATTTAGTGCCAAGCTACTGCTTCCGCTTAAAGTATCTTGTGCCCGGTGAATTCGTAGACACCCCAGAAGCCGACACGGCAGTCATTACCGACCCTAACGGTAATTCGTATCCAAAAAGTGGTGGCCCTGAGGGGATTCTAACCTCTGGCCCTCTGCTTGCAAAGTACAGCTGAACCCTTTTGCCCAGTATAGCCTGTCACGAGTAGGCACATATCCATTCCAACAACTTCTAAGCAATACCACCATCAGCGTGGCGATGCAGAGCTAAGTTCAAGCTCTTTCATTCATTACCCTGGCTTGCCCGTCGCCAATCAGCGCGGCTAGCCTCTCCTCAAGCTCTGTACAAAACGATGTGGTCACCATGGGCATCTCTAGACGTGTCCGTTGGCCATGACCGGTAATCTCTAATTGGACAGAGTCCTGGCCAGGAAATTCCAGCAGAATCTGCATGGCTGATTGCAACTTATGCGTGTCCTCCTCAGGGTTGCCGGTGTCTACCATGTTGATAAGCACAATACGTCGAGTTGTAGTGGCTTGCTTCACAAGATTCCAAAATTCCAATTCTTTACTCAAGAGACGTTCGATATATGCGTCGTCTCGCTCGACTGGCAGTAACAATGCGGGGTTATCTGGCCAGTAACACCAAAAGTCGAGCGAATCTAGACCTGTGACTGCAAGGATGTGCTGCACTTGTCCATAGTAATAATCGGGAACGGAGCGGGATTGTGAGACCCTACGATACACAGAAGCACCGCATTTGATTTCTACTACCGCATCGTGGTTTGTGGATAGGCCATCGAGACTAGCGCGCAACCAGTCATATCTGGAACTCTGAACGCAAATAGGTCTCACATCTTTCCCTGTTTTTGTGATGTAGAGCTTGCGGGCTTCAGGTTCAAGCTTCGTTCCAAGTGCCATAGCTTTGTTTGGAACAGAGTCTAGTATTACTGGTCCGCGCTTCTCTTGTAAGAGCATCGAGGCACTCTCGAAGCGGTTCTCACCCATGATTGTCGAAGCCTCTGACGACCCTATTCCATTGTGGCGCCAGGCCAGCCACTGGCTAGTTCCTTGTTGGAGTTCCACGACGACAAAATTAGTATTCACTATCTAAGTGTCCTAATGAATACTGCTAGTAGCAGCAGTAGCGTTATGGCCTTCAGTTTCATCTCATCGCCCCTTAACCCTCCCTCATTATAACCCGATAACCCGTCAGGGGTTTGCCGCGGGCTAGGGGCGGTTGTGGGAGGCGTGGATGCTGCGAGGATGCTATTGGGTGCTATAGGGGCTTATAAGGCTACTTGAGGCAGGGAAGGAGAGGCTTACCCGAGACAGTGTGCGTGATGCCACGCGGCAACTAGATGCTGTTGAGGCTTGCAGAATGGGCGCTCATTTAGCACGCCGCCATGCTCTACCACCGTATCCAAGTTCCTCGCTCGAATCTGTAGCCTCTGCTAGCTTCTGAGCGTTACGCCGAACCCATGCACGCACGGCCTCTACTGTGGCGTCTTCGTATGGTGCCAGACGCCGGACTAGGTCGGGTGCTAGAGACTCCCCCCGCTTATGGATGTCCTGGCGTATTAGGGTGACCGCTCGCTCAAACCTGGTCTCCATATCTTCCAGTGGGTTGGTGTCGGGACTCAGGTGATTCCTGTAACGGGTTATGGCTAGAGCGGTAGCCATGCGAAGTGAACGCCCCAGCAGGCGTCTTGCCCCCCTAGTGACCAGCGCCCTCACGAGTAGGTTGAACATATGATGTATATCTTCCCAGTTCTGCCCAATCCCCCATGGGACTCCTAGCCGTTAGGTTCTATCCACTCCGCATGAACATGTGCTTCATCCATGGGCGGTTGAGAACATTCCCAGTGTCATGTCAACTGCAAGATGTGGAAACTACTGACGGCCACATAGAGCTGATTGCGAGGGGATTCCTGACCCCCAATTGTTTACCTCCGAATTCGTAGGAGGGGGAATTCAGGGCCATACCTTGTGAACCCGCTCTGGCAATAGGGAGTAGTCAGACAACAAGATGAGAACGTGCTTGGGTCATCTTGCATCAACGGCTACTATCCGTCCCGACTGCGGATTTCGGCCAAGATAGCGTCATCCTCTGTGAGATTCCAGGTGAACGTGCTTGAGAGTTCTCGTTTGTACCTCTCATAGCTTTGGTGAGTACCCGAGGGCGTGTCGAACCTAGGATTGTAATCCAGATCGCGGACCGCCTTCTCCATACTGTACAGAACGCAGCGACGAGTCTGAAACGGAAACGAGCGTAGCTGGGGAGTTAGGTCGTCTGGTACCATAATGATCTGGGGTTCCACACCTACCACTTGAGCCATAGTCATAAACCAGCCACGAAGGCTCGTATAATCAGGTCCGGCCCCGTTATAGGCCTGACCATAGGAGCGTGTATTGCCCAGACACGCTACGAAGAGCTGAGCGATATCCTCAACGTGGACAAGGTGAGCTAGAGGTGTCCCATGTGAGGGAAGGAGGAGAGGTCGGTTATGCTCTAAGCGATAGAAGTAGGCTGGCTCGCGGCCAGGGCGGTTGGTTCCTGCCCCGTAGACATACGAGGGCCGGATCACGCTGTGGGGAACTCCAGTGTTCTGGCTCCAGTTTGCCAATAGTCGCTCCGCCAGTATCTTATTCCACGCGTAGCTTCCCCCTCGGTCGTCTGGCATGAGTCGGTCATGCTCTCGGATGGGGTATATGAGGCTACCATAGTATACGGCGGTGCTACTGGTAAATATGTAATGCCCCACCCGGCCTGCGAGGGCGTCTTGGACCACTTTCACCTGCTCTGCCGTGTAGCCCGAGACGTCGAATACCGCCTCGAAAGAGTGCCCCCGTAGGGTGGACAGCATACTGGAATCGTCGTCCCTATCTGCTGTCAGCCGTTGGACTTCTAGTGGCAGGTCCACTGGAGTCTGGCCCCGATTCAGAACCGTTACTTCATGGCCTTGAGCTATCAACTCCTACAGCAAAATCTGGTTTAAGTTGCCCTGAAGGGCGTGATAAACACGCTGACAAGTCCTAGCGTGAGCTCCACGCTCCAAGGCACGACGGGACAGAAATTCATTGACACATTAATTTGCC
>VEXC01000034.1 GCA_009391225.1 SAR202 cluster bacterium AC-647-N09_OGT_505m
GACAAAAGATATGGAGTCCGTGTCCAGTACCGCGTTCGCCGGCCCGCCTAGGCGAAGGAGCTCTTTCAACCCAGGTTTTGGATTGGAGTTCATGGAGCGTAGACCCGCGGCTACAATGTATCGGTTCTCACCCACCAATGGCGTCACATCAGTGACAGTGCCCAGGGCCGCTAACTGAAGCAGCCTCTCATCCCATGGTCGGCCCATGTGTTGGGACAGTCCTTGCACTAGCTTGAATGCCAGTCCCACCCCCGCCAGATTTGGAAATGGGTACGTGGACTTTGATAGTTTGGGGTTCACAATGGCTAGTGCGGCAGGAATGCGGGGCAGAGGTGTATGGTGGTCGGTTATTATGGTGTCAATGCCTAGAGAGGAGGCCTGCTCCACCTCATCAGGGGAGGTCATTCCGCAGTCCACGGTGATGATAAGGGTGGCGCCCCGTTCGTGGAGGGCGTTGACGGCCTGGGAGCTCAGGCCATGACCTTCCTTCACCCGGTGAGGAAAGTAAGGAATGACATTGCCACCCAGGGATTCCAGACCCTCAGCGAGAAGTGCATCACCGGCCACCAGCGCCCGTTGGATGCGAACAATCGCGCTTCCAATATCTGGGAGAAGAAGGGGGTCTTCCAGCAGACTATCATCGTGAGCGAGGAAGGCCTCCGCCGTGAGCAAATCGGTGTTACCGCGGTTGTGTAGGAGCTGGGCCGCTAGAGGTGAAAAGTGAGCCAGTTTCTGGGTGGCCTCTGGGGAAATGCGGGGCGTGCCCGCCACGCCTTGCGGTTGACCCTGGACTTCGTCGAGGGTCTCGATTTATCGGACAAGCTAGCCCCTCGTATCTGAAGTTCTCAGTATTGCAGTGATATTGTCATTGCGATTCCCGATTAGATTGGGGAGTTGCAATCTGGCCTTGAGGGGGGGCACTCCTCCATATTCATTCGTTCACTGACACATCTGTATTCCCGTAATGACAATCTATATGGTATTTCAGGTACACATTCCTAGCTTCCCATGAAGCTCTTAAATGCGAGGCACGTATTGTGTCCACCAAAGCCCAGGGAGTTGGAGATCGCGGCGTTTACTGTCCCCATGCGTGGGGTGTGAGGGGTGTAGTCTAGGTCGCAGTCCGGGTCCAACTTGTCCAGGTTGATAGTGGGGGGTATAGCCCCACGGGAGATCGCGAGAACGCAGATGGCCGCCTCCAGGGCACCTCCTGCTCCCAGCAGGTGCCCCGTCATGGATTTTGTGGAGCTGATGGGGGTGTTGTACGCCTCTGGGCCAAACACGGACTTGATGGCCATGGTCTCGAACTTATCGTTCATGGGAGTAGAGGTGCCGTGGGCGTTTATGTAGTCTACGTCTTTAGGGGTCAGGCCGGCCTTCTTAAGGGCGATGCGCATCGCCCTGGCCCCTCCCTCACCTTCGGGTGCAGGCTGGGTTATATGATGGGCATCTGCGGTAGCCCCGTATCCCGCGAGTTCCGCTAGGGGTTCAGCGCCTCTGGCCAGGGCGTGATCCAGGCTCTCTAGTACCAAGATACCTCCTCCCTCACCCATAACAAACCCGTCTCGGTCAGCATCGAATGGACGGGAGGCTTTCTGTGGGTCGTGGTTCCTGCGAGAAAGAGCATCGCACGCGTTGAATCCAGCTATCCCGATGGGGCAAATAGCGGCCTCACTGCCCCCGGCGATGGCCACGTCCGCGTCGCCGCGTCGTATGATTTCGGAAGCCTCCCCTATGGTGTCTGCACCAGTGGCGCAGGAAGAGATGGCGCTGAAGTTGGGTCCCTTGGCCCCCAACAGCATGGAAACCCTGCCCGAGGCCATATCCCCAAGCATCATAGGAATCAGGAAGGGGTTCACCTTGGATGGCCCCCGCTCAAGAAGCACCTGGAGTTCCTGGGATAGGGTGCGGATTCCACCAATGCCGCTGCCTATCATCACGGATACCCTCTCCGCCTCCTCCTTGTCCAAGTTAAGCCTCGCCTTGGCTACCGCTTCCTGGGAGGCTACAGTAGCAAACTGGACAAAGCGGTCCATCCGGCGGGCTTCCTTGCGGTCTAGGAAGTCCGTTGGCTCAAACTCCTTGACTTCTGCTGCTATTCGGGTTTCAAATGGCTCCGAATCGAAGCTACTGATATAGTCCACCCCTGATTTTCCTGCCAGGAGGGATTCCCAGGTGGTATCCGCACTGAGGCCTATAGGACTGACTATTCCTATACCGGTTACCACTATTCTTATTCCCACGGCTGTGCTCCATTTCGAGTAATAATGATAAGTCCTCGGGACATCTGCCCAGACTATGCGAATATCTGGCCTATTCTAACAGACTTTTCACGGACTTTGTAAAGCACGATAAAGAGTACTAACGTTCAAAATCGACATGCTATAATGGCGCAGATTCCTTTCTGGAAGGTCTCATGGACTTCATTCAGCTACTGGAGGCCAGTCTCCCCGCCGAGAAATTGGCCCTTGTGAGAATGGCGGGACAAATCGCTCAGGGGGAAGGCGTGTCCCTATACCTGGTTGGGGGAGCCGTGCGGGATCTGCTTTTGGGCAGGCCGGTGGAGGACATAGACCTGGTGGTAGAGGGGGATGCCGAAACTCTGGCGTACATTATCGCCAAGCGTCTATCTGGACAGGTGGTATCCAGGTCCCAGTTCTCCACGGCCAAGGTCAAGGTTGAAGGTGTATCACTGGACATGATAACTGCTCGAAGTGAGCACTATACTCGACCTGGTGCCTTGCCACAGATAGCCCACGGTACTATGGAGGAAGACCTTGCACGACGGGATTTCTCAATAAACGCTATGGCCTTCCCCATTCACCATGTTGCCTCTGGGCAAATCCTGGATCCCTTCGGCGGCCAGGCAGACCTGGATCGTGGCCTTATACGGGTACTTCACAATGGAAGCTTCGTAGACGATGCGACCCGCACCATGAGGGCCGTACGCTACGAACAGCGACTGAGTTTCCATCTGGAGACTGATACCGAGTTCATGCTCCGGAGAGACCTGCCGATGCTCGATACCATCAGTGGGGATAGACTACGTAGGGAATTCCAACTATGGCTTGGAGAAGAGCACGGCATGGAAGTCCTCCTGCGTGCGGAGCAGTTGGGAGTCATGGCGGCGATCCATCCTTCCTTGTTCGGGTTCGCCCAGGTGGTTCAACGCTCTTTGGGTATCGATAAGAAACGTGGCCTGGACGAACAGGTGTACGTCGGGCTGCTAGCTTATTCCCTGACCCCAGCAGATGGGGAACAGATTATCGGACGGCTACGTATGCCACCTCGTTGGTCGACCGTTGTGCGGGACACAATTGCTCTCAGGGGCAAGCTGGCCTGGCTCTCCGATTCCAAGTTGTCGGGAGCCCAGCTATACGAGGCCCTGGCCACTTCAATGCCCGAGGCGGTACAGGCGTGCGTCTTGGCCACCACACATGAGGAGGCTCGCTGTAACCTCACACTGTTCCTGGACAAGTTGCGTCACGTGAAGCCATTCTTGAGTGGAAGAGACATCATGGAACTGGGGGTTCCACAAGGGCCTGCCATTGGGGGGATGCTGATAAAGCTGCGAACAGCACGGCTGTCTGGGTCTGCAACTAGTCGTGCTGAAGAGGTTTCCTTGGTGAAGGGATGGCTGACGGCCCAGCGAGGCATCCAGTAGTGCGGCAGGTTTCAAACTGGGCCATATCCGTACTCTAGCGTTTGTGCCTACACCAGCGCCATGGGCCCTTCATGATTGCAGGGCTGAGTCCTACCCCTGAAGTCGCTTTTGGTGAAATAGGTACTGCTGGGCATAGCCGGCGTATTCGCCCCATCTCTCCAGAGACCAGGCTCGGATGGCTTTGTAGTTTAGCTTTGCTCCATCTAGATACCACTCTTCCATAGCCCGTCGTACCCATCGGTCTATTGGACAGGCGTCCAGCTTGTCCAGGGAGAAGAGCAGAACGCAGTCGGCGACCTTGTCTCCGACGCCCGCTATGGAGGTGAGAGCATCCTTGGCATCTTGGTACGGAAGATGGCGCAAGAGCTCCAACTTCACTTCTCCGCGACCCACCTTTTCTGCCGCCTGCGCCACGTACTTGGCCCGGAACCCCAGCTTCAGGTCCCGCAGGGCCGCTTCTCCCGCATCGGCCAGCTTTTCTGGGGTTGGGAAGGAGTAGTCAACGTAGTCACCCAGCCTCAAAGGACGGCCATAGTTTTGAGCAAGGCTCTCCACAGTCGCCGAGATTCGGGGTATGTTGGAGTTGGCGGAGCAGATAAAAGAGACCAAGCACTCCCACGGATCCTGGCGCAAAATGCGTAGCCCATGGTACTCGGTGATGGCCCCATTCATACGGTGGTCGGTATCAATAACGGAGTAGATAGCCTCTAGGTCATCGTCAAGTCGAAGGTAGTCTTGAAGCGAGGACTCTATCTGCTGAGTCGGTGATCCAGCGCTTCGGACATCAAGGCGTGTACCTTTCTGCTTCAACGCTACTAGGTTGTCCTGGAGGACTCCATAATACCACGGGCCCTGGCGGCGCCATCGGAAGGCCTGGCCGCTCTCCAAAGTGGTGGCCAGGTCGAGCGGTTGGGTGATATTGAGGCTTAGGAAGTGCCCGCTATCCATCGTTGTATTTCCTGGGACAATTCCCGAAGCGAGCCTTTCATCACCGTGCATCCAGGTAGGGACTCAAGAAAAACCCTGCCATATGGCCTGGAAAGTATTCGTTGGTCAAGCACTATGACTGCCCCTCTGTCCTCCTCGCCACGGATGAGGCGGCCAAAGCCCTGCCGGAAACGCAACACCGACTGGGGCACGGCGTACTGGTTGAACGGATCCTCGAATAGTTGGGACCTGGCGGCGAACACTGGTTCCGTGGGTACGTTGAAGGGGAGGCGAGTAACTACTAAGGCCTTCAATGCTCCTCCTGGGATGTCTACCCCCTCCCAGAAGCTGGCCGTCCCCAAAAGGACCGATTCTGGCCTCTGTAGGAAGGTCTCCAACAGGTTTCGTGGAGTGCCATCCACTCCCTGGGCCAGCACATTGAACCCAACTCGCTCCAGGTCTTCCTTTATCCCGGACCGGGTTGCCTGCAGGGCAGCATGAGATGTAAACAATCCCATGGTGCGACCCCCAGCCGCGCGGCAAATGTCAATCATTGCCTGCTGCAATGCTTCCTGGTAGCCTCGGCTGGTGGGAGCGGGCATGTCATTGGGTATGCACAGCAGCACAGCTTTGGGGTAATCGAAGGGTGAGTCCACTAGGAGTTCATCTGCGTCCTCCAGCCCCAGTCTCTCGCAGATATGCCCGAAGTGACCTTGGGTGCTCAGGGTGGCGCTGGTGAGGATGACAGCCTCCTTCTCCGAAAACAACTTTTTCTGAAGCGTTTCTCCAACGTGAAACGGGGCGGAGTTAAGGGCAATCTCGCCGTCTCTGTTTTCCTGAGTCATCCAGTATATCTGGTCATCCTGTGGGTGAATGATGAAGGATTTGAGCTTTTCCCGGATGTCCCCAGCGGTGCTGATGGAGGAGGACACCTCTCTAACGAGGGATTCGAGCCAGGCCAAATGGTTGCCCTCCATGCCTTCTAGGGCCTGCGTAACTCTCTCCAGATTCCTGGTGATTTGGGACAGCACAAGGTCGACGTTCTCCCAGGCCACCTCTACCTGGGACCACTCTGGCTGGATACGGGAGCTACGAGTCACGCTGAGGATGATCTGACGGGCGCCACCCTCGTCGTGGTGGTTCCCAAGAAAAGTCGTCAGAGTAGTCCACAGTGTGCCGGTGTGCTCTCTGTTCCTGGATAAGAGGGCCTCTCCTTCCTGGATCAAGGGCTCCAGCACAGCAGCCCGTGGT
>VEXC01000035.1 GCA_009391225.1 SAR202 cluster bacterium AC-647-N09_OGT_505m
CCTGATAGAACAATTCAGCCTTAGCCAGATTCAGGCACAGGCCATCCTGGACATGCAGCTTCGGCGTATTGCAGCGCTGGAGCGTGAAAAGATAGAGGAGGAGTTTCAACAACTTCAGAAGACCATTGGGGAGTTGGAGGCCCTCCTGGCAGACCCCCAGAAGGTACTGGTGGAGGTGAAGAAGGAGACCCGGAAGGTGCGGAAGGACTACGGTGATGATCGGCGTACCGAGATACTGGACGAGGAGCCAGGTGTCCCCACCAAAGAGGAGCTTGTGCCCCACCAGGAGATGGTCATAACCATCACCCAGCGCGGTTATCTCAAGTGTATGGCTGCCAATACCTACAGGGCACAGCACCGGGGAGGAAAGGGTATCACTGGTATGCTCCCCAGGGAGTCCGATGTCCTCCAACAATTGCTGGTAGCCGACACGCATGACACACTGCTCTTCTTTACCAACAAGGGGAAGGCCTATGCCCTGAGATGCTTCGAGATACCACAGGACGCCACACGGTCCACTCGCGGTATGCCAATGATAAACCTTCTGTCGATTACGGAGGGGGAAAGAGTGAACGCGGTGGTAATCACCCCAAACCTGCAACAGGATGGCTACATTCTTCTGGGCACCCGCATGGGGGAGATAAAGCGGATGAATTTCTCATCCATGTCCAATATACGGAGCAACGGGCTTATATCCATGGACCTGGAACCGGGAGATGAGGTGGTTTCCGCCTGGCTGGCCGGTGAAGATGATGAGGTGGTAATGGTCACGGAAATGGGCATGGCTGCCCGCTTTCCAATTGCTAACGTCCGCGTCAGCAGCCGCACCTCTGGTGGAGTGAGGGGGATACGACTGGATTCCGGAGACCGGGTAATGTCCATGGACGTGGTGATACCAGGGGCTCAACTGCTGGTGCTGAGTCGCAATGGATTTGGCAAACTGACTCCCATTCAGGCCTACCGTAGGACGAAAAGGGGGGCGAAGGGAGTGATTACCTTCAGGATTACGGACAAGACTGGGACGGTGGCGGCGGCCCATGTGATACTGGATGCCACCGAGGTAATGCTGGTCTCCGAAAAAGGCAACATAGAGCGGATCCTTCTGTCAGAGATACGTGTAAAGGGTCGGGTTACCCAAGGCGTGATGATTATGCGTCCCAAGATAGAAGGAGATCACTTTGTCGCTGTGGCCAGCATGAACAGCCATGGGGCAGCGCCAGGCTAGGGCTGCGTTCTTCTTCGTGGATACAAGGAAGTGCCCTGCTGCTATTCACTCCTCAGTCGCAGGTACTTGAATAGTAGTGGATGACGCTTTGTAGCCAGGTCCAGGGCATGCTGCATCACCCGCCGAAGAGTGAAATGTGCCTGGGGGCTAGTACGCAGCTTGAACAGGTGGAAGCATTCCCTCAGATTCACCTTTGAGAGCACGCGCCTAAGGTGGGCGTGGGTCACCAGGTACTCCCCTACCCCTGGCAAAGCCTCGGAAATGCGATGAGACCCCTGGGCGGCTATCTCCATTGCCTCCCTGAAAGGCTTCTCCAATCCCGCATCCAGGATGAGGTCCGGGACAATGTATCCCAGGTCTACCGTGGCGGGCTGTGGGATGTAGGTCTGCATTCGGTGACGCTTGAACTCCCTGTAGGCCCCGTAGTCCATGACCAAGTCAAAGGTGTAGTCTACCACCTCCAGTTCCCTTAGCGGTATGTCGTGGGGGCCAAGACGGTTCAGGGCCTGGTGGACAACCTCTTCTCGTTGTGTGGGGTTCATCGTTTCCGCTCGTTGCCACACATCCTGATATGAGCTTGAGGAGAAGCGGTATAGTAGCGCGGCCACCAGTTTGGACTCCGCCTGAGGGTCGTAGTGTACCAGATCTGCTCGGCAGTCGTCGTATGAGACACCACTCACATCGCTTTGGGCCATGTCCTGTTGGGTCTCCCGGCTGAGGGCTAGGTACTCGTTACGGTCCGCGTATTTGATGAGGGTCGGGGTTATATTTCTGCCCTGTTCCTTTAGCGCTTCCCCCAGGTCCTGCTCTTCCAGAAGGCCGGATGAGAAGAGCTTGCGGATGGCGTGCTCCATAGAGCGGGCGTTTAGGGTCATCCCCACGTTGGTCAGGGTGGCCGCGGGTAGCAGAAAGCGGCAGACGTCGGTAGCCTCTCGTCTAAGGCGAAGGCTGTAAGATGAGTCCCGCTCACCCTCGTTCTGGGGCGTGGCTCTCCGCAGATACTCAATTACCCCGTCTACCGCTTCTTGGTAGGCTCGGAACAGGAAGTCGCATGTATCTACGTACACATTCCTGAGAGGATGTCTCTCAAGCTCCCGTGGGACGTGGTAGTGGCCCTGGTCCAGTACCTGGTATCGTGAGGATTTCTCGGTGTAGGATGCCAAACGGTTGTCCTCGACAGTGTCGCAGACGAGACGGGAGATATTCTCCAAGGCCATGTGGATAATCGCGTGCTCTGCAACCGAGGCGTGACCGTAGTTGAGGACCCATCGCTCGTGGAAGTCCATAGCTTTCTCGGCGCTCACCACCTTAGCTATCTCATCGAAAGGCTGGGGGTTTCGAGAGGTCATGGCGAAGACCACCGCGAGTTGCTCCTCTGTCAGTTCCCGTGGGTCTAGGGGATAGATTCGCCGAGATAAGTCCATGGGTGCCAGCCTCCGCTGTTGGTGATTTCTGTGATGATACACTAGGTTGGAAAGGTGGGAAAAGAGGCGAGTCCTGCCCAGTGTGGTGTTGTAGGTATTCAGCTAGGGGGGCGCATGCGGTTGCACCCTGATTCTGGCCTTTCCACCCAGAAGGAGAATGAATGACTCTCCATCTCTAGAGGGGGAGAGAGTTGGAGAGAGGGCACTAACATGGCACATTAGTTACACAGGTACTAAACACATGGGCAACGGGTAATTGTATAGACAAGGAGGAGCCGCTTTGCCATTGGGGAAGATGAGTAGGTGAACTAGAAGCTGGCCTGTTCCTCGATTTCATCCCTGGGAGGAGAGGCTAGTTCATCATCGTCCGAGGGGGGGGGCTGGGATGGTCGCGTCCCCTTCATCGTCCCAATCGATGATTGGGGGCCGTTCAAACTCTATCTCTTCCTCCTCTAGGTCCATATCTGAGGGCAATGGAGGAGCTCCCGGATATGGATAAATCCCACCTGTCGGTTGATTGTTGGGGAAAGATATCGTCCCATACTGGCTGCGATGCTGATAGATTTCCTTGATTATTATGACCAGGCTTTGTTCCTTTACGGAGGTCACGGCAGCGGCGTACCTGTTCCCACCTTCTATCAGTCGCGCAAGTGGCTGAGCGAGCTTGGGCTCTATTTCTCCCAGATACTGTTCTTCGGGACTTTCCACTGTCAGGCCGTCGTCGGATATCCTGAGTTCAACGGCATCCCCGGGTGCCATGCGCAGGTGGTCGCCGCCTGCGGGAAGATTCCTTAGAGAGACCGTTGCGGTCTTCCCGCGCTCTTCTATGAAAAGGCGCGGGGTTACCTTCGAGCCGTGTTTTGGTGTGGCGGCTTCCTCGTTAAGATGGGCTAGTCTTTGCAGGTTTTTCCTGGCTATGCCATTAGCTGGGGATATGTCCAAGGCCTGGCTGAAGGCCTCTTTGGCCCTTTTATATTGGCCCAGCTCAGAAAGGGCCTTTCCCAGGCGGTTGTATGCCTCCACATCTCTTGGAAAGTCTACGACGATCTCGCGGTTCAAAGCTTCCGCCTCTTCCCAACGGCTAGCTAGAGCTAGGGCAATGGCATCTCTTGCCCGATCCCTTTTAATTCGGGCTTTGTCTTCGCTTTTGAGGTTCATGTCAGGCACTCCGACTATACTTTAGGGAGAGGAGTATAAACCCACTGTCAAGGGGTTTGCAATCCCCTTCGGCTACTTGTTATCTATTTGATTGGATGTAGCAGTACGATTCCGAGATGTCCGTGGGATTCGAAGTATTCATTCAGGCTTGTAGGGGGTTCCAGCGGCCTCATCACCCTCGGAGACATGTTGCTGAGGTCTGATGGCCTTCCGTGATAGGGTATCGTATCTGCCCCTTAGGGAGTTCCACCGCACCGAGAGCAGGTCTTTTAGCATAAGGAAGCTATCCCGTAGAGGCTTTACTTTGCTCCCTTCGTGGTAGTACCAATCAATGGGAACCTCTTTGATGCGCAGTCCCAGCCTCTGAGCCAAGAAGAGTATCTCAACGTCGAACCCGAATCCTTCGGCTCGTTGAAGGGGGAAAAGGGATTCAGCGACTTGGGCTTCAAAGCACTTGAAGCCGCATTGGGTATCAGTAAATCCCCTGACCGCTAGAAGCTGTACCATACCATTGAAGGCGCGACCCATGAGATGACGACGAGCGGGTTCGTGAAATCGGCGGGCACTAGGGGCTTCTCTGGAGCCGATGGCTATATCGAAGTCTGTGAGACGAGACGGAAGGAACCTTTCCATCTGCTCTATTGGCATGGATAGGTCTGCGTCGGCGAGAAATCTGTACTTCCCCTGGGCTTCCAGCATGCCGGCCTTTACCGCCCAGCCCTTTCCTCTGTGTTCCAGGGATACCAGGCGTATCTCAGGGTATTCTCTGGCAGTGGCCTTCACCATAGCGGCGGTCCTGTCCTGACTGCCGTCATCTGCTACCACGACCTCCCAGGAATAGCCCTGATTCCGCACGTATGCTACTAAGGTATCCAGGGTTTGGGCAATCCGCATTTCCTCGTTGTAGGCGGGGATTACGACGGAGAGAAATGGTTGTGCCAAAGGGTCAAACCACCTTCCACGGACACCTAGGCAATCTGGTCCAGTTGGAAGGCTCTATGCAGCGCACGCACGGCTTCCTCTACCTTGTTTTCGGCTACAATGCAGGTTATGCGTATCTCCGAAGTGGTTATCATCTCGATGTTCACGTTGGCCTCGTAGAGAGCGCGAAACATTCTGGCTGCGTAACCAGGGTTGTGCTGCATGCCTGTTCCAACTATGCTGACGTTCCCCAGGTGGGCGTCGCTGGCACAGCCCCTGGCCCCCATGCTTTCGGCCACGGGCTTCACGATGTCCATGGCGGCCTTCAGGTCGTCACGAGCCACAGTGAATGTGAGGTCCGTGATGCGCCCCACGCTGGCATTTTGAACGATGGTGTCTACGCTTATCCCTTGCTCCGCTAGGGGTTCGAAGATGGTGGCGGAGATTCCAGGCCGGTCCGGTACGCCAAGCACGGTTATCTTGGCCATGTTTTTGTCGTTGGCTATTCCCCTTACCCGGTTTCTTGTTTCCATGATGTCCTCTCAGTGGATGAGGGTTCCAGGTGTGTCCACGAAGCTGGAGGCGACTATGATGGGCACATTGTACAAAGCCCCCAACTCAATCGAGCGGGGGTTCATTTTTGCTCCGTGGGCGGCAAGTTCCAGCATCTCTTCGTAT
>VEXC01000036.1 GCA_009391225.1 SAR202 cluster bacterium AC-647-N09_OGT_505m
TGGATTTTGCGTTGCCGTATACTGAGGAGCAAGAGAAATTCCGAGGGGAAGTACGGACCTGGCTAGAGGAGAACATCCCTGAGGAGATGAAAGAGCCTGTTGACCAGGCGCACTTCACCGAAGAGCAGTACTGGTTCTGGCGTGAGAAGCACAAGGAGATGGCCGTCCTGGGCTGGTTGTATCCAACGTACCCAAAGGAGTATGGCGGTGGGGGTCTCACCGGGGACCACGAGGCCATCATAGACGAGGAGTTCAAACGGGCCGGGGCCGTTCGAGGCTTCAGCAGCACCATGGTATTTCCGACCATCATGGTGTGGGGTACCGAGGAACAGAAGCAGAAGTACCTCCGCCCCTTATTGACGGGGGAAAAGGTCACCTGGCAGAAGCTGACAGAACCGAAGGGTGGGGCAGACCTAGCAGATTATCAGAGCCGGGCCGTCCGGGACGGTGACGACTGGATTCTGAACGGATCCAACGTCTTCATCGGCGGCTACGAGGACGCCGAGATGATGGTGGGCCCCCTGTTGACAGACCCGGATGCGCCACGTCATCGCAACCTGGGATACTTCGTCATAGATATTCCTTCCGCAGGCTTGGATGTCAAGGAAATGAATCTCCTGGGCGGCGCGAGGAAGCGGGCCATCTTCATGGATAACGTCCGAGTGTCTGGAGACCACCTCATCGGTGGCGAGACCCAGGGGTGGCAGGTATTGGGAACGCACCTGGAGTTCGAGCATGGTGGTGGTGGTCGGGCCTTCCCCAGGGAGATAAGCAACACGGACCCGTAGAACATGTAGATGTTCTGAAGAAAGCTCAAGGATATGATACCCAGACCGGTGATAATGGTACCCAGCAGCATAATCCTGCGCGGCCCGAACCGATCCACCAGGAATCCCTCTATTGGGGATGCGATACTTCCCTCCAACCGTTCCAGGGCAAAGGCCCCAGACATAAGAGCTCGGCTCCAGCCGAAGCTCACGGCAATTGGGGTGAAGAAAATCTGCTTGGCATATATCCAAGCTATACTCAACCAGAGATGGATTCCCATACCAGCCGCCACCATGTACCAGCCATAGAATATCCTGGGGCGAACTGTGACCTCTTGGACTACGCTCTCCTCAGCCTGCACACCCACCTCTCCGATTGGTTAGGGAGCTTTACTCTGCTTCCACGCGCAACTCAATCCTGTCCCAACACTGAACACTGGAGGAGACAGACCAGGATTTTATACAAGCCCACACTACTCGAACATGGAAACTTACCCGAAGCCTACAGACCTCCAGTTAATGTGTCAACCTTCTGCATTGACTCCCAATAACGGTCACTGATGAGAGGAGTAGGAGGACCGGATACAAGAGCGGTATGGTCGGTGCAGCGAAAGAAGCGAGAGAGGAGAAGGGGATATTAGCAAAGGTGTCCGAGGTAACTTGCCACCACAGTAAGACATCCTGCAGGCTTCTCAATAGAAAACCCAAACGAGCAACAGAACGGGCATTAGGCCATAGGGTCCCTCAACGTTCCGTGGATGCCACTGACCGTCTGTTTGCCAAGTGGTTGCAGCCCTTCTCCTACCTGAGTCGGTAGATATCTCCCACTGAGACAGGGGAGAACTCAGGGTGACACCCGACCACCAGCTTCTGACTGGCACTCTCTTGCTAAGCCAGAAGAGAGTTGAGGGGCCCCGGCATTGCCCTACGACCACCCTCAACCCTGTCCACCTGTTGACCCAAATCAACCAGGCATCAAAATATCCATACCACCACCAAGGAGGATTCAATATACCCCCCTTCATATGACCCACTCATATTAGGAAACGTGTGTTTTGGTTCTCATCGGTTCTTGTCGGCGCCCGAGTCCTCTGCACCTGGTAGCACGATTAACCTAGTACTTATCTCTCTCTAGACACTCATTCATCAGACATATACCCCCTCTGCAGACTGCCATTCTTGCGCAATGTGGCTCCCATAGATGTGGATTTCTATCTCACACTCTCACAAGAGACAACTTCCTACCTTTACAGACTGCAGGCACCTTGACATCGTGCCCGGCAGCATATACAATTTTTGGGATTGAAGACCGCCCGTTTCCCCAGTACTAGGTAGCGTCCGGGACCCAGTTCGTACCGCCACCAACACCAATATTCTGGGAATAAGAGGTCTTCACACAGAGTTTATCTGAAAATAAGGAGGGCGCTAGTGGACTTTGCATTGCCATACACCGAAGAACAGGAGAAATTCCGTGCGGAAGTGCGGACGTGGCTGAAGGAGAATGTTCCCGCGGATTTGAAGGACCCAGTAGACCCAAGGGACTATACCGTGGAGGACGCTGAAAAGTGGAGGCCCGTACACAAAGCGTTGGCACAGAAGGGGTGGCTGTACCCCACATTCCCCAAGGAGTACGGCGGTGGGGGTCTCACCGGAGACCACGAGACCATCATCGACGAGGAGATGCACAGCGCCAACGTCCCCAACAACTTCACCTCTGCCAACACCATACCCTCTCTGATTGTATGGACCACAGAGGAGCAGAAACAGAAGTTCCTGTACCCGATCCTCTCGTCGGAGAAGACCTGCTGGAATAAACTAACAGAACCCCATTCTGGTGCAGACCTAGCCAACGTACAGGGGACGGCCGTGCGCGACGGGGACGATTGGCTGCTAACCGGGGAACAGATATTCGTCAGTGGTCGCGCCAAGCCAGGCTTCCTCCTAGGCCCCATGAAGACAGACCCCGACGCTCCACGCCACCGCAACCTGGGATACTTCATGATACCAGTCCCAGACTGGAACCCAGAGACCGGAGCTACCGGCCTTGATGGCTTGACCATCAAGCAACAGAACCTACTTGTGGGTCATGACCAGCACAACATCATCATGAACAATGTGCGCATTCCCGGAGAAAACCTTATAGGCGGCGATCACCAGGGATGGCAGGTGGCAGGCACCACCATGGAATCTGAGCACGGTGGCCGCGGCCAGGCCTTTCCGACGGATACCCCCGTGGAAAACCTGATGGAATACGCCAAAACTGCCCGGCGCAATGGGACCACAGTAGGCAGCGACCCAGTCCTCCAGCAGACCACAATGGACGCCTTCATTGAGTCCCAGGTTCATAGCCTGTTCCTCAAGCGGGTCTACTGGATGTACCAGAATCGCATGGAGATAAGCTGGCATAGCGGTGTAGGTAACCTGCATGGCAGAGAATCCACCGTACGAGCCGACCAGAAGATACGAAGCGTGTACGGCATGGAAGCCCTCTTGGATTCCCATGAGCCCGGCGCCCCTCACGGCGGAAGGCAGGAAGTGAACGCCCGTGGAAGGGCTGGACAGAACCACGCAGGTGGCAGCACTAACATCGCAAAGGTGGTTCTTGCCAGACGTATTGGGATCAGCCGAACCGTGGAGCGGCCAGCGCCAACTCCTACCACGGCCACCAACCTGGGCGCCTAAATACCACTGCAACTATTCTGCACAAGGATATTCACATGGAAAAAAGAGAGAGGGCTTCGATAAGAAGCCCTCTCTCTTTTTTCCATGTCCCGGAGAATCCCCTAATATGTCCTGGAAGCACCCTCACTCCGAAAGGCATTGACCAAAGGTCTTCATTCGCTTGGTGTATCAATGACCATAAGGAAGGTTTCCAGAGGCCAACTCAACAAACCCGGGATCCAGGTCCGGGCTACGCCCATAGGATACGGCACGACCCACGTGGAACCCCTCAACAGGGGTGAAGTCGCCCTCATGTAAGGCCTCCAAAAGGTCACTTGCATTGCGAATGTGGCCCTTGAAGACAGTGACCCCTTTCCCCATGCCCTGGGTGGAGTGGCAATCGCTACCACCTGTGCCCCAGCGCCCCAGCGCACGCACGACCTCCTGCGCGAATCGGTTCTCTATCTCGATGTTGCCACCGTTCACAACCTCCAGCTCGTCCACCAAATCAAAAATAGGGTGAATAGCGCCCTCCTCAGCGGTCTTAGGTACAGTAGCCGGATCCTCGAAGAGCATGTTTTGGGTATGAATGCCAGCAGGGTCAAAAAGGAAGCGGAAAGGGTGGGCCAGTATCATGTAGCCACCCAGCTTCTCCACCGTCTGGCGCAGAAACCGGATGGTCTCAATTCCACCAGACGGCCCGGTAACGTGGTTCTCAAGGCCCAAGGTGATTATGTGGCCCATGGGAGTATACACTTCCAAGGCACGCACCAGGACTATGTCCTCCTGGCTAGCAGCGAACCTATCAAAGTCATGCTTGGGCCAGCCGTTATGCTCAGCTACCATGACCCCAGTGATTCCCAGTCGCTTGGCCTCCTCCACCAGTTCTTCAGGTGTCAGAGCACTGTCAGGACTACCCATCATGGTGTGGACGTGGAGATCAAATATGGAATTCAATTGGTAATTGCACCCTTTCCGCGAACAGAATCCTCCGAAAACAGCCCAGATATATATAGCTGAAATCCACCCTTCTCGTCAAGTGCTTGCACCCTTGTAGCATGAATCCGTGAGGGGCTATAGCTG
>VEXC01000037.1 GCA_009391225.1 SAR202 cluster bacterium AC-647-N09_OGT_505m
GACGACAATCTTTTCGTCGGCCAACTCCCTGATTATCCGCTGTGGGTCTATGTCCACGATTCGAGCTCGGCTGTAGTCCATGTCGGTGCGGATGCCCGCTTGTCCCCCGCTGAGGCCAATGGCTGCGTATCCCAGTGAGTGAAGAGCCATGGTAACCAGGGTGCAGGAGACAATTTCCCCTGTGGAAAGCAGGAGCGCAAGCTCTCTTCCGTTGGGATTCTCGGCGACGGTGTTCGCCTTGTGTATGAGTTCGTCGGTGGTATTGCCCATAGCTGAGACCACCACCACCACCTGATCTCCGCTGTCTCTGGCCAGGGCAATACGGCGTGCCACGGCCTTGATTCTATCGGAGTCGCCGACGGACGTACCCCCGTATTTCTGGACGATTAAGCTAGACATGGGCGTTTCCGTCACCCCGCCGACACGATATGGGCACCCTGAGTGGAGGATTGAGTTATCTTGATACTTCCTGTAATTCCTACCTTATCCGCGGCGTTGGCCATTTCGTAGCCAATGGTCATGGCCCTGGATGTGGCCAGCGCAAGGACACTGGAGCCGCCGCCAGAGAGGAATACCCCTGAGGCCCCCGCGTCCTGGGCTGCTCGAAAGATGTACTTCATCGCGGGAAATAGCTTCTCCCGATTGGGCTGGTGTAATCGGTCCTGGGTAGCAACCCGCAGATTATCAATCTGCCCGGTGGAGAGGGAGTTCACTAGCAGGGCCACCCTTCCCAGATTGTATACTGCGTCCTCACGGGCGACGGTTTCCGGCAGGACTGCTCTTGCCTCTCGGGTGGACATCGGTACGGCGGGTACAAAGATTACCATCGTCAGGTTCCGAGGTAGGGCCACGGCATCCGCGATAATCCTGTCGCCGTCCCGTATCACCACCTGGCAGCCTCCCAGCAGGGCAGGCGTCACGTTGTCGGCGTGGCCCTCCAGGCTTACGGCCAGGCGCAGAAGGCACTGCTGTGTAAGGGGTCGTGAGCATAGCGCGTTGGCTGCCATAAGGCCACTTACTATAGCGGCGGCGCTGCTCCCGAGACCGCGAGCCAGAGGTATCTGGTTATTGCACAGAATGGACAGGGTTGGAGGTTCCTCTCTGACCTCACGAAAGAGTACCTGTGTGGCTCGAAAGACCAGGTTGTCCTCAGCCGTGCTAAGAGTATCGGCGCCCTCTCCAAGGACGCGGACCTCTGGCGAGTTGGATACATTTATACGCACGTCGTTCCACCAATCTAAGGCCATGCCCAGGCAATCAAAGCCGGGGCCAAGATTGGCCGTAGTGGCTGGGACTCGTACCGTGACTTGGCGTCGCTCCATAGCAGAAGTATACAGGGCGCCTGGCTCTGATTCAAGAAAAAGTAGCCTGGGCCGTAGGTTGCGCAGAATGCTTACAGGTGAGTGGTATCTTCTTGCGCTACTGGCTGGCCTGAGCCACTGTGTCCACGTCCTTGTCCCCTCTGCCGCTGAGACACATCAATATGATGCGGTCCCTTGGCAACGTGGGAGCGAGTTGGCTTACGTAGTAGATGGCGTGGGCTGTCTCCAGGGCAGGGATGATGCCCTCGGAGCGTGAGAGCAGGTGGAACCCTTCCAAAGCCTGGGCGTTGGTGACGGCTACGTACTGGGCGCGACCAGTGTCCTTGAGGTGGCTGTGCTCTGGGCCTACTCCAGGGTAGTCCAGGCCAGCTGAGATGCTATGGGTCTCCTTCACCTGGCCGTGCTCGTCCTGCAACAGGTAGGACATGGAGCCGTGGAGCACTCCGGGTCTTCCTACCAGCAGGGTGGCGGCGTGTCGCCCTGATTCCACACCCTCGCCGCCGGCCTCCACTCCTACCAGCTTCACCGAGGCATCGTTCATGAAAGGGTAGAAGAGGCCTATGGAGTTGCTGCCACCGCCCACGCATGCCACGGCGTAGTCTGGAAGGCAACCCTCGGCCGCCAGGAGCTGTTGGCGGGCCTCGTAACCAATGACAACCTGGAAATCTCGCACGATTATCGGATAGGGGTGTGGCCCGACCGCGCTGCCCAGGAGATAGTGGGTTGTCTGAACATTGGTCACCCAGTCTCGAATGGCCTCGTTGATGGCGTCCTTGAGGGTGCGGCTGCCCGAAGCCACGGGCCTCACTTCAGCGCCCAGGAGACGCATGCGGTAGACGTTGATGGCCTGCCGGCGCATGTCCTCCTCGCCCATGTACACTAGGCATTCCAATCCAAGCATGGCGCAGGCGGTAGCTGTGGCCACGCCGTGCTGCCCGGCCCCCGTCTCGGCGATGATGCGTTGCTTGCCCATGCGCTTAGCCAGGAGCCCCTGGCCCAGCGCGTTGTTGATTTTGTGTGCCCCGGTGTGGGCCAAATCTTCCCTCTTCAGGTAGATACGGGCGCCACCAAGCTGAGTGGAGAAGTTCTGGGCGAAGTACAGCGCTGTGGGCCGTCCAGCGTAGGTCTTGAGGTAGTGTGAAAGCTGGGTCTGGAACCCAGCATCTTCCTTCGAGGACTGATAGGCGACCTCCAGCTCTTCCAAGGCGGGCATGAGTGTTTCGGGCACAAATCGGCCCCCGTGGATGCCGAAGTGTCCCCAGGCGTCTGGGAGTTCTTGGGTGTCTATCATTTGCTTACCCGTTCCTTTTAGGGGAATCTATTGATTCTACCTCGAATTTGCTTAGAGGTGTGCGGAAGCGCCTCAGGTCCTCTCGAGAGAGTCTTCGTGGGACTTTCGTGTGGTATATATTCCAAAGATGAGAGGACGTTTTCTCTTTCTTAGAATATTTGTCAAGCCAAGCAGAGGAAGGCTCACGAACAGGACTCACTGATATTGTAGTTATCATCTGCTGTCAAAATCTTTGTGCTTGGCCAGAGTCTCTATGCGCAAATACCAGAAGTAAGGGTTTCCTTGACGTGACCTAAGATTGAATCTACAAGAGAAAAGGACAGGTTGTTCTTATCTGCACTCATCAGGGTGTTGCGAATTTCTTTCATGCCACAAGGATTAGAAAAGCTAATAAAGTTCGTTATGTCTCCCCGCCAGTGCAGGGGCTAACAAAGATGAGGTCATAATATGCTTAGGTTGTAAGAGGAATGCCTATTTATTCTCTACCCTAGAAGGTCTCTCTCCTTATCATTTTATCATTAACCCCCATGTAGAGGATTCGTCTATTGTCTGGAGCGTGTTCTGTGCGAGAGCCTGAGGTCTTGTAAGCACAATACAGACCAATCCACTAAGGGGTGTTTTCATATCCCGCAATTCCATAATAGGCTGGTTGGCCATAATCTTGTGAAACTCTGAAACCCATCAAATTCATCCAAGCTTCGCCTCGTCAATTTGACGAACTCTGGCGATAAACTGAGCGATTTTCACCGCGTCCTTCTGCCCGTCGGTTTCGACTCCACTGGAGACGTCCAGGCCCCAGGGTCGTACCTGTTGCATGGCCTCGGACACGTTATCTAGGGTTAGCCCGCCTGCCAGAAGGAAGGAATGGTCGCTGGCCAGTGCCTGCGCCACTGCCCAATCAAAGGCCTGGCCAGTGCCACCAAGGACGCCCTGCTTGAAGGTGTCCAGCATGCACATGTACCCGCTCTCCTGATACATGGTCAGGGATCGATTCACTTCTTCCAGCACCTCCTGTACGGGTGTGTCGTTTCTGACGTGGATTACTTTGAGCACCGGACGTACGATTTGGATGCAGTATTGCGGGGACTCATGGCCCGATAGCTGTGCGAGGTCCATGTGGCAGTAGGTGAGCAGGTGGTTGACCTCCTCCAGTGGCTGATTG
>VEXC01000038.1 GCA_009391225.1 SAR202 cluster bacterium AC-647-N09_OGT_505m
CATCTCCTAGACCTATGTAGAGATAGCCGTCTGGCCCGAAGGCGATCTGGCCTCCGTTGTGGTTACTATAGGGTTGAGGTATCTCTAGGATTATGGTCTCACTCGACGGATCGGCCGTGTTCGGGTCACTCTGGTTGACTGAGAATCGGGATATCACTGAGCGTCTAGGGGAAGAAGCGGAGTAATAGACATAGAAGTGGCCGTTGGTGGAGTACTTGGTGTCAAAGGCAAGGCCCAGTAACCCCTCCTCATTGCTAGACTCGCTGACCCTGTCGCGTATGTCCAGGAAGACCTTGGTTTTAGTTGTTTGTGGGTCATCGGGGAACACGTGGATCTGACCCGGTTGTTCTGAAACAAATATGTGGCTTTGCCCATCGTCAGGCTGTGCCAAGTTGGTTAGCCGTTGGAAATCCAGATTTGGGAATACGAGTTCCACACGGATGTCTTGTAAGGGAGTAGGGACAGATTTCGAGGTGGGTGTAGATGGTAAAGCGGTAGCGGTATAGATAGGATATGGCGTTTGTGTGGGATAGGAGATGGCAGCGGGAATCACAGGGGTGAAGATAGGATATGTGGTGTAAGTAGGCAGTGGAGAAGCAGTATCACCACCACAACCTACCAGCACCAACATCAGTGCCTGCAGCAACAGCAATGGTATGGAGTTCATCTGCATCCCTATGCCACGATGGAACCCTCGTTCCACTGTACCCTGCATAATCTCCATGGATATGTGGAATGCTGCTGACATATTATAATGGGGCTGGAATGTAGGAGACTGGGAATCTCATGTGGAAATACTTACTATTGGTGGACTCATCGGTCCCAAGGATCGGTATCTGGTGCCGTAAGAAGGCCTAGGAATGGAACCTCCAGAGAGAATAACAACCTCTATATCGCAACCCGAGCCCCCCATAGTATCCATGGAAGCTATGCCTGGCCTACCGATCAGTTTCCCTGTGATTGTCCTACTCGTATCCTTCTTCATTTCTATAGTTGGTATCGGATTTGTAGTACCATTCTTACCAATTTATGCCACGGAATTAGGCGCCACAGGATTCGCTCTCGGATTTATTATGGCCGCGTTTTCCCTTTCTTCAGGAATTACTCAACCACTAGCAGGGTACTTTTCCGACCGGTTAGGACGCAAGTTTTTCCTGGCAGCGGGCCTCGCAGTTTACAGTGTTGGGGGATTCCTGTATGTTCTTGGCTCGTCAGTCACGGATATCGTACTGGTTAGATTTCTTCAGGGCGTCGGGGGTGGCTTCGTGTTCTCTGTTTCATTAGCCTACATGGCTGACTTGGCTCCCAAGGGATACGAAGGTAGATACATGGGACTGTACAATGTCACTCTGTTTTCTGGCTTTGGGCTAGGACCTCTTCTCGGGGGTGCCCTCAAAGACACATTTGGGATAAATATGGCGTTCTACGGCATGTGTGCCTCGAGCGCTATGGCCTGCATCCTGATCCTCCTGTTTCTCCCAGATAATCGCCCTCAGTACACCCAATCTGATGATCAACGCTTTTTCACTGTTTTCAGGGCGATCATATCCGAGAAAAGGACATGCGGAGTTATGCTCATCCGCCTTGGAGTTATGCTCTCCATGATTCCATCGTTCATCTTCCTCCCAGTCCTGTTGGCACAAAGCATGGGGGCATCTGGAGTCCAAATCGGGCTGGTCATAACTGTAAGGACTGTTGTAAGCGCCATTTTCCAATACCCATTTGGTTGGGTAGCTGATCATTATAGTCGTGTGGCCATCACCATTGTCTCAGTCATAGGAATGGCGTCGGTTGTGTCCCTGATGGGTATAGCCAGCCAGTACTGGCATATGCTGCTCCTCTCCGGGCTTCTCGGAATCAACGAAGCTCTGTTCATGCCAGCCAACACTGCAATGATGATGGATGGAGGACGTTCACACGGCATGGGAGCTACCATGGGCCTCTTAAACACATCCATGCAACTTGGGGTATTCATCGGTTCTCTCGGAGCAGGCATGCTCGTGGACTCGATCGGATTCAGGGGCGCTTTCATCTCGGTTGGGGTCATCGTAACTCTGATGATGGGTGTATCCTTGCCTATGCTGAACGCGCCGCTTCAAAATGCCAATGCCAGACTCAATAACCCACGGATTCAAGAGGGTCGTTAAAAAGCTGGGCTTGAATACTAAGTTCCACGAACATCTTAAGCCCGGTAAGTCATACGGCGTTTCATGGCCACAATTGTGGCCTCAGTGAAGACATTAATTATCTTTATCAGACGAGGTCCTCATCGTACGTATTGTGGCAACTAGATAGAAGAGCCACACTGGCAATCCGACAATAGCTATAGACAGGGGTTCTCCAGGTGATTCTTCGCCAGGGTTGATATCTAAGAGAGCGTAGCGCAACGCTTCAGGTACGCCTGTCGATAACGAGGCGATGGTTGTCATTGCGAAGATAGTGAGGGCAGCCATGAGATATAATTTCCTCATTGAGTCTGAACGTTGGTCCTGTGTTTCTACCAAACGCCTACCGAAGAAATGGACTAGCCACAGGAAAACACCAATCCCAGTCAAACTCACACCGTTGATAAGGCTTGTTCGCATGGCAAATTCAATTTTCTCAGTCAGGGAGCGTGTTTCCTCTTCGAATCTAGTGGGGTAAAGTTGGTTATCCAGATGCTCTTGTTGGTTAACCAGACGCTCTTGGATGAATCGATGCTCCTCATACACCTCGCCATAGCTGAATTCGCGACCGACGATTTCTCCAAACCCGACTTTGAGCAAGGTTGATACTCCCCCTAGTGCTAAGAGCCCTACACTAATCAAGATCATTGCGTAGAAATAAACCCTGAGAGCGTCCTGGTAAGAGAATATTAGGGAAGCGCCTCCCCTTAGCTTTAATATGAAATAGACGATGCCTCCTATGATCAGGAGAGGTATGCCCAACCCAAGTGCGGCGAATAGCAACTCAAAGGCCAGCATGTGTCACTTCCTTCTCGTATCCTTTTATTGCCATGGTAGTTTTTCTGCCCATGTTTCCTGCTTTTAACCCACTATAGTCCGTCAGTGGTATACTGCCAGAGCAGGGGCCGTTCTGCAACAAAACGTGTGGTGTTCCAGTCCGCGAAGATGCGGTTGAGGCTTATAAGGCTGTTGTGTGGTGACCCGAAGAGGGTCTGGGCCATGCTTGCTTTGTTCTTTCATCGCTTGGCGAGATTGCCCACACAATAACAACTAAACAACTGTTTGGACGTGGGAAATTAGTTGCCATCCCCAGGTTCGACCACCGCCAAGGTTGGTACTTGAGCTACCACTGACGAGGCATACTGTGACGACTCCTCTCCACTGTATGTGATCACCTTCACTTTCCCAGTCACCTCCGGAGGCA
>VEXC01000039.1 GCA_009391225.1 SAR202 cluster bacterium AC-647-N09_OGT_505m
TCCATTATCCGGTGACATAGTAGAGCGCGGTGGATGGCAAATCCAGGAGCAACTATGGGAACAGGCTCCCTTATTCATTGGAGACGTTGGTGTAACTGATGCGGGTAACCTCAAGGCAAATCACGTCTTCCATGCGATAACCGGTGGGGATCATGCTGCCGACCCCCTCACCATGGACGAAGTGGTCGCGATCCTTACCCGGAATATCCTTGAGCAGGGCAATTCTCTAGGATTGAAAACTATTGCGATGCCCTCAATAGGGACAGGTAATCGAGGATTTCCAATCGAGAAGGCGGCCCAGCTAATGGTCACCATTGCAGCGAACCATCTGGCTGGACAAACATCCCTAGAGCAAGTTACGTTTTCGGTGGTTTCTGATGGAGTATTCAGAGCCTTCGAGGGCTTACTCACACTCCTTCCAGAATAACATTTAGCGTAACAGCGAGATGGAATGTGAATCGTGGCTTCCCACGTTATTCCTGATACCACGTGGGACTCCTAGCTCGACCTGACGGGACTGAGGACGCTTAATCTGATTCGCCTCCTATCGTATTGTTATAACATCGTTCTCATCATGGATCATTGATGATGCAAGTTGACAACATCTGAATGTAACGTTATTGTTCGACTTGCTCCAGGTTCGTGCCATCTCAAAATGAGCGCAAATTGATATGGGAGACGTTGGATTAGGTGGAGGTAATCATACATGTCAGCTTCCAACTACGAATTGCTACACTTTGAGCGTGAAGGTCATGTAGCCATCATTACCCTAAACCGTCCAGAGAGGCTCAATGCTCTTAACGCTAATTTGAGACTGGAATTCCGGTCTACCCTGAATCAGGTAGCCTCGACTGACAATATCAGGGCCGTTATCCTGACAGGATCTGGTCGTGGCTTCTGTGCCGGTGCAGACGTGAACGGACAGAAGGAAGGTTTAGTGTCCCCTCGGAGTCAGGAGGCTGCGGCTCCCACATCAGAAACTCTGTCCTTGGTGATTCGAGCCCTCCCACAGCCAGTCATCGCAGCAGTGAACGGTGTCGCTGCGGGGATGGGAATGTCAATTGCATTGGCCTGCGATATCCGCATTGCCTCTGAAAAGGCCCGTTTCGCCTCCATTTTCATCAAACGCTCAAGCGTCCCTGACACAGGTGCCACTTACCTGTTACCACAGCAGGTGGCACCCGGCATCGCTGCAGAGATGGCATTAACTGGCAGAGTATACGACGCTCAGTGGGCACTAGAGAAAGGTCTTGTAAACAGGGTAGTACCTGAAGACCAATTGATGAAAGAGACGATGGCCCTAGCTAAGGAGATTGTTGCCAACTCTCCTTTGGGAATTCGTGTAACCAAACAACTCCTTTACCGAAACGACGAGTTTGAGAAGCAAATCGACAGAGAACGAACTGGCAATGCTTACCTACACTCGACAGCTCCAGAGGATAGGCGGGAGGCTGTGGTCTCATTTCTAGAAAAGCGAGAGCCAGTCTTCACCGGTAGGTAGTGCAACCAGTAGATATTCGCATGCCCATACTGGGCATGCGTGCTCCATCACCAGTGAGCTATCTCGCTGAAGCCTTTACGTCCGATAGGAATGGTTGTACATCACCCTCATACACAGTCTAATCTATTCGCAACTAGCTCATCCACTATCTTAGCCATTACCTGCGTCCCCTCGTCCTGTAGCCCTTCCTCGGAGACATCCTTGAGGATATCTATGAAGTCTCGTATCGCTTGGTTCCAGGAGTTGGACCAATTCACGATCGGATTTCTAGCCCCACCAAACCCTTGCCCCATTATGACCCGTCTAGCAAGATCTGGCAGGCATGAATATACTTCAGCATCATAATCTCCACCTAATGAACCGCGATGTTGATAGGATTGAGGATCTGACACATAAGCGACATCACATCATACTCGGCGCGCTATACCCGCGTTGGAGGAATATGTGAAGCAAATATTGTGACTTTCCTTGTAAATACTTGTAGCGTAGCATACTATGTTCTATACGGAGTATTGGCATATAGTATGAGTACTTAGCGCGTTTCCATACGCACTTCCAGAGATTACATCTAGGTGAAGCTTAATGCAGGCTCCAGAATGGATCAGGCAGCAGCTCAAGAAAGTGGGGCTGACCCGGGTAGCCCCAGAGAGGATTATCACTATTGTCAATCACCTGAAGGCAGGAAGACCGATGTATGTGCTCCACCACGCTGTTGAGGGATTTCACGCCTACACGTCACAACGCACCGTTGTGAAGATTAAGAAACTATGGGAAGCACACAAGTTGGATTTTCTGCTAGAGCATCAAGATGACATGAATCAAATGGCGCCAGACCCCGGTAATAATCTAGAAGAGAATCTTGAGATGGATCCACCTGACCCCATTAGTGCCCACAGGCTAAGGGCTGTTATTGAAGCCGAGGCATGGATGACAGAGGGATGGATGTGGGATATAGGGCACCTGAAGGGCATCGGGATCCCAGAGGACAATGCACTCGATATGCTGAAGTCTTATGACACTCTGAAGAAAGCCAGGCAGATTTTAAATACGACCCGACTAGATCTGCGTGTGTACAATCGGTACGTCCTTTTGCACTACACCGTGGTCTTCAAGACAAGGTATCCATCAGCATCATTTCCATACGTGCAGGTGGCTGCAGGTATTTACACCCGTGGAGTGTTGTCAGGAATAGAGAGCCTCTTAAGTGCAGGCGAGGACATACTACGATATGAAATATGGGAAGGGCCTAAGTATAAGCAAGCTTATGAGGAAGCGTTGAGGCGTTACAAGAGAACCCCCAGGGCACTTACTCAGTTGAGAGAGCAAATAGAGCAGCTATTCGTGGATACTGGCATCGTTAGCATTGACGAAGACTATGACGAAATTGCCGCAGAAATTCAGGACCACATGGAGCACCACAAACATAACTAAGAGAAGGCTCAATTGAGAAAGGACTGTCTACTAGCATAGGGGACTTAAGCATTACATGCTTCGGGTCACATCCCATTGCCCCGAAGCCCTCAGGCCCGGCCTCTTTCGCCACCGCCGCACAGTAGCTCTATAACTCTCCTGCCTTCATGCATGCGTTTACGTTCCAACAATTCGTTTCCCATGATAACATTCGTGACCTGGGATACTATGAAGATACGTGGATTATATTACGGATGGGTGATAGTAGCAGTCGTATTTCTTAGTTCCGTGGCATCCGCTGCGCAACAGAATCCTACTATAGGTGTTTTTCTAAAGCCGATTACAGAAGACTTCGGATGGTCGAGATCCACAATAGCTGGAGCTGTAGCGATAGGTACCCTAGCAGGC
>VEXC01000040.1 GCA_009391225.1 SAR202 cluster bacterium AC-647-N09_OGT_505m
ATACCAGCGGCATGGCCTCTATGACCATTCTCAAGGCAGTTGAGGCGGGTATAGACATAGTGGATACCTGTCTTTCCCCTTACGCCATGAGGACCTCTCAGGCAGCCATAGAGCCATTGACAGTGGTCCTCCAAGGTACCGATAGAGACACTGGATTGGACCTGACTCACCTGCTCAAACTCTCGGAATATTTCGAAGCCACAGCCCCAATGTACAGAGGTTACTTCGATACCACCCGGGCTTCGGTGGTGGACACTGCGGTGCTGAGCCACCAGGTCCCAGGAGGTATGGCCAGCAATCTGGTGTCCCAACTCAAGGAGGCTGATGCCCTAGACCGTCTTGCGGAGGTATACGAGGAACTCCCTAAGGTGCGCAGGGATTTGGGATTCCCGCCACTGGTCACCCCAACCAGCCAGATTGTGGGCACTCAAGCGGTACAGAACGTACTCTTTGGCCGCTACGCTATGGTCTCCTCACAAGTGAAGGATTACGTCTACGGGCTGTACGGGCGCACTCCGACTCCGATTGACCCGGAAGTAACCAAGGAAGTTCTGAAGGACTATGAACGTGGCCAGGAACCCATATCAGGCAGGCCCGCCGACTTCCTCGATTCAGAGATGGACGCGGCGAGAGAGGCCACCGATGGCCTAGCCCAGGATATTGGAGATGTCCTCACATACGCCCTCTATCCCGTAACAGGATTACGCTTTCTTAAGTGGAAGTACGGTCTGGAGCCCATCCCAGACGAGGCAAAGCCCAAGACCCTGGAACAGATAAACGCCGAGGACGAGCTGGTATCCAAGGCCAAGGCAGGCCTACTAGTGGAGAAGGGCTCACAGGAAGCAGCAGTCCCTGTAGGATTACCCAGCCCAGTAGCGGGCCGTGCGTTCAACGTGTACGTGGGCAACGAGAAATACCAGGTTCAGGTAGAGTCGCTGGGCGACGGGACTGGTGATAGTATCACAACACACTCTGGATACACCGTCACACCGGCCCCTGCGACTCCCATTGCGGCTACTCCAGCACAGCCATCATTGGCCCCTTCACTCCCCGACATTGCAGCAGTCTCTGCCCCTGCCACTCAGGACTCAGTGGAGGGCACCGCCATTAGAGCACCCATGCCAGGAATAATACTTCGCTACGCCGTGGAGGTGGGACAGCAAGTAAAGAAGGGCACCCCAGTGCTAATCCTGGAAGCAATGAAAATGGAGAACGCCCTACCGTCCCCTGTGGATGGAACGGTGAAGAATCTCAATGTATCGCCAGGAACCTGGGTTAAAAAGAACGATATTCTTGCTATAATAGGCTAGAGCTTGGGCTAACCATCGCCTCAGGACGGGTTGGGAACACTCCTGAGCGACCCAGAACCCGTGGCGACTTCTGGGTGAGCCGTTCTCAGACAAAGGAGGCTGTAATTGGTGGATAAGCAGGTAATAGAGGCAGCAAAAGAGCATTTCGGAAAAATGCTAGAGGGTCAGCTTGAGCGTGTCGAGCTTCTTAAGGATGCTGATGATTGGGCCGATTTTACCAACATCAAACCCATAATAATCGGCATACTGGGGGGAGACGGCATAGGCCCAACCATAGTCGGTGAGGCCCAGCGGGTGATGGAATACCTGCTCAAAGAGCAGGTAGATAGCGGCCAGGTAGAGTTCCGTATTATCGAAGGGCTAACCATAGAGAACCGCGCTGCGCAGCTAAAGGCCATCCCAGATGACGTCCTGGAAGAAATTAAGAAGTGCCACGTTACTCTGAAGGGTCCCACACACACACCTGAGCAGGGCGATGGATGGCCCAACATAGAGAGCGCAAACGTATCCATGCGCAAGGTCCTGGATCTCTTCGCCAACGTTCGCCCCGTCCGCATCCCCAAGGAGAATATAGATTGGGTTATCTTCCGCGAGAACACTGAGGATATGTACGCTGTAGGCAGCCAGGGCATCAACGTGACCGAAGACCTGGCGCTAGACTTCCGTATCATCACCACCCAGGGATCCAGACGCATCCTGGAGATGGCCTTTGACCACGCCAAGCGTACGGGCAAGACCAAGGTAACCGTCGTAACGAAAGCCAACGTCGTCAAGACCACCGACGGAAAGTTCCTAGATGTGGCCAGAGAGGTTGCCAAAGGTTACCCAGACATCTCCTGGGACGGCTGGTATATAGACATCATGACAGCCAAGCTCCTGGACATTGAGCGTCGTCATGAGTTCCAGGTAATGGCCCTACCCAACCTGTACGGCGACATCCTCTCGGATGAAGCAGGCCAAATTCAAGGAGGGGTGGGGACCGCAGGCAGCGCCAACATTGGGAAGGTGTACGCTATGTTCGAGGCGATTCACGGGACAGCCCCGCGGATGGTACAAGAGGGCCGGGACATCTATGCAGACCCCAGTTCTGTGATGCGCGCCGGTGCCATGCTCCTTGAGCATATAGGCTTCGGTGAGCTGGCCGGAAAGCTGCACAAGGCCTTAGATGTCTGCGGCCAGTATGAACGTAAGGTTATCATGACTGGTCGGAACACGGGCGCCACTGGGACAGAGTTCGGTGAGTACATCATGGCAACGGTGCAGGAGCCAGACCTAGATTCCCGTTGGGCCCAATATTCCGGCGCTTAAACCCACTGACGTACGATAACCATTAAATGGTACAGCCCAATAACCAAGGATGTCCAATAGATATTCAGGAGGTGAGGTCCTGTGCGTAAGAAGATAACAGTAGTGGGAGCTGGGAATGTGGGGGCCACGGTGGCCCAGCGATTATTTGAGCGTGGATACGCTGATGTTGTGCTCGTGGACATCGTCGAGGGATTGCCACAGGGAAAGGCCCTGGACATGCTAGAATCTGGCCCTGTTCTTGGAACTGACAGCCACATCACTGGCACCAACTCCTATGAAGACACCGCTGGCTCCGACGTGGCCGTCATCACCGCGGGGGTTGCCCGCAGGCCTGGTATGAGCCGAGACGATCTCCTCTTTACCAACATGGACATCGTCGGGGGTGTGGCCGAGCAAATCGCCAAGTACTCACCCCAGTGCATATTAATCGTAGTCTCCAATCCTCTGGATGCCATGGCCCAGCAAACCCTGAATGTGACAGAATTCCCCAGGGAGCGGGTAATAGGGATGGCTGGTATTCTGGATACCGCCCGTTTCCGCACATTTCTGTCCCAGGAGACCAATGTCTCCGTGGAGGATGTCCAGGCATACGTCCTAGGA
>VEXC01000041.1 GCA_009391225.1 SAR202 cluster bacterium AC-647-N09_OGT_505m
AGGTGGCGGGGGTTGCGCTTGCGGTGGGCACTAAGGTTGCTCGTAGCAAGAATCCAGTAAAGTGAGTAGCTCTGCTACTTGGCTTGCCTCTCTATCATTTTTATATGTCAGAATCACCTTGAAGCGAATACAGGAGGAAACGTGCTGGACTACAAGCCCAATATAGTCTTATCAACCCAGGATTACAAAGTTGTGGGCACCAGACCGATACGCCACGATGGCTGGGACAAGGTGACGGGTCGAGCGAGGTATGGTGCCGACCTGCAGTTGCCTGGAATGCTCTATGCCAAGATCCTGAGGAGTCCTCACGCACACGCAAGAATCAAGAAAATCGACTACAGCAAAGCTCTTGAGTTCCCAGGTGTTCAGGCTGTGGTCACAGCCGCCGATCTTCCAGATATTTCCGCTAAGGTTTCCTCACTTGAGGAAGGTGGGAATGCTAACTACGGTCTGATTACCCGTAATGTACTCGCCAGAGAGAAGGCTCTTTACAGAGGGCATGCAATAGCGGCCGTTGCTGCCACTAGCCAGCACATCGCCGAAGAAGCCTTATCACTTATAGAAGTGGAATATGATGTCCTCCAGCCAGTGCTTACGGCACTCGATGCGATGAAAGACGATGCACCAATCCTTCACGAAATGCTGATTCCCAGAACTAGCCCAGGGCCTGTAGGATGGGGGGAAGGTCCGTCCGAAAAGGGGACAAATATTGCCAATCACTTCGAGCACAGGCTTGGCGACGTAGACAAGGGATTCCAAGAAGCCGACGTGATCGTAGAGCGAGAGTTCCACACCAAACGTACTCATCAGGGGTACATAGAACCCCATGCCTCAACGGCCATGTGGGGTGCAGATGACTACGTGACCATCTGGACCAGCACACAGCAACTCTTCGGTGTCCGCGACCATGTCTCTACCATCCTGGGCATTTCTACATCCAGGGTGAAGACCATAGCCATGGAGATTGGCGGCGGATTCGGAGGAAAGGGTCAGGCCATATATTTGGAGCCAGTGGCCGCCGTACTTTCACGGAAAACCGGAAAGCCTGTGAAAATAACCATGAATAGAACCGAGGTCTTTGTGGCCACGGGGCCCACTTCAAGCGCAGACCTCCGGGTGAAAATCGGAGCCACGAAGGACGGGCACATCACAGCAGCGGAGGCTCACTTGGTGTACGAAGCTGGGGCTTTTCCTGGTTCGCCTGTGGGTGGTGGTGCACGCTGCATGTTTGCTCCATACGATATTCCAAACGGCTACATAGAGGCATTTGATATTTTGGTCAATACGCCAAAAACAGCAGCCTACCGTGCGCCTGGTGCCCCAATTGCTGCATTCGCCACTGAACAAGTATTAGACGAGATTTGCCAGAAGCTCTCCATAGACCCTGTGGAATTCCGCCTTCTCAATGCTTCACGCGAGGGGACTCGCCAGGTGACTGGTCCAGTGTTCGCTCGTATTGGCTGTGTGGAGACTCTAGAGGCGGCTCGTGACCATCCTCACTACTCCGCTCCTCTTAACGGTCCCAATAGAGGCCGCGGTGTGGCAACAGGCTTTTGGGGCAATGGCTCAGGGCCTGCTAGCGCCATCGCCAGCGTCAACCCAGATGGCACCGTGAGTCTGGTGGGGGGTGCGCCGGATATAGGAGGAACTAGGGTGGTCATGGCCATGCAAGTGGCTGAAACGTTGGGCATCGCCGCAGAAGATGTAAGGCCTTCCGTTGGAGATACCGACTCCATTGGTTACAGCACTGGTGCAGGAGGGAGTAGCGTCGCCCAAAAGATAGGATCAGCCTGCCACCTAGCAGCAGAGGATGTCAAAGAACAGATGGTACAGCGAGCGGCTAAAATCTGGGATGTCCCCAGTGATGGGATAGACTACCAGGACGGCACCATCCAGAGCAAATCTGATCCTGAGTTGAAGATGACCTTCAAGCAGCTAGCCCACAGGCTCAATGCCACAGGCGGCCCCATCACGGGGCGGGCAAATCTCAACCCAGGAGGGGCTGGCGCCGCCTTCGCTACCCACATAGTGGACGTGGAGGTGGATCCAGAGACGGGCAAGGTAGACATCATTCGTTACACCGCGGTTCAGGACTGTGGTAAAGCCATTCACCCCGGCTACGTTGAAGGGCAAATACAAGGAGGCGCGGTTCAGGGTATTGGATGGGCACTCAACGAGGAGTATTACTACAACGACCAGGGCCAGATGATGAACTCCAGCTTCTTGGACTATCGTATGCCAATCAGCCTCGACCTGCCAATGATAGACACAGTGATTGTGGAGGTTCCAAACCCAGGCCACCCCTATGGCCTACGTGGTGTGGCAGAATTGCCCCTGGTTCCCCCGATGGCGGCAATTGCCAACGCAATTCAGGATGCCACGGGCGTTCGGATGACCAGCATGCCTATGTCCCCAGGATATATAATGGCGGCATTATGGGAAGACGAAGCCAGTAAAGGCAACAGTAAGGGATAGACTCTCCAGAAGCATGCATGTCCTCAGTGTTGCGAGGATAACCTGCGAACGGTGGTAGGTTTATGTTGCTGGTGCCACCACATGTCAAGTGGTCGCTATATTTGGAAAAAGCGTTCACGGGGGTTAAGGCTGAGATATGCGTTGATGAAGTCATCAATCTGGGTATAGCAGTTGCCATAGACGAAGAAACGGCGTGGCTTGGTATGCTTGAGTGTGTTAAAGAAGTCTACAAAAACCACGTCATCTTCTTGTGAACATCGAGACCGCAACAGCGTTCATCAATGACCTTCATCTCTTACCTCCTTCCAACGGCTAGAGTGTAGGTGCCCTTCTGGTAGGACTCAGAAGTGTGTCCTTTCTGGTCAGGGGTTACCGTTGGTGGTTACAGTGGAGACCTCTGGCCTAGCTTCAATCTGGCTCTAGGCACCAGGACACGAGGAAGACAGGCTGTGGTTTATGGATAACTCTGAGGAGTGAGTGATTGGATAGGCCGCGGCGGCTTGGAGAGGTTTACTACTAATGCCCCAAGAAGAAAAATACATGCCAGGGTCAGGAACGCTCCGAAATAAGAGCCAGAGAAGTCAAAGAATGCTC
>VEXC01000042.1 GCA_009391225.1 SAR202 cluster bacterium AC-647-N09_OGT_505m
GGGCTCGGTGGCCAGTCAGGCAGCATTCCCGCCTCTTATTCATCTGCTTATAACCGCATTTGGCTGGCGTAGCACATGGGTCGTCCTGGCTATATTCGTATGGGGACTGCTGTTACTGCCTTCGATTTTGTTTGTTCGCAGAAGCCCTGAGTCTGTGAACCTCCTCCCTGATGGGAAACATCACCAGCTTGAGCCTCAATCACCTCAACCCGGCAATCGCGAGGGAGACTTCACTCTTGTAGAGGCAACCAGGACACGATCGTTCTGGCTACTGATGTTCGCGGGGTCTTCAACATCGTTGATTAGCACGGCCCTAGTGTTTCATCATGTGTCTGTGATGAGTAGCCGCGGACTAGATGTTGTGGTGGCTGCTTCTGCGCTGAGTGTTATCGCCCCCGGGGCTCTCTTAGGAACATTCCTGGCTGGATTCCTCTGCGACAAATTCTCCAATAGGTACGTTTTAGTGATGTGTCAGATAATCCTCACCTTCGCCATGCTGTTGATTCTTGTGATGGATCGAACGTGGCAAGCAATCTTGTATGGAGGATTACTAGGACTAGCCGGAGGCACCCTAATGACCACTACTTCAGTTATATGGCCCAATTACTATGGGCGTGAGCACCTGGGAGCCATAAGAGGTGTAGTCACCTCTGGTTCGGTGGCTTCCGCAGCTTTGGGCCCACTACCATTCGGGTTATTGTTCGACGTCTTGAACAATTACACGTTAGCCGTGTTGATATTTCTGGCCTTGCCAGTAGCATGCGCAATTGCAGCATTCATAGCCACGCCTCCACCCCACGCCTCCACCGCGATTACAAAATCCCTTGGCAGGCTTCCAACTTGATGCCTCGACTCCATAAAGACCGACGCCCTCGTACTGCTGAGTTGAGTGCCTGATTAGAATGTGGAGGCCTACTTGCAAGGAATGTCGATGAGCTAGGCATTGTAATTACTGAAATGTATTGGAAGTGTCACTGTTCTCACATTTCCTATGCGAGTTTCTGTTCAAGGGGCCTGTCAATCCATTAACTACCCTAGGCTCATTCCACATCGTAGACACGGGCACGGTTTGACGTTATCAGCTATGAATGCTGTCCTGGCTGGAGTGATTCCCTGTTCCAATGGCCCTTAACTTTGACAGTGATTTTCCGAGGAGCCGCCTCATTCTGTACCCCATAACCTTACCTAGAAGTGGCAAAGGCCAGCGCGGTTCAAAACTCACTATCATTCTGACCTGCGTGCCATCTCTCTGGCTTTGGAGCACCCATGTTCCCACTAGACTCTTAAAAGGCCTGAGAGAGGAACCACAGGCCATACGCACCGCTGTGCGGTTGGGTGGCTGAAATGAGATGTATTCCCCTTCCCATCGCCAACGCAATCCCAAGAATAGGGGTGCTAAATAATATAGGCGCGGAATCTCAGCATCAGAGCTGACAACTCCCCGCCCCACTCGGATGATGGTGGCATCCCAGCGCGGTCTTAATTCCAAATCCCGCATTAGCTCCCAGGTCTCTAGAGGCCCAAGAGGAATGACAATAGCTTCCTCTATCCGAGGCATGCAATCCTACTTAGGCAGGCACCATCGAGAAGGATATCACAAGAACAGGTTGGCACAGCGGGTTCGTGATGAGCTTCTATAACCATCGTGTATGAGTTTGCCAATTGAGTGGGATATGGGAATATACACTCAATTGTTCCTAATCTACCCTAGACTCGAATAATCCTTCACGGCCGAAGATTCCAGTGGTTTTCTCTGCACTTGCTATCTTTGTCTTACCCACCTTATCCTCAGAAATAGTTGGCCGAGTTTCTTCATTGCTCGTATCTCCTATACCCTTGAATTCGGCCTTATCGGATTCAAAGAAATTCGCTTGCAGGTTATCTACTATAGAAACCCTTTTTGCTTCTTGTAGTTGGCCTATCTGTGTCCCTCCGATACCGCTCATCATTGATGACAGATGATTCTCACCCAGGGAGCTCATATCGTCATGTTTAATCGTGTTTACCATGGCATAAAGTCTGTCGTCACCGATCTCAACGATTTCTTTCGATTCTATTCCTCTCGCGAGGCTAACTAGTTGATCGCTTTCTAGTGTTGAAAGGTGATCTCCCTCCATAGCCTTAGTCATGCCTTTGGCCTGTTGATTGCCAATCTCACCAATCATATTCTTGTCCATCTCTTTGGCCATCAGTACAACTTTATTCCCACCAAGTTCCTCGAAGTTTTCACTCTCCATGTTCTTGGCCATGTGGGTAATATGCTCACCGCCAAGGTCCTTGAAGTTTTCACTCTCCATGTTCTTGGCCATGTGGGTAATATGCTCACCGCCAAGGTCCTTGAAGTTTTCACTCTCCATGTTCTTGGCCATGTGGGTAATATGCTCACCGCCAAGGTCCTTGAAGTTTTCATTCTCCATGTTCTTGGCCATTTTGAGGATGTGCTCACCGCCAAGGTCCTTGAAGTTGTCTCCCTCCATGTTCTTGGCCATGTGAGTAATATGCTCACCGCCAAGGTCCTTGAAGTTGTCCCCCTCCATGTTCTTGGCCATCTCAGCCAGTTTCTCGCCACCCATACGCTCGAAGTGTCCCCCCTCCATGTTCTTGGCCATCCCCTCTAGCTGCTCGCCACCCACCAACCAGAGATCCTTGACATCCATGCTAACCGCCATATCGGTTACCTTATCGCCGCCCATCTCATTGAAGTCCTTAAATTCCATGTGCTTTGCCATCACGGCGGCTTTGAAGTTCTCGAAGTCTTCAGAAACCATGTTCTTGGCCATTTCGGCCAGCTTCTGGCCACCCAACTCCTCGAAGTTGTCGTCACCCATGTTCTTGGCCATTTCGGACAGTTTCTGGCCACCCAACTCCTTGAAGTTGTCGTCCCCCATGTTCTGTAACATTAGATCCAGTTTCTGGGCACCCAACAACTCGAAGTGGTCGTCCTCCATGTTCTTGGCC
>VEXC01000043.1 GCA_009391225.1 SAR202 cluster bacterium AC-647-N09_OGT_505m
GTAGGGGAATTGGTGGGCTCCCGGCAATTGGGTGCATCACACTACAAACTCGTCACTGGCCTTCCCCACATAACCCCCAGCACTCCACTTAGTCCGTGGCCACATCCACAGCGTAAAGAGTGTTTAGACACAAGCCTCACGTACACTCATAACAATAAACTACCAAATCTACCCCCAAGAAACCCGGATGAACATCACTCCAATCGGCAAAGGTCCTTATGGGGATTATTACCTTGAGTGACCCGATGGAGGTCTTCCTATGGCAACCAGTTACCCACGTGAACTCGCCCAATATCCCCTTCTTACCTCTCCCCTTGCTCCACCCATACCACCCCTGTATCCCATCCTAGTACTCCTCTCGGTAACTCTGCCTATCAGTCAATTCAAAATGTTGACTTATACTACTTTACTCATTAAAATGGTGCTAAAGTGATTTGTGAACAGTCATCCCAAAAGGTGAAAACAGAATGCCACTGACCATTACCATATCTGAGAAGGCGGCCAAAAAGGCTCTGGAATTCGCAGCAAAGGACAACCTTCAGGATTTCGGCCTGCGGGTAGGGGTCAAGGGGGGAGGCTGCTCCGGGCTAACCTATACCCTTTCTATAGACCAGGAGCCTCAGCCCAACGATAAGGTGATAGAGGATAGTGGTATTAAGCTCTTTATAGATAAGAAGAGCTACGTTTTCCTGGCTGGCACCGTGCTGGAGTACGGCGATGACCTAAATGGCAGGGGCTTCGCCTTCAATAACCCCAATGCCAAGACCACATGCGGTTGTGGCACCTCCTTCTCCGTATAGGGGGCCACTTCCACCCAACGCGCACTCGACACAGGTCGTCCAGAAGGATAAGACATTCTCGGGCGACCTGTTTTTTGTTTAGGGAAATGCAACAAACGACGCTAACCAGAGTCACACCGCTACAAGAGGTGCAGAAGAGAGATGGAGCAACCTTCGCCTCCATCGATGGTTGGCAGCTAGCCCAAAACTTCGGCAACCCATTGGAGGAGTATCGGGCCATCTGGGAAGGAGTTGCCCTGGCAGACCGATACTCCTTTGGCCGCCTCAGGGTCAGGGGGAAAGATGCCCTGGATCTCTTGAACCGCCTCTCCAGCAACAAACTCATAGACCTGGCCCAGGGAGAGGGTGCATACACCGTTCTCACAACCAACAAGGGCCGAATCATAGACCTACTACTGGTCATTAACATGGGCGATGAACTTCTAGTAATCACTAGTCCACAGACTCCCAAGAAGGTAATCGAGTGGCTAGACACCTACACATTTGGGGAGGACATCACCGTCGAGGATGTAACCGAGGATACGGCCCTGCTTTCCGTGATTGGACCGCGTGCAGGAGCTCTACTGGGTACGGATACCACACCTCTAGACGTTTATGGCGTGGGACACGTATCTCTTCAAGGGACTCAACTACCCTTCATAAGGACAGACGCCCTGGGCACAAACACTTATTACCTCCTACCGACTGCTTTCCAGGCTGAGCAAGTCTGGAGTACCCTTATCCAGGCTGGAGCAGTTGCCGTGGGCGAGGATGCTCTGGAGATGGTTCGTGTAGAGCAGGGAGTGCCTCGCTACGGCCATGAGATTGGTGAGGACTTCAACCCCCTTGAGGCAGGCTTGAACTCATCTATCAGCTACGACAAAGGGTGCTACATAGGCCAAGAAGTGGTGCTTCGTCTGAACACATACAAGAAGGTGAAACAGCATCTCATGGGAATTGTAGTCGAAGATGGAAGCCCAATCATCACGACACGCCTGGAGGTCGATGGAAAAGACGCGGGATTCCTCACCTCGGTGGTTGACTCTCCACTGCTGGGACGTACCTTGGCCCTGGGATACGTGCGAACTAAGTACGCGGAGACGGACCACGAGATTGACGTAAGAATAGGGACCAAACTGGTCAAGGGAAAGCTGATAGACCTTCCAGTGAAGAAGGACTAAGTGTAGTCCATCAGGACTTGCTCAGAGGCCCAGCAGCGAGATTCCCCCATCCACCACGAGGACTTGGCCTCGAATCATCTCAACCCTATCGCCGCACAGGAAGGCCACTACCTCGGCCATGTCCTCAACAGTAACCATTCGTCCCGCCGGTGTACGCCTAACGGAATCTTCCACCATCTCCTCATGGTTTGGGAAATGCCTCAGGACATCAGTATCCACAAGCCCACCAGCAACTGCATTCACCACAATACCCTGCGGTGCAAGCTCTACTGCCAGATAGCGGGTCAGGGCCTCCAGCCCAGCCTTTGATACGCCCACTGCCAAGTAATTGGGGAGCACAAGATGAGAGCCCAGGCTGGTTATGTTTACAATGCGGCCACCGCTGGGCATCAGCCGTGCTGCTTCCTTGGCGCACAGCCACGGTGCCCTAGTGTTGATGTCCAGTGTCCAGTCCCAGTGCTTAGTCTCTAGGTCTAGGGCTCCCCTCTGCACACCAGATGCGGCATTGTTCACCAGGATGTCCAGTCGCCCAAACTCATTTTCTACACGCTGGAACATTTCCTGAATCCTGGCTGGTTCCCCAAGGTGGGCCCTCAAAAGAAGAGACCTCACCCCCAGGGCACTTATCTCAGCAACTGTTGCCCTGGCTTCCTTGTGGCTCCGTGCATAGTTAACGATGACATCGGCACCCTGCAGCGCCAACTCCAATGCAATGGCACGGCCAATTCCCCTGGAGCCTCCTGTTACCAAAGCTATTTTTCCAGTGAGAAGCATAACAGGTTCACGGATTACCAGAGGTGTTCACAGTTCTATGCCGCCGTCAATTCGTATGACTTCTCCAGTAATATAGCTGGCCTCCTCGCTAGCCAGATAGCCAACCATGTTAGCCACGTCTTCCACTGTACCGAATCGCTTTTGGGGGATTCTGGACAAAATCAAATCTTTGAACTCAGGGGCAAGAT
>VEXC01000044.1 GCA_009391225.1 SAR202 cluster bacterium AC-647-N09_OGT_505m
GGTACTTTCCTCAGCCTCAGCCTCAGCCTCAGCCTCAGCCTCAGCCTCCTCGGGAGAGCCTTCCTCTGGCACAGGAAGAACGACGGGAACGTCCGCCACCAGATGGCCCTCCATCTGCTCTACACGACGTTGCAGAACTATAGCCAGGCCCCGCAGAGGGGCACTGAGTACGTTTACCAGACCTGTAATGGGTGCCTGTATCTGCCTTATCAGTATGGACACTAGTTCATCTCTGGGAGGCAGCAGAGCCAGGCTCGTGACTTGCGCCGCCGTGAGAATGCTATCGTCCATCAACGCCCCATGGATTACCAAGGGCATTCTGGAGGAGATGATATACCCATTGATCCCCTTAGCTACGGTTGCCACATCACCGTAGCCAAATGCTAGAGCGGTAGGCCCCCGAAGTACGTCCCCCATACTTTCATTCCCGAGCTCAAGGGCAGCCCTCAGAGCCAGGGTATTCTTAATGACCCTGTACTCGATTCCTTGCTCCCTAAGTCTCGCCCTTAGATCCGTCATGTTGGAAGCGGACATACCCTGATATCCAGTAGCTACTGCTATGGTGCACCGATTCAGTCTATCTTTTATATCCTCTACCTGAGCTTCTTTTTGTGGGGTAGGCATAACTCTCCTCCAAACAAATCGGGCTCCTCGAGTCAGAAGATCGGGGAGCCCACCTACCTGGCGAGTCTTGAGCAATCCCGTATTTTCTGCCTCGGCGGGATGGGGTTACCCATTAAGGCTCAGTAGCCACCCGCTTTCTACGGCAACGCCTGTTTAGTTAGTCATTGCTAGCATCCTGGGAACATCCAGCTTGATGCTGGGCCCCATCGTAGTGGTGAGATATGCGGTTCGTATGAACTGGCCCTTTACAGCAGATGGGCGCGCCTTAATCACCGTGTCTAACAGAGCATTCATATTTTCCAAGAGCTTCTGAGTATCGAAGCTCACCTTGCCCAATGGCACGTGGATTATAGCGGTGCGATCCAGGCGGAATTCTATCCGCCCCTGCTTGGCCTCCTGTATAGCCCTAGCGAAGTCTTGAGGTTGCACCACTGTGCCGGCCCTTGGATTGGGCATTAGCCCCCGACGTCCAAGCACCCGACCCAAGCGGCCAATTTTACCCATTAAATCGGGAGTAGCCATGGCAACATCAAACTCCACCCAACCACCCTCAATCTTCGCCACCAAATCATCGTCTCCCACGTAGTCTGCTCCTGCCTGTTGGGCCGCGGTGGCCGCCTCCCCAGCTGCGAATACCAGCACCCGTATCTCCTTACCCAGGCCGTGTGGAAGAAGTGCCACCCCCCTAACCAACTGGTCCGCGTGGCGAGGATCGGAGTTGGTACGCAGGTGAAGCTCAACCGTCTCATCGAACTTGGCCCTGGCCGTTCCCTTAGCCAGTTCCAATGCTTCCTCCGAGGAGTACGTCCTGTCCACTTCCACCGTCTTGGCCACTTCCTGATAGGTTTTTCCGTGCTTTACCATAAGCGCTTCTTCCTCTATTATCCCGTTACTTCAATGCCCATACTCTTGGCCGTTCCCTCTATTATCTTCACAGCCGCTTCTACGTCCTTAGCATTCAAGTCAGCCATCTTCAATCGAGCTATCTCTGTCACTGCATCTCTGGAGACACTGCCTGCGACCTGGGTACGGGCAGAGGGACTACCCTTCTCAATACCCGCGGATCTTCGTATAAGGTCCGATGCCGGAGGTGTCTTTGTTACAAAGGTGAATGACCTATCCTCAAAGATGGTGATATGCACCGGGACGATAGTCCCTTCCCGACTAGAGGTCTGTTCATTGTATTCCTTGACGAAGGACATGATATTAACACCGTGTTGGCCCAGGGCTGGGCCGACCGGGGGCGCAGGGGTTGCCTTCCCCGCGGATATTTGAAGCTTGACAATGGCGCGAACCTTCTTGGCCATCTATATCTCCTAAAGTTTCTCTACTTGGAGGAAATCCAACTCCACGGGGGTCTCCCTCCCAAAAAAGGAGACCAGGATGCTGACCTTGCCACGATCGGACATGACTTGATCCACCACCCCAATGAAGTCAGTAAAGGGACCATCGGTGATGCGCACGCTCTGGCCCATGGTAAACCCCACCTTCACTCTGGGAGCTTCAGATTCCATCTGTTTGAGAATGCGCTCAACCTCCCGTTCCTCTAGTGGTACCGGTTTTGGCCTCCGTTCTGCCTCGTCCTCCGCCGATACGAATCCTGTAACTCCTGGGGTGTTGCGCACCACGTGCCAGCTATCGTCATCCATGGCCATCTGAATCAAAATGTACCCAGGAAATACCTTTCGGCGCACTGACCGTCGCCTTCCTTCCTTGATTTCTATCTCCTCTTCAGTGGGAACCACCACTTGGAAAATCTTGTCCTGGAAGTCCATGGAGAAGACGCGTTGTTGCAGGTTTTTCTGTACTCGTTCTTCCTGGCCAGAATAGGTATGGATGATGTACCATCGACCTTCTTTTTCACTAATAGTGCTCATGGGGTTCATCAGAAGCTGACTTCTACTCCTATATCAGAATCCTAAATAGTCGGCCAAAGCCCAAGTCCACTACACCCAACAATATACCGACCGCTAGCGAGATAATTATCACGAGAATCGTCAGGCGGGTGGTTTGTTCCCTAGTAGGCCACACCACCCTCTTCAACTCGCCAACGGTCTCCCGCAAAAACTGGAACCCTGGCCTTCGCCGAACAGTTTCGGAGCCAGTTGAACGCCTCGCGGGTGCCCTGGCCACGACTACTTACCTCACCTCTCTATGAGATCTATGCTGGCGGCAGCGTGGACAGTATTTGGAAAGCTCCATACGCTGTGGGTCGCTGCGTTGATTCTTCACAGTGGTGTAGTTGCGCTCCCTGCAATCGCCGCATGCCAAGGTAATGATGGGGCGGA
>VEXC01000045.1 GCA_009391225.1 SAR202 cluster bacterium AC-647-N09_OGT_505m
GCCACCTATGCCAACACCAACACAGGTACCACCTACAGTTACGCCATACGCTACCCTAGTCCCTACCTCCACCCCTACGCCATTACCAGCCTCCTTGTCTTTTGTTCCTGATTCAGGAATTCGTATTGATTCCGCGTCCTTGGCGAAAGCGAGATTGGGTGAAAATGGGCTCGTCTATCTCTTCTACAATGATACGAGTGGCAAGAGATTAAAAGACCCCATGGCTTCCTCACATGATGGGTTGCTATTCACTGATGGTGAAACATCTGACGGGTCGGTAAAGCACCCTCTTGCAGTCGAATTGCCTGATGGAACTTGGCGGCAGTATATGTTGACTAAGGACAATGTGATTATAAGCGAGTCCTCATTGGATGGTAAGGTGTTTACCAAAGACGAAGGAATTCGTTACTCCCCCAGCGAAGAAGACATGGGGAGACTGGGCACATACGATATTTTTGTGGATCCCGCGGGTGGTGTAGTCCTACTTTATGTTGGGGATTTGATGGGCCTAAATAACGTTAGGAGAGCTTATTCACCTCCCGGTGACAATGGATGGACCTTTTCTTATGAGCGAGGAAATGTCCTTGGAGATGATGAGGCCGGTGGCGGCTCACGAACCTATGTGGATATCAAGTCAGTTAGCCTGCCAGATGGCCGCCGCCGTCTGTTCGCGATGAGGGGCGGAACCCAGATTCTCAGCTTCATTAGCGACACAGAACTGAGGTCATTTTCTTTGGAGCCAGGTGTACGGCTGAGTAAAGGTGACTATACTGCACTTGAAGTGATAACGCTTCACGACCCGATGGTTATCAAGATCGATAATGATAGGTACAGGATGTATCTTCACGTTCTTATTAAGGACGCCATGGGTACCAAAAGAACTGCTATCGTCAGTGCTACAACACCTTCCGGCTGACAAGGCTATCCTTACAGGGTAGGACAGTGCTGCCAGTGTGAGCTACTCCACGAATGAGGTCAGATGTCCTTTTTCTAGGCACGAAAAGCCCAGCGGCAGAACATCGGTGGGTCTTGTCTTAGGCTGTTTACTGCAGTTTCTCCAAGAACTTGATTGAGGATCTAAGGAGGAGGCCCATGGATTTTATGGTATTAGGACTTATAGGTGGTTTAGTAGTAGCTATCATTGGATTTGTCCTCTACCGTATGGGCTATAGAGGGCGAACAGGAGATTAATAGAGTAGCCCCCTGTGATTCAGCTACGGATGTGACGGGTGTGACGGGTGTGACGACTTTTTCCGAAGGCAAGGGGATGGGCATTCCTTCACAGAAATTGCATGTAATTCTTTTTATGCCGCAAGGATTCAACTGGGCTTTGCAAGCAGGGGGTCAGAGGTTAGAATTCATTGTCACCCACAACTTTTTAGATAAGGTAAGTTTATGATTCGTTATATCGCTGTGCTAACAACAATACTGCTGTTAACTATTTCATGTTCAGGTGGTTCTGATACGGAGACTACTCAGGTTCCCACTTCAGCACTAACGGCCACACCTACACCTATACCTACACCTACACAGGTGCCACCTACTCCTACACCTACACAGGTGCAGCCAACACCAACTCAAGTGTCATCCGTTCCTACACCAACTCAGGTGCCACCTACTCCTCCACCAACGATTACTGCTAAAGAAAAGTTAATCAGCATCGGATACAACGTGCCGATAATCGGATCCGTATATGAGGCCAAGCAAGAATACGTAGCTAGTTTAGACATACCCGAAAAATACAGACAGAGATTTATCGAAGTCCAGGAGAATTTAAACAGTGTGTTGGGCGGATATCCCAATTACATATATGTCGCTTATAACAAAAACGGCACAGAGGAGGATGCAAAACCAGTCTTTGAGCGAATGGCACAACTCTACCCCATCGACAACAACGGCAAGCCTTTCAAAGATTGGACAATAGCCGAATTAATTAACCGACAATCCTGCCTAGGTGGAGCGAACCCGGGAGAGGCGCGAACTTCAACAACGAATCCGTATAGCGTTTGTCTTGAAAACTTAGACTTCATCGAAAATCCCTTCGGGGAAGACATAGAGCATCCGTATAGAAGTTACATCAAAATGGCTCTTCATTTAGGCCACGAATATTTCCATCACTACCAAAGAGTACATGCCTTGGACAGAGGTTTGGATTATCAGTGGAACACACGCAACCCAGAAACAACAGTACAAGCGCCCACATGGTGGATCGAAGGGGCAGCAGTCACGTTCCAAAATGCATGGTATAAAGATAATTGGCAATCTTTACCGGGACTAAAGGGCCTAACATTAGAACAAGCATTTTCGACCAGCATAGCCAATGAAACTAACTCTGGGGTATATAAGGAACATAGAACAAACATAATGGGAGATGGAGATTCAGAAGTATGCTCACCAGACTGGTATATGTCCAGTTTAGACGAAACATATGACACCTTTTCTGGCTGTGATGCAGCTTTTATGGCCACTGCCTATCTAGGTTATATAACCTCCTATAAGACTGTATGGATTGATATACCTCAAGATTATTACGACTTAGGGTTTTGGGGTTCATTCGAAAAACATGTAGGAATGACCAAGCAAGAATTTTACGACTCGTACAATGAATTCTTGCGAACGGGTGACCCAGATGATGAACCCCCTGATGGGTGGGCACCACCACAGAATTACATATCGGAACATGCCGATTTCCTGAAGATAGTGCCCGAGTCTGACTAAGAGTCACCACCACTTTTGACCGCCCAGGCTACACTGCACCCTGAGCCATTCTTTTCCGCTAGCGGTCAAAGTTTTAGGTTATTCTTGTCATTAATGAGGATAAACGAAAGTCTATTCTGGGCTT
>VEXC01000046.1 GCA_009391225.1 SAR202 cluster bacterium AC-647-N09_OGT_505m
AGCGTGACCTAGGCGCTCTTGCACCACCTTGGGATGTACTCCCTGACGTAACATCAACGACGCATGCGTGTGACGGTTGTCTAGGAGCGGGTGGTCGTTAGCCAGTTCAATCAATCCGTGTAAACTATCGTAACTGCCTTGCTTGCGCTGGCTGCCTTCGCCCTTGCGTCTTCCAGTGTATTCGCTCGTGCTAGGCACACTGCCATGCGACGATACGGCCGCGCCGTAGGCTTGCCGAACACTCGTATGTCAACCCCGGGAACCTTAAGCGCCTCCTCTATCCCCTCGTAGGCTACTTGCCTTGCATTGCGATTCGCTAGAACCACGTGGCTCGCTGATGGACCGTAGACTTCTAGTTGAGGAATTGGTAGCCCAAGGACAGCCCTAGCATGGAGATCGAACTCGCTGAGATTTTGTGAGATGAGAGTTACCATGCCTGTGTCGTGAGGGCGCGGCGACAACTCCGAGAAAATCACCTCATCACGCTTAATAAACATCTCCACTCCGAAAAGCCCAGCTCCTCCGAGGTTGAACGTGACTTTTTCGGCGATTCTTTGTGCCTCCAGGAGCGCCTCTCCTGTCATGTCAGTAGGCTGCCAAGACTCTTGGTAATCACCTCGTTCTTGCCTATGGCCTATTGGTGCACAAAACATGACCTCGCCATTCTTCTGACATACCGTCAATAATGTAATCTCGTACTCGAAATCTATGAATTCTTCTATGATTACACGTTGTCTATCACCTCGCATACCAGAGCACGCGTATTCCCAATCTTTAGCAATTTCTGATTGGCTATTCACCACGCTTTGTCCCTTACCGGAGCTACTCATGACTGGCTTCATTACCACCGGGTAACCTATGAGCGAGGCCGTGTCAACGCACTCTGCCAGTGACTCAGCGTACCCGAAACTGGCGGTACGGATACCGAGCTCGACGCTCACCAAATCGCGAATCTTGTCTCGGTTCATAGTGTAGTTCACTGCACGGGCTGAAGGAACTACCTGAATCCCACTGCCTTCAAATTCATTCAGCACCTCAGTGCGTATTGCCTCAATTTCCGGGACTATGATGTCCGGCGTGTGCTTAGATACAACATGTCTCAACGAGTCTTCATCAAGCATATCCAATGTTTCATGTTCATCGGCCATCTGCTGAGCAGGAGCTCCACTATAGCTGTCACAGGCAATAACGTAGCACCCTAGCCGCTTCGCGCTGATTACAAATTCTTTACCCAGTTCTCCGGAACCCAACAGCAATATTCTGGCTGGCAGTTTCATCTCGCACCTACACAATTACAGGCTTGGGGCAACTTCAGCATACTCGTAGAAAGATTTAGTCTCCCGCCCAAGACAACTGAGCGACAAGAAGACATCACTGGCGCCTAAGTTAGCTATAGATTGGCTCCTCGAGTAGGATTCTAACCTACGACCCAGTAGTTAACAGCCGTCCGCTCTACCGCTGAGCTATTTCCTTGTCCCTCAGTGGTCTTTATATAAATAATTATAGCTGTTCCGTAAGATAATTCTAGGTAGCCGACAGCTTTAACTACTCATTGTAGGGTCGGTGGTGGATATATTCTCTTGCCCCCCCGTTGTACCCAATCCCCAATGGGACTCCTAGAGGTTAGGTTCCATCTATCAGGTGACAGAATGCTCTTGGGGTCTATTGTGACGGAAAATACTCATACCCTATTGGGTTTAGGGTACCTGCAGCGATATCCCACGGGCTATGAATCTCTTCTTTACCGCCCACAGCCTCAACATTACCCGAGTTGTCTCCTTGGAGAGTCAACCCACTACGTTACAATGGACAATAAAAAACTATCACAAGATGAAAATAACCCATTTGTAATAGGATGTATGTATGGGGGTGAGGCATATGAACGCAGTGCTCTATGTCTTTAGGTTTCTAGGATGGCTATTTGCTAGCATTTTCGCCGTCCTTACAATAGGAGTCTTGATAAGTGACTTGACTAGCGGCCGGGATAGTTTCTGGATAATCTCAAACCTTGCTGTTGGCTTGTTAATAGTCGTGATAGGCATTGCAGCGGGGAAACTTTGTGGAAGAGTACTTCGACGTAGACAGTAAGACCCCTTATGTAAGTTCAACAAATAATGATGGATCTGAAGGGATTCGAACCCCTGACCCCTTGCTTGCAAAGCCCCCTTGAACCCTCACCCCATTATAGCCCGTCAGGAGGATGCTGCGGGGCAGGGGCGGGGATGCGTGGTGAGTTCAGCTGCGAGGATGCTATTGAGGCTTATAAGGCTGTTGTGAGGTAGTAGCGTCCAAACTGACGTAGTAAACAACTTTTACTCGGTAAAGGACGGTAATTACTCAGTAAATTACATGTATAATACGAGTATGGATAGATATGATGAACGATTTTGTAGAAAATGTGGTTCATCATCTGAATCTCAAAAGTACCAAATCCCGCCACATTCAGTTAGGACTGGCGCTAAGTATTGCCCTGATTGCGGGGCAATAATGTCGACTGCTCCAAGAAAATCCACGAATGACATGCCACATGTAAGTGAGACGTAAATCTTTGCCGTTAAATCATCGCTGCAATATCATTGTTCCTTCAAGTATGGTGGGGTAATTACTGAGTAAAGTACGTCTTAACCTGAGTGTCCTTCTCTCTGACGTACGTTCCCTCTGTACC
>VEXC01000047.1 GCA_009391225.1 SAR202 cluster bacterium AC-647-N09_OGT_505m
GTATTACCTCTCCCCTACCCCGTTGACCCAAATTCTGAGCCAGCCTGTCAGATAGCATCACCGTGTGGTAATGTACCACACAGATAAATTTTCTTGCAACGGGTTCAGTAATCTTAGACATGAGATCCCTTGCCCTGCGGCATATCCTAGAGAGGCTATATTGGGAGGGAGCCCCATGGGATTGGCGTTTATAATAGCTATGCGTCAGGCACGATTTGATATGATTAAGGGATCCAGTGCGGAACATCAGAATCGTAAGCTACATACTACGGACTGTTCCTGCACGCCTGTCGCGCCGAGACATATATCTGCTATGTCCGGGCATATGCTGTGGATTTAACAGGAGCCAGATGACAGCCATCAATAGCGGTATAACTATGACTGTCAAATGTATGCCATAGACATAAAGCAAAGCAGCCACAGATTCGCTATCATTCTGGAGATCTGCATTGTAGGCTTTAGTTGCCCACACCAGTACAGCAGCATGTGTCAAGAAGAGAAGACTCCACCCTGCTGCCAGAGCCACAATCCTCACCTCCCATGAACGCCACTGAGTCCCCAAGACTACGGCTCCGGTGACCACCAGGCCAAACCCAAAATTGTGGGTCATGATCTCCAGGAGTGGACCGTCAAAGGTACTGGGGTGGCCCAGACCTATGTAGAAGACCTCGGATTCAAGTAATAGGAATATATCACCAGGGAGGAATCGGTGAACAAAGCTACCGAGTAGCCTGCCGTAGATGAGACTGATGAAGTACCAAGTAATCCCCAAGGCCGTGGCCCAGAGCAAGGTGCGAATTATCCAGGACCATGCCTTAGTTTGCATGACGCTCACGTACTCTTTGGGCCCAGAATCCCCATAGACCCACCGCCAAGACGACTAAAACCGCTTGCCAGAGGACCAGGTGTACGAACTCCACCATGTCCGGCCACGTGACACCCACGTAATACAGACTGATGATGCGGAGCAGGTTGACTAGATGGAGTACGGAGGCCCCCAGGATAATACATTTCAGTTTTGAGTCGACGGGTGCGGGAACTGCGACGGTCGCGGCTGTGAGGACGATGATCGGGGTAATAGCCGTACACTCCGAGACGATGCGCATGTTGAACGCAGGTGAATAGATCACCGTGCTATCTACGCGCACCAACTCGCCAGCCAGGCCCAGCATCCATGTAACGACTTGGGCAGTGGCCTGTGTCAGAGTGACCATAGGCGCAGAGTGATTGGTGAACACATAGACCAACTCCAACCCTACCAGCACAAGCACGAACAGGCCGATAGTCCGCACGGAGTCTCTAGCTAGCGTCATCTCGAAACGCTCCTGAACCCAATTACTTCATATCTATCCAAGATCTACCTCGCCTGGCCATGTGGGCCATCCACGCTGAAACCAGAAGGGCCATCACTATCAACCCCCAAGTGGACATCGCAGGTATAGGTGTAGCTGCGACGACTACATCGAACGGTGAACTTGCATCGGAGGTCAAACCGCTTGCAGTAGCCGTCAGTGTGTAATTGGAGCCTGCACTGTCTATGCCGAGTCCACTGAACGTAGCAACCCCACTTGCGGCACTTATGGCGGCAGACCCTGAAAGAGCTGCTCCTGATGTGCCTGTTCCTGAGGTGATGGATACAGTAACTGATGCAGAAGAGGATGTGACGATGTTCCCGTAGACGTCCTGTATCTGGATCACAGGCTGTGTAACGAAGGTCTCACCTGCAGCCGTGGTGGACGGCTCACTGATAACAACCAGTCTGGACGCTGTGGCAGATGAGGAGACATCGAACGATGCACTAGTAGCTAGAGTGAGACTGCTGCTTGTTGCAGTGAGGGTATATCCGGTAGCGGCTTTGTCTATACGAAGGTCTGTGAAGGTCGCCACACCGTTCACCGCTGAGACCGTAGCGGTGCCAAGCAGCGTTGCACCGGAACCACCGGTGCCTGACGTGATGCTGATAGTAACCGAGTCAGTTGCAGTGGTGACGGTATTCTCTGCAGAGCCCTGGATCACAACTACCGGTTGGGTGGTGAAGGTGTTCCCTGCTGTGGCTCCTGACGGCTGTGTAGAGAAGGCCAGGGCTGTGGGAACGCTCTCAGTGGTTGCCGTGGTATTGCTTGAGATCCATGACTCGTTGCCGTCAGCGTCATAGGCGGAGACGGCGGTGTAGTATGTGGTATCGGTAGAGAGTCCTGAGAGGGTATAGGAGGTGACATTGCCGATGTCGATGGAGTTGGCATATGGGTAGCCGGCTGCATCGGTGTCGTAGTGGACCTTGTATCCTGTGATGTCCGACTCAGGGTTGGCATCCCATGCAAGGGAGATGGTGGTGGGGCCGGTCTGGGTAGCGACGTTGGCCGGTGGTGATGGAGGAGCTGTAGTATCGGGTGCTGTGAGGAATGGCGTGTAGTCGATCATCTCTTTGGTTGCATTGTCGTTCCAGTCGTATATGAGGGCATCTAGGTTTGTGGTGTTTGTCGTTCCCCACCAGTTGTTCTCAAAATCGGACGTAGCGTTCTCGCTAACATTTCTATCGTCATATACCAGGTATGTCTCAGACTTATGAACGAAGTTGTTGTTTCTGATTGTGGGGTTGCCCTGGTATTTGAAGATTAGTGAGGTTCCGGTTCCT
>VEXC01000048.1 GCA_009391225.1 SAR202 cluster bacterium AC-647-N09_OGT_505m
CTACCTTGGTTTTCAAAAGCATGGTAACATACGTACGCTGACTTCCATATTCCTCGAAAGAGCGTGGCAGATGCAACGATATATTGCACGTAGAATCGCCTTGGGCATGTTTACGGCTGCTCTGGTGACGTTGCTGATTTTTGCTCTCCTGCGTATAGCGCCGGGAGACGTTGCCATGATGATCGCCACGCAGGACGATCCGAATGCTGCCATTACTGAAGCAGATTTGGACGAAATCCGTGAACAGTTGGGGTTGAACGCCCCTCTGCCAACACAGTACGTTACGTGGATTAGGGATGTACTCACCCTGGATTGGGGTGTGTCCCTGTATCATGGGGAGGGGATATGGGATACTTTTAAGCAGAAGCTGCCAGTGACTCTGGAACTGGCCATAGTATCCGTCGCTTTGTCTACGATATTGGGAATCCCATGTGGGATAATCATGGCTCTGAGGCAGGACACCTGGCTAGACTACAGTCTCAGGATATTCTCCCTGGCTGGCCTGTCTATACCCAACTTCTGGATTGCCACCATGCTGCTAGTAGGGGGAATGTACATCTTGAACTGGAACCCACGGTTACAGTACGAGAGTTTTCTTGATGACCCCGGGGGCAACATGAGCCAGTTCCTCTGGCCATCAATTATAGTAGGATACTCGGCAATGGCTACCAAGGCCAGAATGATGCGGTCCACGATGCTGGAGGTGTTGCGCCAAGACTACATAAGAACGGCCCACGCCAAGGGTTTGAAGCACTATTCGGTAGTAACTAGACATGCTCTGAAAAACGCTCTGCTGCCAGTGGTTACTATAGTTGGCCTGAGTATCGCTGGCATCCTCGGGGGATCGGTAATAATAGAGCGGATATTCAACTTACCTGGGATGGGCAACATGCTAGTGGAGGCCATGAACAACCGTGACTACCCAGTGGTGCAGATCTTGGTGCTGATATTCGCCATGTGGATAGTACTGGTTAACTTGCTTGTAGACCTCAGCTACGGCTGGTTGGATCCGCGGGTACGCTTTTAATTACACTTAATTCCCGCACAGTTAGCAGCCTCAAGGCATAGGCTTACCCGTAGATACGGCCTAAGCATGCTGCCATGCTCTACAGATGCCCTCTGCTCTTCGCTAGAGTCCAGTTTTATAGCTTTCTGAGAATTGCGCGCCGTACACCATCCGTGCAAGGCCCTCTATTGTGGCATCTTCATACGGTATTAGACAGCAAACCAGGCCCAAACGCCAGGGATTCACCCAGCTCATGGAAGTCCTGCCGGATAAGATCCACAGATCTGTCAAACCTGGTCTCGATTTCCAGTACTTGGTCGGCGTCAGCCGTTAACCACTTGATAAACCGTAGGATTAGAGCCAACGAATTGATATAACTCATGTACCACTGGCCTCGGCACGCAACATCAGAGTTATCACAAGGTTACTGCCCAATCTGGTCACTGAATGAGAAACGGCCTCCCAAGGGCCACCAGAGGCTTCTTGAATGTACTGGGACATTGACGGAGCCAATCCCTGAAGCTGTTGAGTAAACCCGTGGGTTATTTCATCAGCTGTAAGTGATTCCACACCTGGCAGAAGTTCCATGGTGGTAACTAGGAAAGTGTACTCATAAGTCATAATGCATCCTCCTGCCAAGAGTATAGCATCCGAAATAACAGGGGTCTTGTTATCATCAGAATTTTCACATCACATATATTTTCTGAGGGTTTTGAGGGAACTGAAGGATTATGTAGGCATCTTGTGTGATATTGGGAAAAATCTGCTGGAGTGCTATTGGCTAGCCATCTCTCTTTATTCCTCAGTAACTTCAGAGGAAGTCCCCAGAGAGATGAACCTAGAATCACGGTAGGGAACAGGATTAAGGAGTGGACTGATGATGGAGAATGTCCACAGAACTGTGTATTCCTAGCAGCTTTGGGATACCGACTCACACATGGGCTATTATTCCAATTGCTGGCCAGTGCTACCCAATTGGGTGATGGAGATATGCGAGAATGCCGACTCCTTCGTGGCGCCGTGCCAGTGCTTCTCCCCTGCCGGAATGTGTATCATGTCTCCCACGTTTACTGCAGTCTCGCCACCATCAGTAGCCACAATTCCACTCCCAGCGGTCACAAGCAGCACTTGGTCACTGCTATGGCTATGGAACTTATTTCGGGCTCCTGGGCTGAAATTGACAATGCTAATGTTAAAATGCGCCCCCATATCGTCGGCAACTAGAGGCTGTGTTGTCACCTGACCACCGACGAATATAGGGTGATTTGATTGCTCGGCTGGAACTTCAATCATCTTTATTACCTTCAAGGCCATCACCTCCTAAACCTACATCCATACACACTGGGAAGCTGGAGCTAGGCAGTTTCAAGAGATTCAACAGGCTATCAGACATAGTCGAATATTTTGCTCTTGATAATCTGATGCTCATCCAAAGTGAGGGGACATACAAGGGGATTATAGCCAGCACCGGGAAGACGAGTATCCTACCTCACAACTAGCCCATTCATGTGTGGACGCCACTCAATTTCACACACAGTCTCATGCGAGTCCTGGGCTGGAATGCACCTCAAATTGTGGGT
>VEXC01000049.1 GCA_009391225.1 SAR202 cluster bacterium AC-647-N09_OGT_505m
CCTGCGCCATCGCCGTGGCATCGCGTTTGCACGGGTTCATCGGCGACGAGGTTGACATAATGCTGCCAGGAGGTATAGTTACAATCTCCTGGGACGGCATTGGCCAGGTGTACATGGAAGGGCCTGCTGAGGAGGTCTTTGAGGGCGATTGGAATGTTTGAAGCAGCCGTGGCATTGAGGCATCTATGAAGATCTCATTCCCTCACGGGACGACCAAGGCCCGAGCCTTGGAGGTATTGCAGGCGAAGACGCCAGAACTGATGGCGCGATTTGGCTCTGGATTATCTGATCTCCAGGAGGACTGGCAGGAGAACGAGTTGAGTTTTTCATTTAAGGCAGGTGGGATTGCCATTACAGGCATGTTGAGTGTGGACGATGAGCAGATGGAGCTGGATGTGAATTTGCCTCAGTTGGCACGGCTCATGGAAGGGCAAATCCACGATAAAGTGAAAAATGTTATGCAAGATATCTTCGAACCAGGAAACCATGCAAAGGAGCACCTCCCGTGAAGTTCGCCAGTTCTGGTAGCTGTGAAAAGCCACGTAATAGCACCATATTTGCCCTATCACGGTCCCCAAGTGCTTCTCTGGCTCCCTCAATGAGGGCATTCGCGGCAGCTGCGGTCTTCTCGCTCTGAGTGTCCAGGGCCTCCACCCGTCTGGGGGGGATTTCTAGTACCTGTGGATCTGTCTCAGTCACATTTGCGCCCAGGCCAGGGCCACGGAAGAGGGCCACGAAGCGGTAGTCCTTCACTGGTAATACCCGGACATCTAGGCCGGGTACCTCTATCTGGTCGAGCAACTTACAGAGGGGGGTGCTCTCCTGAGAATTGATACGCCCTGCGCGGCGATCAGAGAGCCTACCTTGTCTGTCCACGGTGCAGAAGTTACCTCGGGCTGCCACGTCGCCTTCTTGCATATCTGCGTCGATGCCCAAGGCCTCCAGCACACCTCGGCCGATGAGATATTTCACTGGGTCATATCCGAAGAGTGATAAGTGCCCGGGCCCGCTACCGGGTGTAATCCCAGGCAGGACCGGTGTGGTGAGGCCACAGGCGCTCGTGGAGGCCAGTTTGTCAAGGTTGGGCGTTCGAGCTACCTCTAGTTCAGACTTACCAGTTTCAGGGTGCGGTGCGCCTCCCAATCCGTCGGCCACCAGCATGAGGACTTTTGAAGGGGTTGACTGGCATATCTCTGTGATGTGAGGGAAATCTATCATTGGCTTTATGCCTCCTTGTCTAGCAAGACGGCTACTCCGGGTAGGTTTTTTCCTTCCAGGAACTCCAGGGAGGCGCCGCCACCGGTTGAGACATGGGTTATCCTGTCTGCAAGACCCAGTGAGTCCACCGCTTCCGCGGTGGAGCCACCGCCCAAGACCGTAGTGACTCCATCCAGACTCCCCAGGGTGGCTGCTAGCTCCCGCGTCCCTTTGCTAAAGGCCGGGAACTCGAAGACTCCCATGGGCCCGTTCCAGAGAATTGTCTTGCCCATGGCTACCTCCGCCCTGAAGACGTCCAGGGTCCGATGGCCGATGTCCATGATGTACCACTCATCTGGCACGTCCTCCACGTCCACTGTACGACTCTGTGCGTTCGGTCCAAAGGCATTGGCGATGACCACGTCTAGGGGGATGAGCAGAGAAACACCTTTCTCCTTAGCCCGACTCATCAAGTCTCGGGCTACGTCTAGACTGTCATCCTCGACCAGAGAGCTACCTATGGGTAGGCCACGGGCCTTGAGGAAGGTGGCGGCCATTCCTCCACCAATCAAAAGGGTATTCACTTTGTCCAGGAAGTTCTCCAGGACACCTATTTTGTCGCTTATCTTAGCTCCACCTAGGGCCACGACCAAGGGTCGCTGAGGGGATGTAAGAAGCGAGCCCAGTATTCTCAGTTCCTTCTCCATCAGGAAGCCAGCCACCGACGGCAGATAGTGGCTCACGCCTTCCGTGGAGGCGTGAGCCCGATGGGCCACGGCGAACCCGTCGTTGACAAAGACTTCCGCTACGGACGCCAGGGAATGGGCGAAGTCGGAATCGTTTTGTTCTTCCTCAGGATAAAACCTTAGGTTCTCCAGGAGAAGTATATCCCCGGGCTTCAACTCATTCACCGCGGCCTCAACAGCCGGTCCAACGCATTCGTCTATGGAGGCAACGTCTCTCTGCATCAGCTCCGACAGGCGTTGGCCCACAGGAGCTAGCCTCATTTCCTCCACCACTTTGCCTCCGGGTCTGCCGAGGTGGGAGCAAAGAATCACCTTCGCCCCATGCTCTTGCAGGTACACCAGTGTAGGAAGGACAGCACGAAGACGGCCGTCCTCGCTGATTCTATCCTGCTCCAGCGTAACGTTGAAATCAGCCCTTACCAGGACTCGCTTGCCGCTGATTTCTATGTCGCGTATGGTTTGTTTTTGCATAGAGCACCGCAGAGTCTAAATATCCCTGGTCACCAGATAGCGCGCCAGACTAGT
>VEXC01000050.1 GCA_009391225.1 SAR202 cluster bacterium AC-647-N09_OGT_505m
TGACATTTCCTACCTCCTTCTGGTAATAAGAGGCCTACTGCCACTCGGCCTCTCACTATCATGTAGTGTGAGTTAGTCTACGACAGGGAGACATGGGGGTCAATTGCTCGAGGGAAGTACGGCGCCCACAGAGTTCCCGTGGTGAAAGGCTATCAGCCCAAGTCCAGTGGGTGTGTGATATCGAAATAGACGCCCATGACACCCACTAGCACCAGTAGGAAGAAGACTAACGCCCCGAGTGGAATGAGCTTGCGAACGTCAGGATGTCGTCCAGTAATCTTCTCGTACAGTGCAACGGCAAAGTGACCACCGTCGAAGGGGTACAGGGGTATGGCGTTGACCAGTCCCACGAAGACGCTTATGTAGGCAATCAACTCCAAGGTGAAGTTGAGGCCAGCACGCTGGCTGGCCGCGCCGAACTGCGTGATGCCGATTACGCTTACTGGCCGCACCTCGTCGAGCACTTCGTCATCGCCGAAGATAGCGCCTATGAAGTTGCCGAAGTTTGTGAAGAACTCCCAAAGCCCCCTGGCGCTCTGGCGGGTGAACAGGGCCACATCCCCAACAGACCTGCCGATGCCCATGATGGGATTATCCCGACTCCTACTCACTGTAGGAGATACTCCTAAGAATCCCAACTGTTCACCGCTGCTGGGGTCTGTCTTAGAAGTCAACGTGGCCCCCAGTTGGAGAAGTGCACCGTCCCGCTGTATATCCAGCAGAACTCGCTGGTTGGGATGGCCTCTCAGGACAGAAGTCAGCTCGTTCCATGTGGCGACCGACACACCGTCCACAGCGAGCACTTGATCTCCTGTCTGAATGCCAGCTAGCGCTGCTGCTGTGGGAGAGCCGTCGTCAGTCTCTGGGACTACCTGGGCAATCTCAAGCTGGGGCCTGTTAAGATCAGGCTCTCCAACAATCACGTTGACAATCCAGAGCAAGACAAAGGCAAGGACAAAGTGGGTGGAAATTCCAGCCATGACCACCACCGACTTTTGCCAGAAGGGTTTTGCCCTATACGTGCGGCCCTCGTCCTCGGGCGGAACCTCCTCCAAGGGGTTCATTCCGATAATGCGGACGTATCCACCAGCGGGGATAGCCTTGATCCCGTACTCCGTCTCACCGCGTTGGAAAGACCACAGAGTAAACCCAAAGCCCAGAAAATACTTGGTGGCCTTCATGCCAAAGGCCTTGGCAGCTACTAGGTGGCCACCCTCGTGGATCATCAGGATGGCGATAAACCCAATTATCACCATGGTCCCACCTAGCATATCGCCCATCCTCTCATTTCTCTACCCTCATGCTACTTGGCCCAGGTGTAGGCCATCTTTCGAGCCCAGTCGTCTACCTCAAGAATACCTTCCAGATCTGAGGCAGACGTTGGTTCATGCTTTGATAGTACCCACTCCACCAGGTTGGGAATGTCCGTAAAAGCTATAGCACCAGCCAGGAACAGCTCAACAGCCACCTCGTCCGCCGCGCTGAGCACTGCGGGATAGGTCAGTCCCTTTCTGCCAGCCTCCAGGGCAATCTGAAAGCAAGGATACCTGGACACGTCCAGCTCCTCAAATGTCAGCGCCCCTGTCTCTACCGGGCTGAAGCTTGGTAGAGCGCTGTTCTTCACCCGTTGGGGGTAAAACAAGGCGTACTGAATGGGTAGGCGCATGTCTGGAGGACTTAGCTGTGCCTTCACCGAGCCATCGGCAAACTCCACCATCGCGTGAATAATGCTCTGAGGATGTACCACCACATCTATTTTCTCCCACGGCAAGTCGAAAAGCCAGTGGGCCTCAATTACCTCAAAGCCCTTGTTCATAAGGGTAGCGGAGTCAATGCTTATCTTTCTGCCCATACTCCATGTCGGATGCCGCAATGCCTCGTTCGGTGTAACCGTGGACAAATCCTTTGGGGACCGCTTTCGGAAAGGTCCCCCAGAGGCCGTGATTATTACCCTAGACACTTCCTTATCCTCTCCCCTAAGACACTGCCAGATGGCGCTGGGCTCGCTATCCACTGGTAGAATATCTGTTCCGTTACGCCTAGCCTGCGCCATGACTATCTCCCCTGCCATGACCACTGGCTCCTTGTTGGCCAACACAACTGGTTTCCCAGCCTCAAGGGCCGCCATAATAGGCCTCAAGCCAGCCTTTCCCACGCTGGCCGCCACCACCATGTCCACTTCTGGATGCGAGGCGACTTCTTCTTGCGATACCATTCTGCATTGGGCGGGAAGCTTCGATATCGAGACATCCTCGGGGCCCTGGCAAGACACGACTTTGGGAAAGAACTCCGCTGCCTCCTGAGCCAGCATCTCTAGGTTGTAGCCCGCAGC
>VEXC01000051.1 GCA_009391225.1 SAR202 cluster bacterium AC-647-N09_OGT_505m
TGAGAGACTTTGGCCCTCTCCCTTATACCCATGCCAGGACTTGCAGGACAATAATATGGCCGTGACAACCAGGAACACCTATATCGAGGCCAATATAGACACTGTGTTCGCTTACCTGGCAGACGTCGATAGACATTTGGAATGGTCTGGGGAGCTTAGCTTTGGCCTCCAGACGTTGAGGAAGGTCACACCAGGACCATTAAAAGTAGGCTCGGTGTTCAAGTCCACTGGTCGCCTCTCATACAAGGCTGGTGTAGAGGACACCTCCACTATAACCGATATCATACCCCCACGCTACATGACCTGGGAGACGGTGAGCTCTGGGGCATGGCAAGAAAACACCTTCCGTTGGGCCTACACCATGGAGCCCCTCCGCGAGGGCACAAGACTAACCTACTCCCTGGAAGCGCGGCACTTCAGTCCCAAGCCCATTCAATTATGGTTTCCTCCTATTCTCTGGCTTACAGACAGAAAAATCTTTGGCAAGGAAATGGAGAGCGGTCTGAGGAAGATTAAGCTCGCCCTGGAGAAGCATGCCTTTTGACCCGTTTGAAAGAAGTGTAATTTGGTGATATGGGCATCAGCAAAGGCATGTAGGCATTGCTAGTAGGGTGTGTGCCCTCAGGCATTAACAGGCATCCTCATACTGTCACTTATCTTCCTCTCGGAGCTATACAAGACCTTGCAGAACCGATGGTCTCTTCCCTGGAATCTCCTTCTTATCAGTCTTGAGCCACTACAACGTTACACCCGCAACTCTGACAGCCGTATTCTTGTACATCTTGCCAAAGCTTCTAAAGCTGCGATTAAGCCTCCCTTGAATCTCTACAATCTATCCCTGGGTGTCCTTCGTGAGGGCATCCATAGGCCTTTATCTGGTCACTAGTCCCAGGGAGAGATTGCGGTGGCTCTCCATTCACTGACCATTGGCATCCATCGATTACCCTTCCATTCTACCAATGTACTAGAGGGCAATCTGGGATGGCCTATGGTTCTGACCAGAGCTTGTGGCCTGGCGAGACTGGGACTATCATTTGTGGATAAGAGAGAGATTACAAAGGCTTAAATTGCTCTTCAGGCAATCGCGTACGGGGGAGCCCCTCCTGTCGTGGTCTCATACCATCCCAGTTAGGACATACGAACCCATCGCCCTCCGATCTGATAACTTCAGCAGGCTTGGGGTGGTCGGCTAGGTTGCGATGCGGATGATATTGTACATATGGAAGAATAGCTTGGAGAAATCCCTTGTCCAAATCAGGGGATTCACCGCTCTAGCTGGGTCCATGTGCTGGAAGAACACAAATTCAGTATAGCGGACATCTCCCCGTTTCTCCAGGGAAGCCTTCAAGCGACGGGACTCCTCCGATGGCACGTTGTGGTCCTCTGAATCGTGCATGATAAGCATCTTCGCCTTAAGATTCCCCAAATTCTCGCTGGGAGAGATGTTTCTCAGATTTTCCTGAAATTCTTCTGGTAACTGGTCCAACAGCTCTTCTGCCTCTCCCAGCGGCACTCCACTCAGCAAGCGATATACAGTCCGTCCAATCGGGGATAAGTTCTCCACATCTGCAGAAGACGGCTCCATACCATCCATGAATGTCCTGACCAAGAGTTGCTGATCCTCAATCTCTTCCACACTCTCAATGAGATGGTTGCGGAATGTCCTCAGGGTCTGGTCGCTGGGCTCCCACAGCTTCTGGCCCTCTTCGTCAAACCTCGTGCGGCTGACAATAGACTTGAGTAGGTCTCGGACGTCGGCGTAGCCACCAAAGAAGTTGATAAAGTCCACATCCCCCATTATACGAGAATCTTGGGCCGCTACGGTGGAGAGGGATGCACCTACGCAGAAGCCACCCATTCCCACACGCTCTGGGTCCACGTACTCCGTACCACGTAGATACTGGAACGCGTAAACCAAATTATCCACCTCCACCGGGTCGATGCGGTACTGAGTCATTGTTTCTGACCAAGGAACCATGACCACCATTCCGGACCTGGCCAGCCCTTCGGCTAGATTAATCACCCGCTCGTCATCGCGGCCGGCTGGATTCACTCCCAGGAACAGCAACACCGCTGCCCACTTACCTTTACCACTGGGCCTGTACATATGTGCCACTCCCTCTCCTTGGCTCTGTGGAAAGAGCACTTCCTCTCTTATAGGGCCAGATGTAAACCACTCCAGCGGCTTTACTGGAATGGCTGGAAACATCTGTAGCACAAATCCGCCCGT
>VEXC01000052.1 GCA_009391225.1 SAR202 cluster bacterium AC-647-N09_OGT_505m
TTCTCTCCAAACGCTGAAGGAAGATATGGACCAGGGTTATGGTTATCAAGGGATTGATAGCAGCTACTGGTGAGACCACCACTACCGGAGCGTTGCTGAGTGCAAAGAATAGGAAAGTAACACCAGAGGCAGAAGCTATCCCAGACAGACCAAACCACAGGAAGCCACGACGAGAGGAAGTCCGCAGGTCATGGGGAATGTGGCGGTGAAACATGAGCGAGATGTACACAAACCCGAAGAGTAGGGCGAAGGCAGTCGCTACCAAGGGCTGGGCGTACTCGGTGGTCACGTGCTTACCCACAATCTGTGACGCACCATATGCCATGGCGGCTCCAATAGCGGACGCGTACCCCAGCCATATAGAGCGCCGGCCAACCCTGGTCTTGAGTGCCTTCAACGCACCTGCTCGCTCGTTATGAGGATGATGCCGGTAACGATTGTCATGGTGCCCAGCACTAGCCAGGGAGTGATTGTCTCCCCCAAGAAGATCACGGCTAATATGGTGGCGAAAAATGGGGCGGTGCTGAACAGAGGAGTGGCCCTGGATACTCCAGCCAGTTGGATGCTAAGAGTGTTGAGGAAACGCCCCAAGGCGAAGTTGAAAAGACCACTCAAGGCAAACCAAAAGAAGGCAACACCGGCCAGAGTTGTGATGTCGCCCAGATTGAACACCAACGCCAGAGTCATCACCAGGAGGATTCCTGGAATCATGGATACCCATGTGCCAGTGGTGGGACGCAGATGCTGTAGCCCCAGACGCACTAAGATAGCACTGAAACCCCAGCATGTGGCCGCTAGAAGGGCGAAAACAACTCCTAGCATTGGAAGGCAGCCTCAGTTACCACCAGGGAGCTTTAGTGGTAGATTAGCCTCAAATGCCATCGAGGCACCGACGCAGACCAACATTATGAGTGGCTTGCTGGGCATGGTGATGACTTTCTGGAGTGCTCGTTCAAGAAAGCTTGGAGCGAGCACTTGCCCATCTGATAGTGAATCATCTAGGGGAGTTTACAGTGGATTGTGCCCCCAGAATGGGGCTCCATCCACTGCACAATAGTTACCTCAAGATGAAGGAGCGAAGGTACGCTTTTTCACTGACATGGTGACAAATGTCTCGCTGCGCCTGACGCCCGGTATACTTCCTACGGTGCCTAGGAGAAAGCTGTGGAGATCCTCCGGCGAGGGAAGCGCCACCCAGGCAAACAGGTCGAAGGCACCGGTGGTCACAGCGACGTTCAGAGCTTCCGGCACTTTGGCCAGTGCGTAAGCCACGTCTTCTATCTTGCCAGGATCAACCTGCAGCGCTACAACGGCCTCAGTGGTATAGCCCAGCTTCGATGGCTCGGGAAGAGCCAACACCTGGATAGCCTCATCCTCTATCAGACGTTTCAGCCGGCGCCTTACGGTTCCTTCGCTGACCCCGAGTTGCCGCGCTATCTTAGCATTGGACGCCCTGCCATCCAACTGGAGAATCCTGATAATACTTCTATCTAATTCATCCATTACATCTCCGTTTTAGCGATGGTTTCTTTAAATAAAGCTACAACATAATACGAATTATGTCAATATCCAGAATTGCCTCCTAATAGAAGCCAACGAGAGAAGAATAGTTGCCTCAGAGATAATGTTACCTGTAGGCTGTATGAGCATAGGCAACGTAGAAGGAGTACATGGAGGGGATACAAGAGCGGTATCAGCAGCGCAGCCAGAGAGATATGGGTCAACATACCCCATCCTGAAACGCTCTCTATCGACGCAATTCGAATCCTAGCTACCCACTAAATCAGCCATTCCTCTTTGCTCATTTGATGTCAATTTTCTGCAGAGATTATATTGCGCATTCGGACACATATATTCGATGGCATTTTTTGACAAATCGAACCCTTCCCGCCACTGTTGAATTCCATAATAGTGTTGGTCAGTCGTGTCTGCAATCACAAACCATCTTGCTACCCTACAACTTAACCCAATATTAAGCAGCCCGGGTAATACATCGAGCATACTTATAGGTGCAGAGCCACGCCATTCCGGCCTGCTCTCACGCGATCCCAGTACGCCATGGCCAATTGCTGTGTTACTGTACCGGATACACCCTGACCAACTGAGTTGCTAGATATGGAGACTACGGGCACCACTCCCGTAACCACGTTTGTCAGGAAAACCTCTTCTGCTACGGAAATCTCCTCTGGCGATAGAGAGCAATCCTTAGCGATGATGCCAA
>VEXC01000053.1 GCA_009391225.1 SAR202 cluster bacterium AC-647-N09_OGT_505m
TTGGGGGCCCACATTGGCGGCCGCGATAGTCCTAGTGGGCACCCTTATAAATGTCATCCGCTACTATGTTACAGCGTTCTCAATCGAAGATAGTACCCTCCATGCATTGGAGATCGCGCCTGCTGCTAACACTCCTGGGTTAAACGATGTTCTGGTAGTGGTTGGTGGATTGGCTGGGGCCGTGCTCACGTACATGCTCGCAACACGAGTGTTCCCGATTATCTCTATGTGGGAGATGAGGGAAGGCTTGCTGCTCCAGCGAGTGCGTCGCTTTATGAAGATAGATATCAGGGTGATGGCTAAACCAGAGTAGGTACATTGTAAGAAATGATTAATAGAGAGCAGGAGCTATAGGGGATGCAGGAAAGAGTAAAACTGAGCGACGCCCAGATTAATCGAGATCTTCTGCGTTCCATATTCGAGACTCCCAAGTGGTACTTTATTCTGGTTGGCACTCTGGGTCTTATAGTCTTGTGTGGGTTTGCTGCTGCCGGATTCATGATCAACCAAGGGCTTGGAGTAACAGGTCTTAATAGGCCCATTATGTGGGGCTTCTTCATCACCAACTTCGTGTTCTGGATTGGTATAAGCCACGCTGGTGTGATGCTATCTGCCATACTCAGGCTTGTTCAGGCTGAATGGCGGCGTCCTGCCACTAGGGCCGCCGAAGTGCTCACAGTATTCTCGCTTATGACAGCTATGATGATGCCGCTAATCCACGCCGGGCGTCCGTGGCGAGTGTTCTACTGGGTCTTCCCTTACGACTGGGCTCGTGGCATCTACCCTAATGTACGATCTGCTCTTGTGTGGGATCCTGCTGCTGTGTTCACGTATCTCACCAGTAGCATCCTTTTTGTCTACATAGCTCTAGTACCGGACATAGCCGTAGCCAGAGATAGGTCGACTGGCTGGCGACACACCTTATACTCGGTGCTAGCTCTGGGTTGGAGGGGTAGTGTTAGGCAATGGAAACTTCAGATTATTGCCGGTATTCTCCTGTCAGCAATAATTCTGCCGATTTTCGTGTCTGTGCATAGCATAGTATCTTGGGATTTCGGAATGGCGATGTCAGTGGAGGGTTGGCACAGTACTGTATTTGCACCATATTTCGTTATCGGCGCTGTCCATTCCGGAGTATCGGCTGTGGTGACAGTGATGATTATTCTTCGTTGGATGTTTAGGTGGGAAGACTACATCCGCTTGGAACATATCGATGCGTTGGCCAAGCTGCTGATTGTTGTCGCTACTGCTTGGTTTTACTTCTTCCTGCTAGAGTTCTTCTTTGGCTTGTACAGCTTGGAAGGACCTGAGATAGCGCTGAGAGAGATGCAGGTGTTCGAAACGCCATGGAAATGGCTCTTTATAGCCTTCCTGCTTACTGGATACATTATCCCAGTATCAATGTGGATGTTCCGTAGTGTGAGGCGTAGCATAGGGCTGATGGTATTCACCACGATACTTGTGAACGTAGGTATGTGGTTGGAGCGGTTCATAATCATAGTGCCTGGTTTGGCCCGTAAGCAGGGTTTTTCTTTCACATGGGGTGGCTATACTCCCAGCCCCGTGGAGATCGTAATTGTTGGAGCCACATTTGCTATGGTGTGTATGCTAGTCCTGCTCTTTGCGAAAGTGTTCCCGTTGATTCCTATTGGTGATGCTAAAGAGGGAATGATATTGGCAGACGAAATTACAATAGGTAAAGTGAAGGTTCCCGCGGTACTGCGAGAGGAATAACCCACCGGAGGTCCACTATGGCCAATAAGAGCGTGCTTGGAGTCTTTGAAGATGCTGACACCGCGGCTAATGCCACGGATGTGCTGTTGGAGGCTGGGTTGCCCCAAGAGGACTTTGATGTCCTCACAGGGTGTCCATACCCAGAGGGGGCTTTTGGTGAGAAAGAACCTCGCCACCACATTTATGTGTTTCCCATCGTAGGGGCACTCATGGGTCTAACAGTAGCCTTTCTCCTGACCGCAGGCACCCAGATAGCTTATCCAATGGTCACAGGAGGTAAACCGATACTGGCCTTTCCAGCAATGACCATCATCGGCTATGAAGGGACCCTTCTGGGTGCAGTTATCTTCACCATACTTGGTATTATCTTCGAGTCCCGTCTTCCTAGACCGAGA
>VEXC01000054.1 GCA_009391225.1 SAR202 cluster bacterium AC-647-N09_OGT_505m
ATCGATGACGCCGTTCTGCACAGACCATGTGCTGCCCGCGTCCTCGGAACGCAGGATGGTGCCGTTGGTCCCGACCGCACCACCTTCAGGGTTGGAGACGAAGGACACCGAATGCAGGTCTTCGGATGTCCCGCTGGTGATATTGGACCAGGATGCTCCACCATCTGTGGTACGTGCGATAGCACCACCCGCTCCAACTGCCCACCCACGATTACTATCCACGAACCTAACCGCGTTGAGATCTGCCTCCCCCAGGACGGTCTGCTCACTCCACGATGAGCCACCGTCCTGGGTGCGGAGGACCCGGCCATCTGCCCCCACGGCCCATCCATTGGAGGCATCGGATAGGCTGACACCCCGGAGGTTCCGACTGGTTCCGCTTGTCTGGGCAGACCAGGAGGAGCCCCCGTCGGTCGAGCGCAGGACTTCACCTTGATCGCCAACGACCGTGAGGACTGTGGATGAGCCATAGGAGATGCCACGGAGGTTCCGTGAACTCCCACTGTTGATGGACGACCAGGTATTGCCGCCATCCGTGGTCCGTAGGATCAAACCGTTGACACCGACCACTGATCCATTTGAGGCATCTCTGAACTGAACTCTATGGAGGGTCTCGGTGGTGCCACTGGTTTGTGGGGTCCACGTGTGCCCGCCGTTGGTGGTGGCGAGGACTGTCCCACCGGCTCCCACCGCCCAGCCGTATCGATAGTCCACGAAGTCGATGCCCATCAGCTGGCTGGTTGTTCCAGAGGTCTGTAGCGACCAGGAGCGACCGCCATCGTTGGTCATCATGATGGTGCCGCTGGCACCGACAGCCCAACCAACGTATGCGCTGACATAGTCGATGCTCCGCAACCCCTGGGTGGTAATCTCACCGATGCCGGACATGGTGAACGGAAGGCTGACGCCGGAGGCGAGTCCGGAGCTTGCTGCCGTAATCGTATACCCTTGCCCTAATAGATCAACTCTGAGGCCAACTAAGGTTGCCACGCCATTGACTGCCGAAACAGTGGTTGTGCCTCCAAGTGTGGCTCCTGCCGTCCCCACTCCTGTGGTGAGGGAGAGACTGATCGAGGCGGTCGAAGCAACTATATTGCCCAGGGAATCAGTGATGGTGACCACGGGTTGTACCTGCAGTCTGCGGCCGATGCGTTCACCGACTGGTTGAGTGGAGAACTGAAGTGTCGATGCAGCCCCTGGAGTGATCGTAAAACTAGAGCTCACCGCACCGGTGAGTCCACTGACACTGAAGGTGAGTGTGTAGCCGCTGGCGGCTTTATCGATGCTGAGATTGGTGAAAGTGGCGATGCCATCAACGGCTGCCACTGTGGTGGTTCCGGATAGGTTCGCATCGGAATCTCCTGTCCCTCCACTGATCGTGGATGTGACGTTGCCTGGTGAGGCGGTGAGGTTGCCTTGGGCATCGACGATATGGATGACCGGTTGAGTTGTAAAGGCCGTTCCGCTGGTTGCATTGCCTGGCTGGGTCACCACCGAGACTGCACTGGCATCACCTGCTAGGACGGCAAACGAAGAGCTGGTTGCAGAGGTCAGCCCAATGCTGCTCGCCGTGAGGGCCAGTCCTGCTCCTGTGGTTGAAACTGATATGTCGGTGAAGGTCGCTATGCCGTTGATGGCGTTGAGTGTGGTGGTGCCGGAGAGGGTGCCGGAACTCAATGTCAGAGTCACCGTAGCAGAGGAATCGGTAACAACGTTCCCAGCGCCGTCTTGGATGGCGACAACCGGCTGTGTGCTGAGCAACTCTCCGCTGGTGCTGTCAGCTGGTTGGGTGGTATAGACCAGTTGGGCTGCTGTGCCGATTGCCAGGTTAAATGCTTCGCTTGTTGCGGATGTGAGTCCGGAGCTGATCGCAGTGAGGACATAGCCGTCATCGGCCGTGTTGATCACGAGATCTGTGAAGGTCGCCACCCCGTTGACGGCGTTGAGTGTGGTGGTCCCGATAAGCGTCCCGTCGCCACTCGTCACGGCGAGGGTGACGGCGGCTGAGGAGGAGGCAAAGGTGTTGCCCTCTACGTCTTGGACCGCAACGACTGGCTGAGTGCCAAACGTCCCTGCTGAAGGACCTGCGGGTTGGGTAGTGAATCCGAG
>VEXC01000055.1 GCA_009391225.1 SAR202 cluster bacterium AC-647-N09_OGT_505m
CTTTTTCGAGGACGCCCACGGGATTTGCATAGGCCCGGACGATAGCATCTACCTGGTGGACCGTGTCCCACAGGTGGTCATGAAATTCACCCCAGATGGACAACTCCTCTTGACTATTGGTATACGGAACCAGCCCTCTGATACCGGTTACACAGATGAGAACCGCACCGTCCTTCATGCTGGTCCGCCATTTCATCACCCCACGGATCTCACCATCTCTTCAGAGGGTGACTTCTATATTTCCGATGGCTATCGCAACTGTCGTGTCCACAAATTTTCCCAGGATGGGCAATTGCTCTTCTCTTGGGGCGAGCCCGGGGATGACCATGGCCAGTTCCGCTTGGTGCATAGCGTATGGGAGCACAGAGGCTTGGTCTACGTGGCCGACCGAGAGAATAACCGGCTCCAGGTATTTACTCCTGATGGAGCGCATTTGGAGACCTGGACTGACTTCTTGCAACCCTGCAAGATATACATAGACGCCGACGACATCATCTATGTCGCGGAGTTGGGTGATCGTGTTAGCATCCTGGACCTGCATGGGAACGTGCTGAATCGCTTGGGCGGCGAGCGGTCTCACGAGCCAGGCCTCTTCTGGGGCCCCCACGGGGTCTGGGCCGACTCCTACGGCGATTTATATGTTTCTGAGGTCCTGGAAGGCCAACGAGTCCAGAAGTTCAGGCGTAAGCGGTAGAAGTTATCGCGCTGCTACGCGCCTTTCGTCCACTTTCGCCAGGAATTCCACGATTGCTTGGTTGAACACCAGTGGTGCGTCTACTTGTGGGGAGTGGCCCACGCCCTGTACCACTACCAACTCGCTTCCTGGCGTCAGGCGTTGTGCCTCTTCGCCCATGCTGGGTGGGAAGCCGGCGTCTTCCTCACCGTATATCCAAAGTACAGGGATCTGTACTGAAGGAAGCTGAGCACGGCGATCTGGGAAGGGAATGGGGTTGGGCCGCCGGTCATTCCCCCACCCGAATGGGTTGCCACATGAGGAAATCAGCCCCTCCACCATCTCTGGATGAGTGAAGAGAAACTCGACGCTCAGCATTGCCCCAAAGGACACGCCGCCGATGTAGGCCCGATTAACACCTAGGTGCTGGAGCAGGCCGTGCAGGTCCCGCACCCAGGTCTCAGCCGAGTCGGTGCCCTCGGGCGCAGTGGAGTGCCTGCAGCCCCGTCGATCATAGGCAATGACTCGGTACTTCTCCGCCAACACAGGGATGTTATGGTCGAAGTTGTTCAGGTTGGTCATGCCCGTGTGCGAGAGCACCAGGGGGAACCCAGAACCGTGGACCTCGTAGTATAGCTCTGCATCGTTCACTTGCACTGTTGGCATCGCTCACCTCCTGAGACTGGTCGGATTTTCACGGTATTCTAGTGACCCTTTCCAATCCCTCGAGCCACGGTTCCACGCGGCTGCTCAGCGGGCTTGGAATGATGTATCCTAGCACCTTGCGCAATTACCTATCAAGCACCTTCTTCTTCACTAGTCGAGTGCTGTGGTCAGCCTGGGTTCTTTAGCATTGCACATAGACTATCGCTGGTTTACCAGAGCGATTCCCCAGTGATACATCAAATCGCCTGGGAACGAGGGTCGTCAACCCTTGGCGTATACTGAAATACACTGCTTGTTCCCACACACCTATTCCCCTGCATCCCTGCGTCCTGTAGAATTGGCGTGTACCACTGTCCTTTAGAACAGAGCTAAAGCATGACCTCTCCGACCCCCGTCCGGCAGCAATATCTGAAGATTAAGCAGGAGCACCCCGATGCCATTCTTCTATTTAGGATGGGGGACTTCTACGAGACCTTCGACGAAGACGCGTATATAACTGCTCGAGAGCTTGAGATTGCCCTCACTTCAAGGGAGATGGGCAAGGGTCAGCGAATCCCTCTGGCTGGGATACCGTACCACGCCCTGGACGGCTATCTGGCTCGCCTGGTAAAGAATGGCTACAAGGTAGCCATCTGCGAGCAGCTAGGGGATACTTCTGGCAGAGGGTTGGTGGAGCGGCAGGTGGTAAGGGTCGTGACCCCGGGCACGTTGACGGAG
>VEXC01000056.1 GCA_009391225.1 SAR202 cluster bacterium AC-647-N09_OGT_505m
CGGCGGAGCCTGAGGAGGTCAGAGTAAGTGTGGATGCCGCTTTCACTGACTAGTATTGTGCCCCTGGGAACCGAGGAAGCCAGACGTTCCGTGACGGCGATGTCTGTTTCAAAGGTATGCAGATTCCGGTTGTTAATGCCGATAATCTCCGCACCAGCTTCCAACGCTCGCTTCAACTCCTCTTCGTTGTGAATCTCCACCAATGCTTGCAGCCATAGGCTCTGGCATTCACTTAGCAGCGCTTGCAAGCGATCTGGAGTGAGTATGGCCACAATCAGGAGGATGGCGTCCGCTCCATTGGCCCTGGCCTCGTGTAACTGGTATGGGTCGAATATGAAGTCTTTGCGTAGAACTGGAACACCGAGGGGCTCAACTACCTCCTTGACTGCTTTCATGTGCTCCAGGCAGCCCTGGAAGTTGTCCATCTCCGTGAGGACTGAAACGGCGGCGGCACCGTTGTCGGCGTAGGCCCTTGCTAGGGCTGCCGGATTGTAGTTGTCCCGGAGCAGGCCTCGTGAGGGGGATGCCTTCTTGGCCTCGGCTATGAGGCGCGGGCCATCGCCCAGTAGAGCACCCGAGAAGTTGAGGGGAAGTGGAAGGGAGCGGATTCGTTCCTCTAGTGATGAGAGGGGCGTCTCTTTCTTGAGGCGCTCAACCTCCTGATGTTTGGTCTCAACAATCCGGTCCAGGATAGTAGTCATAGTTGTTAGCTCTAGGTAAGCTTCTGGCTCAACTCACAGAGGGTACGGAGCTTTTCCAGGGCTCTACCACTATCAATGGACTCGGAAGCTACCATTATTCCCTGGCGAAGGTTCTGAACGGCATCCCCGGCTGCCAGGGCGGCGGCGGCGTTTAGCAACACGACATCACGTCCAGGACCTTTCTCCCCTCCTAGGATTCGATTCATGGCGTTCACGTTTTCCTTTGCTGAGCCGCCCATTATGGCATCTGCGGAAGCTCTAGAGAGTCCCAGGTCCTCGGGGGTCACGCTGTAGCTGAAGATATTGCCTTGTTTCAACTCCCATATCTGGGTGGGAGCAGCAATCGAAACCTCGTCAAGCCCGTCCTCTCCGTGGACCACCAGGGCGTGCTGGCATCCCAGATGTTGTAGTACTAGGGCCATCTGCTCCCCAAGGGAGCCATCTGCTATTCCCAGAACCTGGCTTCGCGCACCCGCTGGGTTGGTAAGCGGGCCCAAGATGTTGAATACCGTGCGAATGCCGATTTCTCGCCGCGGCGGACCGGCGTACTTCATGGCGGGATGGAAGGTGGGTGCGAACATGAAGCCAATACCCACCTCATGAATGCACCGCTCTACTCCCTTTGGTCCTAGGTCTATCTTCACACCAGCGGCCTCTAGGACGTCGGCGCTGCCGCAAGCGCTGGTGATGGCACGGTTGCCGTGCTTGGCTACCTTCAGGCCAGCGCCTGTAACTACGAAGGCGGAGATGGTGGAGACGTTGATGGTCTGGGAGCCGTCGCCGCCAGTGCCGCAGGTGTCCACTAGGTCGCCCTCCGATCGTACGTGCAGGGCTTTCTCCCGCATGACACGGGCCATGCCAGCGATTTCCTCGGCGGTTTCTCCCTTGAGGCGCAGTGCGGTGACAAAAGCCCCGAATTGCGCCGGGGTTGCCGCGCCAGTCATTATCTCCTCCATGACCTGGATTGCGTCATTCGTGGACAGGTCATGGCCAGAGACTACGGTGCTTATGGCTTGTTGAATCATAGTTTTATCACCTGGCTTCTACGGGACTCCGTTAGGACGTGCTCTATAATAATTGGGTGGGTTTTATGAAACTCCTCGGGGTGACATCTCTGCTCATTCTGAGATTGCCTAATGGCACGAGCCGACACAAAGAGGTGCATACCTGTAACAGGTACTACCTCTCTTGATTATGTTTGACGGAATTCATCCCAGCGAATATCCAAATCCCTCAGAATCTTGCGTAAGGTGCCTGCCCGTATCTCACAGGTACGAGAGCACCAATCATCGCCTCCTGGTCTGTCCTCTGGTTCACCCACACTCCATATATCTGGTGGCACAGAACCGAA